>JADILZ010000062.1 GCA_017695065.1 Candidatus Cryptobacteroides excrementipullorum
GCAGTGAAGGTGCCGGCGGAGCGAAGCGGAGGCGCATGCCCCACCGGGGCTGTCACCGTCAGGTGACTGGGGGTGGACAGACAGGATTTCTGTAAGAAATCCGGTCATAAATGATAAAATATTGATTTTTAACATAATATTGTTAAACATAAATTCGTCGAACTGACGTTATTTTTAAGAAACAGTTTTGAATTTTTATGTAAAAATTCAAACAGTTTCTTGCCAGATAAAAGCATGAGACTCTTCCCAATACGGAGGTTATTGCCTATCTTTGCAGGCATTTTTCCAGACATCATGTTTTTATGGCAAGTTATCTCCAGATAGAGAACATCTCGAAATCCTACGGGCCGAAGGTCCTTTTCGAGCATATAGGCTTCAATATAAACGAGGGCGACAAGATTGCACTGATCGCTCCGAACGGCACTGGCAAGACCTCACTCATGAGGATTCTCGCAGGCAAGGACGAGTCCGACTCCGGCGGCAAGATCATGTTTCTGAAAGACATACGGATAGCGTTCCTGGAGCAGGAGTACGAGCATGACCCGGAAAAGGGAATCATGGACCAGATAATGGACCACAGCACGGAGTTCACCAGGCATCTGGACCAGGAGCATTACTGGGAATACGAACGGAGGGTGAAAAGCCTGCTGACGAGTTTCCGTCTCAAGGATCCGGACCAGAAGATGAAGGAACTGTCCGGAGGCGAGGTGAAGCGCGTGGCCATAGTCGAGATGCTCGCATCGGAAGCGGACTTCTTCATCATGGACGAGCCTACCAACCACCTGGACATAGACGCGATAGAGTTCCTGGAGGGCTACCTGTCCCGTTCGCGCTGTACCCTGCTCATGGTAACGCATGACAGGTACTTCCTGGACCATGTGTGCAACACTATAATGGAGATGGACCACGGCGCGATATACACTTACAGAGGGAACTACGAGAACTACCTCGAAAAACGCGAGGACCGTATCGCCAACTACAACGCCGAGACCGACAAGGTCCGCAACATCCTGCGCCGCGAGCTCGAGTGGATGCGCAGCACACCGCAGGCGCGCACAGGAAAGGCGAAATACAGGATAGACGCTTTCTATGACCTGAAGGACAGGGCATCGCAGGTATATACGCAGAAACAGGTTTCACTGGCGGAAGTGCAGGGAAGCTCCCGTCTGGGAAGCAAGATAATCAACTGCAAGGATGTATCGTTCCATTACGGGGACAAATGCTATCTTGACCATTTCACATACAATTTCCAGAGATACGAGAAAGTCGGCATAGTGGGACGCAACGGGGCCGGGAAAAGCACGTTCATCAACCTTCTCACTGGTAACTATACTCCGGAGATGGTATGCACAGACCCTCAGGAGTACACCGCGATGCCTCCTGAGCAGAGGAATGGGAAAGGCCTGCTGACAGGAGAGATAGAGCGCGGAGAGTCTCTGAAAATAGGCTACTACCGGCAGAGCGGGATGTCTTTCAACCCTGAGGACACAGTGCTGGAGACCGTGAACGACACCAGGCTCCTGAACCAGTTCCTTTTCCCTCATGACATGCTCAACAACAAGATAGGGACACTCAGCGGGGGCGAGAAACGCCGCCTCTACCTGCTCACCATCCTTATGAAGCAGCCCAACCTGCTGGTGCTCGACGAGCCGACCAACGACCTGGACATCGTGACACTCAACGTCCTGGAGGAATATCTGAAAGAGTTCGGGGGCTCGCTTATCATAGTATCGCATGACAGGCACTTCCTCGACAGGCTCGTGGACCATCTTTTCGTGTTCTGCGGAGACGGGGTGATCAAGGACTTCATCGGGAGCTACAGCCAGTACAGGGAGTTCATCAAAGAATACGAGGCCAGGCAGCGCTCCGAAGAAAGGGCCGCAGAAAAGACGGCAAAGGAAGCGAAAGGAAAATCCCTGGCTGCAAAACCTGACGCAGGACAGGCTCCGGCCAGGAAGAAACTGTCATACAAGGAGCAGCGGGAACTGGAACAGCTTGAAAAGGACCTGGAAAGCCTCAACGCAGAGAAAGCGGCCCTGGAAGCCGACCTGAACAGCGGCACCCTCCAATACGGGCAGCTGCAGGAAGCCTCTCAGCGCATCGGGGAAATACTTGCAGAAATAGAAACAAAGGAAAACCGCTGGCTGGAGCTTTCCTGTATGTAGCAAATAAAGCCCAAGCCTGTCCGTCTCAAGTTCGGTGTTTTCATAAACGGTATCGACTGTCTTCCAGGCAAATGCAGTTCACAGCCTGAAAGATGCAGTCCAGGTCCGTTTTCCGGCAGACCGGGAGTTCCGGTTTGCAATGACAGCAAAGCCAACATATATTTGCCACAGAATTAAACATCTTAATTTATGCATTACAAAATAATTACTATCACTTGTGCACTGGCTAAATATGGAAAAAATGTTCTGACAATCCTCCTGGCCCTGGCACTCCTTCTTGCCGGAAATACAGAACCGGCGGAAGGGAAGACTTCGGGAGACCTGCCTTTTTTCAGGACTTCGGGATACAAAGGAAGTGTATCACTTACGGACAGGCTCGTCTTCCTGGGCCTGGACACCTCGCACGGATATATGTTCAACGGGCATCACTACCTCGGAGCAGGAATCGGTTTCTTCACGGCACCTGTAGGCGAGATTCCGGCGTTCGGGCACTTGTATGCCGATTACAAGGCATATCTCCTGAAGAAAAACAGCACGCCGACTGCAGGCATTCAGGCCGGTTACTGCATAGCTTTCAAGGACCTTTCCGGAAATGCTTTCCAAAAAGCATTCGAGCTTGACCCTCACATAGGATGGAACTGGACATTCAACCATAAAGTCGGACTTGACCTCTCTGTAGGAGCATCCGTGTTCCTCTATGGCACCGGACCTGCCACGGGAGCCAAGGCGATGCCAAAGATTTCAATCGGGATAGAGTTCTGATGAACAAGACAGGGAAAAATACCATATTGGACCGGTATGGATTCATCTTCACTAAGAAAAAGGGGTTCCATACCGTGATGATACTGACAACCACATCAGTCAATATACTGATATGGTTGTCATTGAATTTCAGGTCGGATTTCTTCATGGAAGCCACTTTTACGGACCATCTGATGAATCTGCTGCAGATTTTCCTCGAGACGGTCTTCCTGACAGAAGCGACCATACTATACTGCCACTGGGCCATCTGGCATTTCTTCAGGAAAGGCTATTCGCAAAGCAGCATGGTGAAATACATTTTGACACTTGTGCTTTTCGTGTTGGCTGTATCCTGCCTGATGGCGACTTTCTACCGTCTCCTGTATCCGGACTCTGATACCGTGTTTCTTGAGACATTGTTTTCCGATGTGCTGTCCACTACCGTGATTGCAAGTCTTCTTTTCAGCAATGCGCTCATAATCAACCTGCGGGAAGTGGAGGGAAAAATGAGGAAAGCGGAACTTGACAGACTGGCGCTGCAAACAGATCCGCATTTTATCTTCAACAGGTTCAGCACTCTCTCCGAACTGATATACATCGACCCTACGGAAGCGGAACGATACATGAACAGACTGACAGGGCTGTACAGGTATATGCTCCGTAACAGGAACCGGCATCTGGCGCATATCTCGGATGAAGTGCGGTCCGTGGAAATGTTCATGGATCTTCTCCGGCCGGAGCCAGGAGAAGTCAGCCTCGTCATCGGCGACGGAATACGCCGCCTGGATGGCCACCTCCCGACCATGTCACTCCAGACCCTTGTAGAGAACGCAATGAAAC
Source organism: Candidatus Cryptobacteroides excrementipullorum (assembly GCA_017695065.1). Lineage (GTDB taxonomy): Bacteria > Bacteroidota > Bacteroidia > Bacteroidales > UBA932 > Cryptobacteroides > Cryptobacteroides excrementipullorum. Next base: position 3,747 of record JADILZ010000062.1, read on the forward strand.
ATAACGCACACTCATCTGCACGCCCCCTCTCTATCACGATAGGCTCAGACGGAGAGTATGTCACAGTAAGAAACAATATCATTCCGCTCCTGGATCCTGTCCCGTCAGAAAAGATCGGACTGAAGAATCTTGACGCATTCTATGATTTCTACTGCAACAAACATATAGAAGTGGAATCTGCACAGGGTACATTCTCTGTCAGGATACCGATAATATACGAGGAGGACATACAATGAAGATACTTGTCATAGAAGACGAGACAATGCCGGCGAATTTCCTTGTCCGCAAACTCCGGCAGATACGTCCTGATGCCGAAATCCAGGGTGTGACCAGAAATATCAGGGAGTCTGTCGGGTTTCTCCTGACAAATTCACCTGATCTGATATTCGCGGACATCCGCCTTGAAGACGGACTCAGTTTCGGAATTTTCTCCCGCGTCAAGACCGATGCTGCAGTAGTATTCACTACATCGTATAACGAATATGCGATAAAAGCATTCGAATACAACTGTATCGACTACCTTCTCAAACCTGTCACCGATGAAGGGATATCCAGAGCCCTGGAGAAGTTCGACAGATTCCACACCCCCCTGTCCATTTCTGTGCTTCAGGCTGCCGTCGCCCAGATGGGCAGTGGCACCCAATCCTGGCGACGGCGGCTTCTAATAGGGCGGGGAGCCTCGATAGCGGTAGTGCCGACAGAAAATATAGCCTGCATCTGCATTGAGTTCGGATATGCCACCGTCTATCTCAAGGACGGTTCGTCAGGGCTCCTGGACATGCGTCTCGATGAACTCGCGGCACAACTTGACCCTGAAAGGTTCATGAAGATTTCAAGACAGTGCATTGTCTCCCTGGACAGTGTCACCGGCATTCTCCCTCTGCCGGAAAACAGGCTCTCGCTTGTTCTCTGCACACCAGACAGGAAAGAAGTCACGGTAACACGCTCGCACACAGCGCAGTTGAAAAGCCGCCTGGACCGGTGATCAATATCTATTCGAGCATATAGGCTTAAATATCAATGAGGGCGAAAAGATTGCCCTGATCGCGCCGATTCAAAAAGTGGGCAGACAGGGATTCCATCCACTGTCGCCCACCCTCGGTCGATGACGGCATCACACCGGTGCGGTGTCCGGCCGTATCACATATCAATAGACCTTGAACTCGTATATCCTGGCAGCGGCGCCTTCGCTCTGGTCCGGTTTTGAAACCGACAGTCTCACATAGCGTGCGGCTACAGGCTCGGCGAGGAGACGGTCTGTCTCGAGATCGGTATTGTCATAGACGGTATCCACTGTCTTCCATTCGCTCTGGCCGTCAGCCTTTACCTGCAGGCTGTACTCCTTGGCGATATAGTCGAGGGACTCAAGACCTGCAGTCATCACATACCATCCCTTTATCCCGGTATCCTTGCCGAGATCCACGGTGATGTACTTCGGCTTCGCCCCGCTTACATCGCACCACTTGGTCTCAGGATTGCCGTCTGTGGCAAGTTCCGCCCTCTCGCCTTCACCGGTCTGTCCGGTACACTCGACTACCGGCTTTCCGGCCAGGAGGTTGTCCCTGGAGCCGATAGAGGCTGAAGCCTCCGGCTCCGGAAGGCAGACGCGGAGAAGGTCGGATGCAGGTGTAACCACATTGTTCTTGTCATCGGCTGCGGATGCCGCGAAAACCACGATATCCGGATCGTCAGGCAGCACCAGTTCCGTGGCTCCTTCAGGAATGTCAAGTCCGATGCAGAACATGTATGCGAACTCATAAGGAAGATCGGCATTCTTTATCATGCTATGCCTGTGTGTCCCGACATACGCCACTCCGGCAGACTTGAGGAAGGCCTCGGTATGGCCTGTATGGCCCCACTGTCCGACAAATCCGCTGTAGTACGGCACGACAGTCTCATACACTGTGTCCCCGACCTTGAATGAGGACTCGGTATCCCTTAAAGTGGATGCAGCAAGGAGGTAGAGCCTGTTGTAGTCCCCGGCAGGAAGGGCGACAGTGTCACCATTGCACTTGACAGCATTCTCCACGGTACCGTCCTGAAGGACGAACCTCACTCCCCTGTACATTATTTCCTCCGGAAGAAGCTCCGCAGCGAAGGAATTGCCCTTCCCGTCGAAGTTGACATCGGAACGGAAAGCATTGTAAGATGCAGCCTTGGCATTATAAGGAAGCACGACAGGAACCGACTCCACGGCGGATGTCTCCTTGCCGTAGCCCTTCAGCTTCACCATGAAGGTCTTCATACCGTAAGGAGAGATGGAGAAAGCAAGTTCATTGCCTGAGAATGAGGCATTTCCCTTTACATCCTCATTGCCGTTGAGTTCCTTGGCCATGATGATGTCCGAAGCGAAACGGATCTTTGCATCCGTAGCGCCGGAACCGGCTGTCTCGTAGAACCTGACCACGTAGGCGTCAGTGTCCTCCGCATGCTTGAGGGCGCGGAGAGCCACATTCCCGTCAAGCGACTCCGCGAACGAGAAGGTGCGGCCGAGAGCTCCGCGGTGCTTTCCGACGAAGAATGCCTTCAGAGGCTGGTTGAGCACTTCGGCTTTCCTTACTGTCCCTGCAGTACGGAAATCTCCGGCATGGCCTACGATCGAATATGTGAAGATATGGTGTCCGAAGTCCTGCCTGCTCTGGTATGTATAGCGTCCCTGGGTAGAAGGAGTGTGCAGGAGGGTGAGACGGAGTGTGTTGTCAGAGGGCTTGTCCCAGCCGTATTTGCTGTCATTGAGGACAGAAACGCCGTAGGCTCCGTCCTCTTCAGTCAGGTCGGCCCACTGCTGTGCATAGACCTCGTATGCGATATCGGTATTGTTCCCGCGGGCCACGGAGCCTACGCCGAGATCATAGACAGCCTCCGGATTGGATACAGAGAGAGGGAATTCGGCTTTCAGCAGGGCATCGGTGGTCTGCCAGTCGATTTCGTTGCGGATGTCGATGCGGTCGCTCTGGCCTCCCTCGTAAAGAGTCACATACTGCACGAAGCGCGAATCCCCGTGCGTTCTTTCCACCCTGAGCGCACCTCTTACAGGACCTGCCTCTGCCACAGTAACTTCTACATTGTCAGACACAGGGACAGGCTCCGCGTCCATGGTGCTCTTGATAATCTCCCATGCTGGCCAGTTGTAGGAAGGGTTGTGCGTGAAAAGTGCCAGGCGGACAGCCTTGCCTTTCTCCACCAGTTCCCTGCCGTCACGCTTGTCCACGATGGAGCAGATGTCCCCGTTGCCGTCAAGGGTGACCTTATATACACTGTTCTCGATCACATTCCCGGAGGCGCTTACTGAAGCGGCGGCCTTCCTTCCTCCTTTCCTCACATCATATACCGCATATCCGGCAGCAGGCACGGATGCGTTGAACAGAATCCTGGTACCTGTGGCTTCATCGGACGAGAGTACCTGGCATGCCACCGGCCTGCCAGCGCCGTCATATACAGAGACTTTCCTGCCGAGATACGGGAGGGATGCCTCAACGATGTCATCGACACGGAACCCGGCAGCATTGTAAACCACCAGCGGCATGCCTTTCACGTCCGTATCCATCTCGCGGGATACAGCCCCTACCGAAGATGTCAGCACATCGGAGAACTGTTTCATGGAGATAAGCTCGTCATTCCATGAGAATTCGTATGCACGCGGAATGCTCGTCCCGGTGAGGTCGTCATGGAACTGGTGCCAGATAAAGCGTTTCCATGCTTCGTTAAGGAATTCCTGCGGATAATCCGAAGTCCCGAGCCAGTCCGCAGCCACTGCACTGCGCTCTGCCGCATCGGCGATCTGCTCGTTCCTCCTGTTGTAGAACTTCATGGCAGCCTGGGATGTATAGCAGCCCGTAGCATGGACATCCATCAGAAGCTCTCCGTCCCATACAGGAAGCTCGGGGTGGTTCTCATAAGGCAAATAATCCTTGTACAGGCGGTCGCTCTCGGCACTTATTATCTCCACCGGGCCGTCGCCTGCAAGACTGTGCTCCACTGTACGGACCGACTCGATAGTCGGGGATCCGCCGGTGTCGCCTGTACCGTAGTAATGATAGACGGCGTTTACTCCGTTGTCCTTGGCAAGCCCGATAAGACGACGGCTGTGGCTCAGGTCCTCATAACGGAGCTTAGTGGTGTAGTTGTGCGCATCGGCCACAAGCATGATCCGCGAGCCGTCGATACCCTCCCAGAGGCCTATCTCGAAAGGAATCTTGCTGTCTCCGTAGAACGGCCTGTTCCTCCACTGCAGCTTCTGTGTTGAGAACCCGATCAGGCCGGAATGTGCAGCCACAGTAGGCAGTGTCCACCCGAATCCGAAGCAGTCCGGAAGGAAGATGTCCGTCCCTTCCACTCCGAATTCATCGCGGTAGAAATGCTGTCCATAGAGGATGTTTCTGGTGAAAGACTCCGGTGAAGGGACATTCACGTCGGTGGCGTCCCAGGTACTTCCTGTAACATGCCATCTCCCGGCTTTGATGTACTCCTTGACCATCTCGTACTTCTCCGGGAAATACTCCTTCATCCAGGAATACTTCACCCCGCCTTCGAAGTTGAATATGTATCCCGGATATTTCTCCAGGAGGAAAAGATTGCGGTCCATCGTCTTGGGGATGTATTCGCTGATGGACTTCTGGACATCCCAGTTCCACTGGGAGTCGAAATGCGCGTTGGAGACCATGTAGGCCTTGTACTCCTTCCCGTCCTGGGCCATCGAAGCCGATGCCGCAAGGAAGGAAAATGTCAGAATCGTCAAAATTCGTTTCATATCTAAAATCGGTTAACAGTATGTCGTGTTTTCAAGTGGAAAGCGTACGGAAGCACCCTCAGATCCCGGACCTCATGCGCGCCCAGGGGATGACCCCGGCAGGGGCCTGCCTGAGAGAAAGGAGTTCCTTCATCTTGTCCATGTACGGGGCAACATGGGAGTAGAACTTCAGATAGCCTTCACACAGGGCGTTGAGCCCGGTCTCCCCGGACTCGGTCCTGTTGAACCTGTGTTTCGGACACTCGCCATGACAGGCGAAGCCGAACTTGCATTTCATGCATTTGTAAGGGAGGTTGTTCCTCTTCCCTATGCCGAACTTCACCTGGGCAGCCGATGTCATCATTGTGCGCAGGTCGTCCTCATAGATGTTGCCGAGCCTGTACTTGGGATAGACGAAATGGTCGCATGGGTACAGGTCCCCGTTATGCTCGATAACTGAGTTGCCCCCGCAAGTCTCGGCATAGGCGCATGTGCCGGGCATGGCACCGCACCAGCTTGCTAGCGTGGCGTCAAAAAGATTCACGAACCATCTTCCGACATCGTTCCTGACCCACCAGTCGAAAATGTCGCACATGAACTTGCCGAAGGCAAGGGAGCCCACGGACCATGACGCAATGACAGCCCCATCCTCGGACGGGTCCACAATATACGGTCTGGCGCCCTTGTCGGGCCTGCCGTTAGGGAGAGGGGGATATTTTACGTGCTCCACCACAGGCATAAACTGCATATATCTGGTACCCAATGACTTGAGAAAATTATAAACTTCCAGTCCCCTTCCTTCGGATGCCTTGTTGACGGTGGACATCGTGTTGTACTGGACTCCGGTACGGTAGAGGATGTTTATCCCCCGCATCACCTTGTCGAAGGTCGGGGCGCCGCCCTTGTCTTTCCTGTACCTGTCATGGATGTCCTGCGGTCCATCAATGGAAATCCCGATGAGGAAATCATTTTCCCTGAAAAAAGACGCCCACTCCTGATTGATCAGGGTACCGTTAGTCTGGAGGGTGTTGCGCACGGTCTTGCCCGCCGCGTATTTCCGCTCCAGCTCGACCGCCTTCCTGTAGAAGCCGATGCCGAGGACAAGAGGCTCGCCTCCATGCCAGTTGAAGGTGACCTCCGGGACATCGTTGGCAGCGATGTATTCCCTCACCAGGGTCTCGAGCATGTCGAGGCTCATGCGGGGTTCCCTGCCCCCGTATATCTCCGCCTTGTCAAGATAATAGCAATAGTTGCAGTCCAGGTTGCAAAGCGAACCGGCGGGCTTTATCATAATGTTGAAGGCCGAGGGACCGGAGATTTTCTCCGCATCCGTCAGGGTCATAGTATCCTTGTAGCTTTCTGGCATCTCTGTCTCATTTTGGGAGGCAAATTTATGAAAAAAATGGGGATCAGGCATCAAGCCTGTCCCCATTTTCATTGAACAATTCATTCTGCAGGACTGAGAAGTCCGTGACTTCCACCACCCGTATCTTGCACTTGTACTTTTTTTTCCACTTGCGCACTATGGAAGAGAAACCTCTCGTCAGATATGCCCCCAGAATCGGGCTCACTTTCAGGATAAATGACTGCATCCCGTTTTCCGTGACATAGTATGAAAGTTTCCTCTCTATCGCCTCATCGATTACCACGCTCGAAGATATTTTTCCGGTCCCGTGACATACGGGACATACTTCGGTGGTATTTATCTCTATCGCCGGGCGCACTCTCTGGCGTGTTATCTGCATCAGGCCGAACTTGGTGAGCGGCAGCAGGTTATGTTTTGCCCTGTCGTTCTGCATAAGTTCCTGCATGTGCTTGAAGAGCATGTTCCTGTGCTCAACGGACTCCATGTCTATGAAATCCACTATCACGATACCGCCCATGTCCCGCAGACGAAGCTGCCTGGCGATTTCTTCAGCGGCGTAGCAGTTCACGTCGTATGTGTTCTGCTCCTGTTCCTTGTTCTTTGAACGCGTACCGCTGTTCACGTCTATCACATGCAGAGCCTCTGTGTGCTCTATTACCAGATATGCCCCCTGCCTTATGGGCACCACCTTCCCGAAAGAACTCTTTATCTGCCGTGTGACCTCGAAATGGTCGAAGATAGGCGTGTTTTCCCTGTACAGTTTCACAATTTTCTCCTGCTCAGGGGAAATCAGTGAAATATACTTCCGGGTCTCTTCATATACGGACTCGTCATTCACATAGATATTTGAGAACGAGTCATTAAGAAGGTCCCTGAGGATTGTGGTGGTCTTGCTGTACTCAGTGAAAAGCAGCTGGACAGACTTTGATCTTGCTATCTTGTCCCATGAGCTTTCCCACTTGTCGATCAGCGATCTGATTTCCGCATCAAGCACAGCGGCATTCTTTCCTTCGGCCGCCGTACGTATGATGGCCCCATAGTTCTTGGGCAATATGTTCTTCACAAGTGCCTCGAGCCTCCGTTTCTCCTCCTTGGAGGAAATCTTCTGGGATACGCTCACCTTTTCTGCGAAAGGAAGAAGCACTACGTTCCGTCCTGCCAATGAAATCTCTGCTGTCAGCCGTGACCCTTTCGTGGAGATAGGCTCCTTGACTATCTGGACTATGACCATCTGTCCGGGGCTCAGCACATTTTCGATCTTGCCCTCCTTCTCAAGTACGGGGCCTATCTTTATATGAGAATAGATCCCTTTCTTGTCGGCGTTCGGGTTGAGCCTCCTGACGAACTCGTCGAACGAGTTGAAATACAGGCCCAGATCCAGATAATGCACGAATGCCTCCTTCTCGTCCCCTATGTCCACAAAGGCAGCGTTGAGGGCAGGAAGAAGTTTCTTCACCTTGCCGAGATATACATCCCCCACAGAAAAACTGTGCCCCTTGCTGGACTCCTTGTTGAGCTCGATAAGCCGGTGATTCTCCATCAGTGCTATCGAGACTTCCGTCGAATTGACATCTACAATAAGATCCTTGACAGATTCATCCATTGACCTTTGTTATTAAAAAGAAAAAGAGGTTGCCCACCAATGTCCGGACAGCCTCTTCAATTCAGCAACTGCTAAAATGGCAGACCGAGATACTACTTTCTCTTCTTGTGCCTGTTCTTGCGCAAACGTTTTTTACGCTTGTGCGTTGCCATCTTATGTCTCTTTCTTTTCTTACCGCTTGGCATAATATTAAATTTTTAAAAAACAATTATTTTTTTACCTCGTTCACAAAAACCTTGGCTGGCTTGAAAGCCGGAATATCGTGAGCTGGGATAGTCATTGTAGTGCTTTGAGTTATGTTCCTCGCTGTCTTTTCAGCCCTGTGCTTGATGATGAAGCTGCCAAAGCCCCTGAGGTACACCGGATTACCCTTTGCAAGAGAACCTTTCACAGAGTCCATGAACGCCTCGATTACAGACTGCACTGCGATTTTCTCGATGCCTGTAGCTTTTGAAACTTCGTTTACGATTTCTGCTTTAGTCATAATCAATTGTATTTTAAATCCATTTGTTTTGTTCGGAAACAGGAGTGCAAAAGTAGAGTTATTTTTTTAATATTCAAAATTGTAAATGAATTTTTATTGCCTTTTTCGTCTTACATTTGCGCACCGGCGGCAGGAGGAAGTCAGAGAAGGAAGTAACATGGCAGGCTGTGGCACAGAGATTGACCATAGACGCGCTCCGGAATTGAAATGACACCGTACTGACATTTTGGCAGAAAAGACATTCCTATTATATATATTGGCAAGATATGAAAGAAATTAAAGACATATTGGCATCCTCAGGATCAGAGGTCAGCATCATACCTGTCATCCCTGGTGACGGATTCATCAAGATTGACGAGAAGGACCTTCCGGATTCTCTCCCTATCCTCGCACTGCGCAACGCAGTCCTGTTCCCGGGAGCGGTATATCCGATCACCATAGGCCGGGAGAAGTCGATAAGGCTCATAGAGGACGCGGAGAAGAACAACAACTTCATAGGGGCGGTACCCCAGAACGACATTTCCGTCGAGGACCCGAAGAAAGAGGACCTGTACAGTTTCGGGACAGTGGCGAAAATCGTGAAGACACTCGAGATGCCTGACGGCACCATCACTGCCATCCTGCAGGGGTTCAGGAGGTTCGAGATAGACTCCATTGTGGAGTACGAACCATACATGCTCGGACAGGTGCACTACCTTGCCGACACTACCCCGGATGCGTCTGACAAGAATGTCAGGATGATAGGCGAGGCCCTGAAGGAAAAGGCCGTGACCATCCTGAAATATTCGTCCTTCGTGCCTAAGGAGGCGATGGCTGCACTGAGGTCCATCGACAGTTTCGAATTCCTGGTGAACTTCATAGCCACTACAATCGATGTGGAGAACTTCATGGACAAGGTGGAACTTCTGCAGTACGGCGACCTCAAGACCAGGGCGATGAAGCTCCTGGCCGTACTCGATACGCAGATCGAGCTGCTCAAGATAAAGCAGGACATCAACCAGAAGGTGAAGAGCGAGATCGACCAGCAGCAGAGGGAATACTACCTGAACAACCAGCTGCGTACCATTCAGGAAGAGCTGGGGATGGACGAGATGGAGGATTTCGAGAAGTTCCGTGCCAAGGCCGAGACCAAGATATGGCCTGACCAGGTGAAGGAGATCTTCGAGAAGGAGATGGCGAAGCTGGAGAGATGCAACCCTAACTCCCCTGACTACAGCACGCAGTACAACTACATTCAGTTCATGCTCGACCTCCCGTGGGGAGAGATGTCCAAGGACAACCTGGACCTGAAACATGCCCAGAAGGTACTGGACAAGGACCATTTCGGGCTGGAGACAGTCAAGGAAAGGATAATAGAGTACCTGGCGGTCCTGAAACTCAAAGGGAACATGAAGTCGCCGATACTCTGCCTCTGGGGCCCTCCGGGAGTAGGAAAGACAAGCCTCGGCAAATCCATAGCGCGTGCCCTGGGCCGCAAATATGTCAGGATAGCGCTCGGCGGACTGCATGACGAGTCTGAAATCCGGGGACACAGGAAGACATACATCGGTGCACTCCCCGGCAGGATCCTCAACGGGATAAACCGGGCGGGCACGTCCAACCCGGTGATTGTGCTGGATGAGATAGACAAGATAAGCAGCGATTTCAAGGGAGACCCTTCTTCAGCCCTGCTGGAAGCGCTGGATCCGGAACAGAACACCACGTTCCACGACAACTACCTTGATATAGACTACGACCTTTCCAACGTGCTTTTCATCACGACTGCCAACACGACCGCCACCATACAGCCGGCCCTCAGGGACAGGATGGAGATGATCCAGGTGAGCGGATACCTGGCTGAGGAGAAGGCCGCCATTGCAAAGGACTATCTCATCCCGAGGCAGCTCGAGGAGCACGGGCTCAGCAAGAAGGAGCTGAGGTTCAGCCCTTCGGCTATAGCCGCCATCATAGACAAGTACACACGGGAGTCAGGTGTCAGGGGGCTGGAGAAGCAGATCGCGAAAGTCGCCAGGGTGACAGCCAAGAAAATAGCCCTCGGGGAAGACTACCCGTCAGTAATCAGGCCCGAACACCTGAGAGAGTACCTCGGGCTTCCTACCAGCTTCCATGACATGCAGAAGGGCAACGAGGCCCCTGGCGTAGTCACCGGGCTCGCATGGACCGAGATGGGAGGGGAGATCCTCTTCATAGAAAGCTCGGTAAGCAACGGGAAGGGGGTACTTTCCATGACAGGAAACCTCGGTGACGTGATGAAAGAGTCCGCCACCATAGCATACCAGTACATAAAGGCGCACCCGCAGCTGGCCGAAATGACGTCAGAGGAGTTTGCCCAGAAAGACATACATGTCCATGTGCCGGAGGGGGCCGTCCCGAAAGACGGGCCGTCGGCAGGTATAACCATGGTAAGCTCCATGATTTCCGCACTGAGGGGCAAGCAGATAAAGGGCGGCATCGCCATGACCGGAGAGATGACTCTCAGGGGCAGGGTACTCCCTGTCGGAGGCATAAAGGAAAAAATCCTTGCCGCCAAAAGGTCCGGGATACATACCATCATAATTTCCGAGGACAACAGAAAAGATGTCGAGGATATCAAGGAAATCTACATAAAAGGACTTACATTTGTCTATGTCAAAAACATAGAGGATGTAATCAACGCTATATTCTGATGGATGTAAAGATAGAACAGAGCTGGAAAGACGCACTGGCAGGTGAATTCGAGAAACCGTATTTCGCCTCGCTGGTGCGCTTTCTTCATAAGGAGAAGGAGGAAGGAAGGCGCATCTACCCGCCTGGGAGCCAGATTTTCAAGGCATTCGAGCTTACCCCGGTTGACAGTGTCAAGGTGGTTATACTCGGACAGGATCCGTATCACGGGCCCGGACAGGCTATGGGGCTGTCATTCTCAGTACCTGCGGACATGCCGGCACCGCCATCTCTGAAAAACATTTTCAAGGAGATACACGATGACCTCGGGATACAGATGAGCGGGTACCCAGACCTGGAAAAATGGGCAAGGCAGGGGGTGCTCCTGCTCAACGCCGTGCTCACCGTCCGGGCAGGCTCCCCGGCATCCCACAGCAGCATAGGATGGACCGAGTTCACTGACGCTGTCATAAAATACATATCGGACCACTGCTCCGGAGTGGTGTTCCTCCTGTGGGGGAACTTCGCCAGGAGCAAGAAGACGCTGATAGACACAACGAGGCACCATGTGCTTGAAGCCGCGCATCCCTCCCCGCTGGCGCGCGGGGCATTCTTCGGATGCAGGCATTTCTCAAAGACCAACGAAATATTGATTAAGGAAGGAAAGACTCCCATCGACTGGCAGTTATGACACGAAAAGCATTATTCCCAGGGTCATTCGACCCGTTCACTGCAGGGCATCTCAACATTTTGAAAAGGGCCCTGACCATGTTTGACGAGGTAGTGGTGGCCATCGGTGTGAACATCGACAAGAAAGGCTTCTACAGCACAGAGAAAAAAATGGAGATAGTCCGCCAGGCCACGGCCGGGATGAAAGGGGTGAGTGTCATCCACTATGACACCCTGACCATAGAAATCTGCCGGAAGCTCGGCATTCGCCATATAGTCCGCGGCGTGAGGAACATGATAGACTTCGAGACCGAGAGGTCGATAGCCGATGCCAACAGGAAGCTCGCTCCTGAAATAGAGACCATCATCATTCCCACTGCACAGGAATTCGCCCACATCTCCTCGACTGCAGTCAGGGACATCATAAAGCACGACGGGGACACTTCCATGTTCGTACCCGATGGAGTGGACCTTCATACGGACGGGGCGGAGGCATGAAGGCGCTTGCGTGCATAGCTGCGGCGGCATTCTACGGCCTTGCCGCCCTGTTTCCGGTGGCGGCCGGCGGGAGCATGCCATCCGGAAGTCCGCACTCCGGAAGCCGCCCGGTGGACGGGACGGATTCCGGGATGCTTTCCGTGCCTGACACGTTGCCAGGCCCGGGAGCGACCTCCCGCGGCCTGGACTCCCTTCAGCGCAAGGCTGTCAGCCAGAAGGTCGGGGAATACCTTTCAGCCATCGTGACAGAGCCTGTCAGCATGCAGGAGAAGGAAGTGGACTTCCTGATAGAGACTTGTTCGGACTCTCTTGTCAGACAGGCTGTCGCGACAGACATCTACTCTTTCTACAGGGACTCCCCTATCATGGGTGCCGAAGCGCTTGCGGTATATGTATGCGACAAATGGTTCATACCGGGCAAGGTAAAGCTGCCTGACGAAGCGTCTTTCATGGGAGCGAGGATGTTCGCCGAGTTCAACAGGCGTTCACTCATCGGCATGAAGGCCCCTGGACTTGAGCTGAAAGATTCGCTCGGGAACGAAGTGAGGCTTTTCGGTCCGCAGGACAAACCGGAGGACAGGAGATACAGCATACTGTATTTCTACAGCCCGGACTGCGCCCGATGCAGGATGGAGACCATAATGCTAAGGAGCATACTCGAAAACGACGGATTCCCGGTGGATTTCCATGCAATATACACAGGCAGGAACAGGGCGGAATGGATGAAGTACATACACAGCCAGATGGACATCTCCCCTGTCTCCACGCGGATTTTCCACCTGTGGGACCCGGAAATGGACTCAGACTTCCAGATAAAATACGGCATAATGCAGACACCGGGGCTGTTCCTCATCGCCCCGGACGGCACGATTGCAGGGCGGAGACTCGATGCCGTGTCTCTGGAGAAAATGCTGAAAGATGCCCTGGCCCCTGCCGAGGCAGAATACGGTTCAGAGGAGTCGGAAAAGTTCTTCGACAAGGTTTTCGCCCCATTTGCCGACAGCGTGAAATGCAAGGACATTGACGCCATAGCGCAGCATATCGAGGATGTCACCCTCGGGCAGGGCGACACACTTCTCTTCAAGCAGATGACCGGTGACCTGATGTACTACTTGACCAACAGGCGCGGGGCTGCATACAGATGTGCCACAGGCCATCTGGTAAAGGACAGGATACTGGGAAAGGACGTGTGGAAGACAGCGGATGACTCACTGAAGATAGTGAGTTTCGCCAGGATACTTGACGACCTGCTCTCAAAGACACCTGTATCGGCAAGAATCCCTGACATAAAGGTGGACGCCGTCCTCAAGATGAACCGTGGAGGTGAGATACGGGCTGCAGAGGGGCGCTTCAGGCTCGGCAAGACAGGAGGCAGGCAGACCTACATAATATTCCATACTGAAGGATGCCCTGTGTGCAAGGCGGAAATCAACGCAGCAGATTCCCTGCTCCTCCACGGGAGCAGAGGTACAAGGGTACTGCTCGTGGATATGGACATGATATTCTCGTCAAACCCCGGGCAAGCCGGTGTGCTGCTCGACACATTCGACCTCACGATGCTTCCTTTCATAATCTCCACGGACAGGAAAGGGAAAGTGACCGGGAAATACCTCTCCCTGCTTTAGTACTCCGCCTTCCGTCTAAGGATAATCCTTACGGCAAGGGCCATCAGCAGAAGCACGAAAATGAACGTGCAGGTGCGTCCGGTAATGTCCCCGTACCTGACAAACAGGGTCATCCCGTCATTCAAGTCCAGCGTACCGCGTATCACGGCCGGCTCCCACCACGGTGTAGGAGAATGTATCTCCCCACGCTTGTCGATTATGGCAGAGATGCCCGTGTTGGCACATCTGGCTATGCTTCTGCGCGTCTCGATGGCCCGTAATGAAGAATAGCTCAGATGCTGCCTGTAGCCCGGAGTGTCACCCCACCATGCATCGTTGGTGATGACGGCAAGGAATCTCGCCCCCTCCGACACATACCCGGTACAGTATTCCCCATAAACAGACTCATAGCAGATAACGCTCCCGAATGGTATGTCCCCGCAGTGAAGCACGGATATGCTGTCCTGCCCGACACACCTTCCCATTACACCTCCGAGCATATCGTCCACTTTGCTGAAAAACGCAGGATACGGGGTCTTCTCCACCCCCACTACAAGACGGCTTTTGTGGAAGATCTCGCTCCTTCCGGTCCCGTCCACCACAAGGGCCGAATTGTGTGATTCCACCCACCGTCCGTCCCTGATCTTCCTGGCGTTGTAAGACGGTGCGGTGTCTGAGTCGCTATAAGTGTATGACGACGCCCCGAAAAGGAGGTCCACCCCCGGATAATCCTTCAGGAATGAGATGAACCTTCTGTATGTGCGGCTCCGCATGTAATCGTTGGTCACTATGTCCCCGGTGAAAGTCTCAGGGGCGAGCACCAGCAGGGGCTTTTCCAGGTTCGCGAGGAAAGCGGACGAATCCCCCGAGGCGACTTTCCTGTCAGGCAGGGCCCTGGTTATCTGGTCAAGAAGGATGGCTGTCTGCTGGTCCTGGGACATAGCCTCGAACTTGTTGTAAGGGTCAATATTCGGCTGGACTATAAGCACTTCAAGAGGATCATGCTTCTCCTCATAGCTGTCATAGACTATCCTGGAGAAGATAAACGGCGCCGCAATCACGATTATGCAGGCGGAGACAAGGGCGGCCTTCGCCTTTGCATTGTAACGGAAAGCCCAGTTCCCGTTGGAAAAGGATACCATAAGGGCGAAGACGAGCAGGTTGGAGGCCCAGATCCAGAGCGAGCCACCCATGGAACCCGTGAATTCATACCACTGTATGGACTTCAGGCTGAGGGCGAAGGCATTGCCGAGCACAAGCCATGGCCATGATATGTCGGCATCGAAATATGCCCTCTCCCACGCTATCCACATGACTGCAAGGAAGATATATGGAAGAGCTCCGCTGAAGTATTTCTTGCTGAAACGGAAAAGGCCAAAAATCAAGGACATCTGCAGGGAATTGGCAAGTACGGCGAAGATTCCTCCCCCGACAGTGGCGTTGCACACCCAGAATGTGGTCAGGGCATTCCACAGGACAAAAGCGCTGTAATGATACACCCAGACCCTCCTCATGCCAGATAAGGAGGCTATCCTCTCCATGCAAAGAAGAGGGATGAAACCGAAAAGGGCCACAAAGCCGCAGTGCGGCACGAGGAAAGGCAGTGACATCATCACCGCAAACAGCAATACAAGCCCCCAGAGAAGCAGGACCGGCCCTTGCGGACGGGTCCGAGCATGTCTTTTCTTCATTTCATTAAGATTTTTCAGGACCCCTGACTGGAATCGCCCGCAAATATACGGATTTTATGTTATTTTTGTGGCGCAATACTCCAGTGCAATGGTGATAATAGACATCCTCAAAGCTTTTCTCATAGGCATCTGCGCTTCTGCCCCGGTCGGCCCCATAGCTATCCTGGTGATACAGAAGACACTGAGCAAGGGACACAAGGCAGGGTTCGTGACAGGACTCGGGGCATGCCTTGTAGATACGGTGTTCTCGATAGTGGCCATATTCGCCCTTGCATTCGCCCAGAAGGTCATCGAGGACAATAAGGAGATAATCCTTCTGGCAGGAGGTCTCGTAGTGGCCATACTCGGATGGAGGATGGCCGTATCCAACCCGTTCAGGAAAATCAAGGCCGAGACGGAATCCACCTCAATTTCCATCAAGGATTTCCTCCAGGCGATTGCAATGGGGTTCTCAAACCCCGGAGCCATACTTGTCATCTTCGCGCTGTTCGCGTTCTTCGGGATGGGGAACACATCGCCGCATGACTGGAAGGTGGCCCCCATCATATTCTCGGTCAGTGCGGGAGCCGCAGCCTACTGGTTCTGCGTGACAGCGCTCCTGAACTATTTCAGGAAACGCTTCAGGCTCCAGACCATAATGTGGATCAACAGGATAGCCGGAGCCATCATCGTGATCATAGGCCTGTCCCTGATCGGCGAAGGCCTCTTCAGGGTGATTCTCCTGGGAAAGCCGCTGATTTAGGGACCTCCGGACATGGAAAGCCGCGATGGGGAAAGGCGCTCCCGGCCTGCAGTTTTATTGTATCGAATTCTATTCATATTATATAATACAACCTATTTTTGACTAAATTTGCACCGCTTAAATCACAATCATCATGGAAAAATCGACAGTTTATTTCACCGACCTCCGGACGTCCCCGGGGAACAGCCTGACACAGAAGATGGTCAGACTTGTCAGAAGGGCCGGGATAGAGAAGATAGATTTCAAGGACAAGTTCACGGCGATAAAGATCCATTTCGGTGAGCCCGGGAACGTGGCATACATAAGGCACAACTACGCCGCAGCGCTTGTGGACCTGCTGAAGAGCCTCGGCGCCAAGGTTTTCCTTACAGACAGCAACACACTTTACTCAGGGGGAAGGTCCAATGCGATAGACCACCTGAAAGCAGCTATGGACAACGGCTTCAACCCTATATCCGCCCATGCCGACGTGATAATCGCCGACGGACTCAAAGGCACCGACTTCAAGGAGATAGAACTCGGCGGGGAATACTGCAAGGCACCTAAAATCGGTTCAGCCATAGCTGATGCCGACATTGTAATATCCATGAACCATTTCAAGGGGCACGAGCAGACCGGCTTCGGGGGTGCGCTCAAGAACCTCGGGATGGGCTCGGCGAGTGTCGGCGGGAAGCTGGAGCTCCATTCATCCTCTCAGCCTGTAATCGACACGGCAAGCTGCATCGGATGCAGGATATGCGAGAAGTACTGCCGCCACGATGCCGTGAAGGTGGTTGACAGGAAAGCGCAGATCGACTACAACAAGTGTGTCGGATGCGGGCAGTGCGTGGCCGTATGCCAGCACGGAGGCGCCGTGATAAGGGACTGGGACTCTTCGGAGACACTGAACTACAAGATAGCCGAATACGCGCTTGCTGTCGTGAAGGACAAGCCGTCCTTCCATATCAGCTTCATAATGAACGTGTCGCCAAACTGTGACTGCTGGAACCACAATGATGCGGCCATAATCCCTGACCTTGGCATTGCTGCATCATTCGATCCGGTGGCACTGGACTGCGCCTGCGCCGACATGGTGAAGGCTGCCCCGGTACTCCAGGACAATGTCATCACAGACATTGACAGCAAGTCCGGGCATGACCACACGCACATGCATCACGCAGGAGAGGACAAGTTCCATATCGTTCATCCGGACACCAAATGGGAAGCAGGCGTGGAGCATGGGGAAAAGATTGGCCTGGGGAACAGGGAATACACACTGGTCAGGGTATAAAACATTGGATTGAAATGAGTCTTAAAAACTTTTCCGGGAACTGGATTGTAAAAAACCTGCTGGCTGCCGTAGCCATAGTGGCCGTGCTGGTGGTCGGGGCCAGTTTCCTTCTCAAAGGACTGACCCGGCATAACGAGGAGATCCAGGTACCGGATTTCTCCAACATGACTGTCAGCGAGGCAAGGACAGCCGCAGCGGCACACAAGGTAAGGATAGACGTGACCGACTCCGTTTACATAAAGAGGATGGCGAGAGGCACGGTCTTCCGCCAGGTCCCCGCAGCCGGGAGCCATGTGAAGAAGGGAAGACGGATTGCCCTCACTATCAATTCCGTACTTCCGAAGCAGATTACAATGCCGAATCTTGTGGGCTACTCCATGAGACAGGCAAAGGCGGAGCTCCTGTCCAGAGGACTGAGCCTCGGCAAGCTGATATACGTGGAGGACATCGCGACCAACAACGTACTGAAGCAGATCTACAGGAACAGGGAAATCAAGCCCGGCACGCCGGTCGAGAGCGAATCCCCGATAGATCTCGTGGTGGGGCTCAGCAACATGGACAACACCACATACATCCCTGTCCTGTACAGGATGAAGTACCTCAGCGCCGTGGATGCACTGCACAACAGCTCGCTCAACATCAAGAGCATAGAGTTCGATGCTACGGTCAAGTCATATAATGACACGCTGAACGCGTTCGTTTACAGGCAGGATCCGGACACTTCATCCGTGACACCATGCCTGATGGGCACCGAAGTGGCACTTTACTTTACACTCGACGCCTCGAAGATACCTGTTGCCAAACTTCCGGAAGAGGAAGAAGGCGGGGCGGAATCATGACAAGGAGCACCAGATGGAAAGAGACGAGGATATCGATTTTGACGACCTCCAGGAAGAGGACGGTACCGAATATGATGACGAGCAGCGGGAGATGTTCGAGCATTTCCGCTTCGAGCTGGACAAGGGCCAGGCCCCAATGCGTGTGGACAAATATCTGGCCACTCACATGGAAAACACGTCCAGGCACCGTATCCAGCTGGCTATCAAGGAAGAATACATAAAGGTAAACGGAAAGACAGCAAAAGCGAACTGCATCGTAAGGCCTGGCGACACTGTGACTTTCGTAATGCCTTACCAGAGACGCGGGCTGGAAATCCTGCCGGAGAACATCCCTCTGGACATAGTGTATGAAGACGATGACCTGCTGGTTCTGAACAAGCCGGCAGGACTTGTCGTTCACCCAGGGCACGGACATTTCTCCGGGACCCTTGTGAATGCGCTCGCATACCATCTCGGCATCAGCCAGGGACCTGATGCACAGGACGAAAGGATGGGGGTACTGGTACACAGGATAGACAAGGACACTTCCGGCCTTCTGGTCGTGGCAAAGAACGACGAAGCGCAGCTGGACCTTGCAAGGCAGTTTTTCGTCCATTCGATTGACCGCAGGTATGTGGCGATTGTCTGGGGGAACATCAAGGAAGACGAAGGGACAATCACAGGCAACATCGGAAGAGACCCGTCGGACAGAATGAGGTTCAAGGTCTTCCCGGAAGGCGACCACGGCAAGCACGCAGTCACCCACTACAGGGTGCTGGAGAGGTTCGGATACGTCACTGTCGTGGAATGCAGGTTGGAGACAGGCAGGACGCACCAGATAAGGGTGCACTTCCGCTGGACGGGGCATCCGCTGTTCAATGATGCGAGGTATGGAGGGGCTGAAATAAGACAGGGGACCATCTATGCGAAATACAGGCAGTTCATAGAAAACTGCTTCAGGCTCCTGCCGAGGCAGGCGCTGCACGCCAAGACTCTGGGATTCATACACCCAAGGACAAAGGAACACCTTATGTTCGACTCCCCTATCCCGGATGACATGCAGGCTCTTATAGATAAATGGAGGAAATACGCGGCTGACATGGTTCCGGAAACAGAGTGAACATATTAATAACGATATTGCAATGTGTAGATCTTCGAAAGGAACCGCACCTGCCGTCAACGGCAGCGACGGCAGGAAAAAAGGGAGGAGGCTTCTCAAGGTCCTCATATGGATAGTTGCAGTGTGGGCCGCAATCCTTGTGGTCATACAGATCGCCCTTTCCCCGGCTGTCCTTACCAGGATGGTAGGGAATTTCGCGTCAAAGTACATTGACGGTGAGGTATCGTTCGGAAAAGTGTCCCTGTCCATCTTCAAGAGCTTCCCGAATGTGAACGTCACCCTCGACACTGTCTGCGTGACATACCCTTCGGATAGGTTTGCCGCGCTGGAAAAGGAGGTGGGAATCAGACGTGTGGCAGGGCGCGGAGACGGGGCAGACACCCTCATGTCCTTCAACAGGTTCTCGGCATCGCTCAACATAGCCGCTCTCGGCATCGGACAGATAAGGATACCGTCACTGACCCTGGAGAAGCCGAGAATCTTCGCGAGAAGCTATGACAGCGAAAACGCCAACTGGAACATTTTCAGACTGGAAGGACAGGAGGACAGCGACACCGCCTCATCAGGCATGCCGAAGATAGTCCTCGGGAAGATACTTTTCAGCGAAAAACCTTTCATAGTGTACAACAGTGTTCAGGATACCACCAACATCTTCCTGAACATGAGGAGGATGCAGTTCAACGGAAGGATCAGGTCCGACAACACCGACAGGAAAAGGATCAACCTGAAGGTTGACAGCATGTTCGTGGCGGGGAGATTTCCGGGGGATACAGTCGCCCTGGCACTGGACAAATTCAGGATAGGCGCATCCAGAGGACAGCTGCATGCAAGTGCGGAAGCCACCACTTTCCTCGCCACAAGGTCATACGGAAGGCTGAGGATACCAGTCAGGTTCTCCTCCGGCATATCTTTCCCGAAAGACTCAGTCCCGACCGTTTCGCTCAGGAGATTCAAGGCCGAGATAGCAGGCATACCGATAAACGCCACCGCTGACATGAAGTTTTCCGGAACCGACGGTGTCTATATCAATGGACAGGCTTCAATAGATGAATGTAAGATAAGCGACGTACTGAAGTATGTCAACAAGACCATCTGGAAGGATGTCGGTGATATACAGACAGATGCACTTCTCTCCATAGCCGCGTCCTGCGACGGGTGGTACTCGTCGGCCACAGGGCGGTTGCCTGCACTCACAGCCACCGTCAATATACCTGACGCAAATCTGGGGCACAAGAAATTCGGGACCAAGCACACATTGGCATTAGAGGCATCCCTCCAGGGGGACGAATCAGGCCATTTCACGCTCGACCTCGACAAGTTCCATGTCAGCGGAAAGTCCATCAACATATCGGCTGAGGGCAAGGTTGAAGATCTCACAGGTGAAGACCCGCTGATCGGCGTCAACGCGGAAGCCACTGCCAGCCTTGACTCCCTGAAAGACTTCATCAGGAAAGGAAGCGGCATAGATGCCGGAGGAAATCTTTCGGCGAAACTCAAAGGCAGTATCAGAAAGTCTCAGATAAACCCTTACAGATTCGCGGACGCGGACATCGCAGGCTTCATAAAAAGCGACTACCTGCACCTGGACGTGGAAAAGGATTCACTGAATGTACACATCGACAGTCTTGACGTAGTGCTCGGCGCAGTGGGCAACACAAGGGATTCAAGTATCGCCCAGGGAGAAAGGATGATAGCCCTCGTAGCCGGAGTGGACAGCTTGAAACTCAGATACAAGGACGAAATGTTCATCAGAGGGGAAGGGCTGTCTGTCAAGGCGCAGAACTCCGCCGCAATCCTGGACAGTACGGACTCGTCCAGATTCTATCCTTTCGGCGGAAAGCTTGAGATAGGCTTCCTTGCCATGATGGGCGCGGACACAACCGCAGTCCTTGTAAAGGATTCAGACAATATTTTCACGATATCACCGAAAAAGAGCAATCCTGACATACCTGTCCTCACCCTGAAAAGCTCCAATGACGGCATCTTCCTCAGAGGTCCTGTCAACTGGCTCGGTGTGGACAAGCTGTCCATCGATGCGACTGCAGCCATGAACTCTATAGAGAGACGGCAGAGGGCTAAGGCTTTCGTGGATTCCCTGGCGAGGCAGTACCCTGATGTACCTAGGGATTCCCTGTTCAGGCACATAAGGAAACTCAGGGGGCAGAGAACTGTGCAGATACCTGACTGGCTGACGGAGAAGGACTTCAGGAAACAGGACCTGCACTTCACGCTGGACTCCTCCATTGTAAGGATGTTCATGGAATGGGATGCGGACGGCTCCATATCACTGCGCAGGGCAGACATCATGACCCCGTATTTCCCTATCAGGAACAGCCTGCACAACTTCAAGGGAGATTTCACCAACAACGAGATCAACCTCCGGAGCCTCACCCTGAAAAGCGGCAAGTCATCACTGTCCGCGAACGGTAAAGTAAAAGGCATACGAGGTATAGTAGCAGGTCGCGGCATGCTCAACATGGACTTGGACATCGTCTCCGACAGTCTGAATATCAATGAATTGATAGGAGCATATTCGACAGGCTCGAAATTCGTCCCGAAAAACAGTGCTTCCGTGTCAACCGAGGAAATCATGGATATGGACAACGAGACCTACCAGGACACCTTCGTCACGGACACTCTCGCAGACAACACCGACATAGACGCTTCCCTGATAGTTGTACCGGCCAACATCAATGCAAGGATTCGCATGAACGCCTCAAATGTCAGGTTCTCAGACCTTTTCCTGACAAGCATGAACAGCCAGCTCACGATCAGGGAAAGATGCGTGCAGTTCATGAACACATCGGCTCGCTCCGACATCGGGAACATTGACTTCGAAGGATTCTACTCCACCCGCACCAAGAAAGACCTGAGTACTGGTTTCGACTTGAATATCAGTAAGGTGACAGCAGAAAAAGTCATAGAGATGCTGCCTGCGGTAGATTCCATAATGCCTATGCTCAAGTCATTCAAAGGCGAGCTGAACTGTCAGATGGCCGCCACGGCCGACATAGACACCACCATGAACATAGTCATCCCGTCGATAAAAGGTGTCATCCGCATAGGCGGCAACAATCTGACGCTCCAGGAGAGCGATGCTTTCTCCCAGATAGCCAAGAAGCTGAAATTCAAGGACAGGGAAAACGGCTACATAAAAAACATGTCCGTGGAAGGTGTGATTGCGGACAACAAGCTGGAAGTCTTCCCGTTCATCCTGAAGATGGACAGATACACCCTGGCCATGAGCGGAATCCAGAATCTGGACATGTCGTTCCGCTACCATATATCAGTGCTCGACTCTCCTATCCCGTTCAGGCTCGGCATTGACCTGTTCGGAGACAATTTCGACGATTTCAAGTTCAGGATAGGGAAAGCGAAGTACAAGAGCACGGACATACCTGTCTTCTCAAGTGTCATCGACCAGACAAGGCTCAACCTGAAGGAATCGATAGAGAAGATCTTCACAGTAGGTGTGGAGAAGGCATTGAGGGAAAACGAGAAGCAGAAGGCTATCGAGGAATACAAGAAAAAGATAGATTATACCCAGGCAGTGGATGCACAGCTGGACTCAC
This sequence comes from Candidatus Cryptobacteroides excrementipullorum, assembly GCA_017695065.1. GTDB lineage: Bacteria > Bacteroidota > Bacteroidia > Bacteroidales > UBA932 > Cryptobacteroides > Cryptobacteroides excrementipullorum. The sequence continues at coordinate 26,556 of JADILZ010000062.1, forward strand.
TGTCAGAGGATGAAAAGGCAAAGCTGGAAGAGGAATGAAATATCCGGCTGCCGGAACGGTGAAGGGGCCTGGCTCGCCACAGGATTGAGCCAGGTCCCTATTCCGTATATCTGAGAAGCATCTTTCTCACATAGTCAGACACCTTTTTCGCCGCATCTGTAGTACTCTCGAACATTTCCGCGATATTCTTGTACTTCATCAGCTCTATCGGGTTCTTTTCATTGTGGAACACATACCCTATATATTCCTCATAAGCATCATCTGCAGCATGTTCCAGTTCCGTGATCCGGTCACACTGGAGGGTGAGGTTGGAGAAATTCGCCTTGACGTTGTCCAGGGATACGACCAGGTCCTTGAGGGCATCCGCCTCTGACTCGATGTACTGCGCAAGCTCCACAAGCTGGGTGTCGATCCTTTCAGGTATATATAGAAGGACGGATTTGGCGGAATCGTTTATGTTGTCCAGGAACTCGTCTATATACATGGCTATAGCCTGCAGGTCTATCCTGTCTATCGGAGTGAAAATACCTTCATACAGCTGCTCATAGAACTCGGTAAGCATGGCATCTCCTTGGGTTTCACAGAGTTTCACTTCCTTCTCAAGTTTTTTCCATTCGGCGGGATCGGTTGTTCCCGTCATGCGTACAAGCGCCGATGACGCCTGTTTGATATAGGCAACCTGCTGCGTGTAGATAGGAAGAATATGGGTCTTCGAAGCAAAAAGACCTCTCAATTTCTTGATAGGGTTCATAAAACTAATGGCTACGTGTTTCAAATATAGTGTAAAATATGTGAGTAAAAAAGAGAAAAAACGCATAAAAAAGGAAATTCAGTAAAAAAAGAGAAAAATATAGGGGCATTTCGCCACATAAAATATTTTCAAAGACCCATCCTGTATAGTTTTGCAGAAAAAATTTCGATGGAAAACAGAGGAAATAATCATCAGGCAGCCGGAAAGGCTGGATATCCGAAAGGCCGGCGGGGCACTGGAATCTCTTCCAGACGTATCAGTGCACCTGTCTTACCGTTATTGTCTGTCATCGCCCTGCCGGCCTTTTTAATTTCCTGTACCGGGGAAATGCCGGAAGGACACGGGCCCGTACTCCCGGATCTGCCAGGGAATGCATCCATCGCCCTGAAGCTGGACGGGATTGCAGGAATGCCGGGGGCGAGATATGATTCCATAGATATAATAGTTTTCAACGATGACCGGCTGCAGAGGCTCGACTCATACCAGAGGATTGCGGTCCATGACGGAGAGACCGTATTCGCAGCTTCACGTTCAGGGAAGAAGATCATAGCCGTAATCGCAAATCCACATGCCGGCAGATACGGGTGGCAGGACATCAGTTCCTTCCATGCGCTGCGCTCCAAAAAGTCCGACCTGAGGAAAGAAGATCCCGGAGCCCTTATGATGAGCGGGTATGCGACGGCTGCCGGAGGCGGGAAATGCCGGGTCGCCCTTGAGCCGATGGTATCCGAGATCCGGCTCGAGTCCATAAGGTGCGACTTCTCATCCAGACCCTATGCCGGCGCCAGGCTTGAGGAAGTGAAGGTCTATCTCACGAACGTCAATTACGAAGCGAGGTTCTTCCAGACGGAAGGTTTCCTCCCGGAAAGCATCTGCAACTCAGGACATCTGGACAGTGACTGCCTGTCAGCCTTCGAGCATCCTGACATCATGATGCAGGAGATTGATGGACCGGTCGGGACTTCGGAAGTGAAGCCCGGAATATCACTTATGTGCTATCCGAACGAGTGCGCTGAAGAAAGCGCAGGCTCCCCGTTCACGAGACTTGTGATTGAAGGGAAGATAAATGGAAGGACCTGCTTTTATCCCATCAATATCAACAGGGGCGCTACCGGAAAAGAAGCTGCCCCAGGTGTAGGACGGAACTGCAGGTACATCTATGACGTGGTCATCAAGAGCACCGGGTCGTCTGATCCGGAGATGGTGGTGACACCGGCCGACATCGACATACGGTGCGACATTGTACCATGGGAGGAAGACACTGGAAACGAGATTGAATTCTGATACTATGAAAAGGATGATTTATGCAATGGCCGCATGCGCTCTGCCGCTGTGCTCTGTGTCATGTACGGAAGGGAGTGACGGGATGCCATACGGAAAGGAAGAGGAGATGGAAATCGAGTTCATCGCCGGAGAGATTGCAGGAACACGTTCCGCCGATCCCCAGGAAAACCTTGTGACGGACATGAACATCTATATCTTCAACGACAGAGGGCAGCTGGAGGCGAGGTTCTACCTGAAGGCCGGACAGATGCAGGAAACAGGACATGGATACGGGATCAGGGTGAGTCTGCTGTCAGGGGCGGCATATTCGGTTTATGCCCTTGCAAACGCAGGCTATGAGATAGCCACGGAGACAGAGCAGGAAGTGGCTGAAAGCAGATACTACCTCACTTACCCTGACGAATACAGGATCGGAATTCCAATGAGCGGTATGGTCAAGGACTGCGTTCTCCATGCAGGAGAGCCGCTTACAGTCCCGCTGGAAAGGACAATGTCCAAGATTTCATTGAGCATCGACAGGAGCCGTCTTGACGATGACGTGACATTCAATGTCAGAAGCGTAAGTATAGGAGGCTGTCCAAAATCAGTAACGCCGTTCCGTAAGAGTGCCGTAATGTCAGAGTCCGACACATTCATAACAGGATTCAGCAAAAGCGACAGCCAGGTTTCAGCACTGAATACCGACCTCGGCTCAGGGAAAAGCGGCGAGGTGTCGGTATATATGTTCGAGAACATGCAGGGGGACCTGCTGGAGAATGCAGGGTCTGACAGCGACAAGATATTCGGCGATGCCGACACAAGGGCACGGAAATGCTCATATATCGAGATAAAGGCCGACTACAAGTCGGACTCTCATTTCACAATGCCCGACGACCGCCTCATATACAGGTTCTACCTCGGGGAAAGCCGCACCAATTTCGATGTCCGCAGGAATGTCCACTACCACATAACCGTGGCTCCGGAGGGTGACGGTCTGTCAGAGGACAGCTGGAGAGTGGACCAGAGCGGGATAAATTCATACACACCGTACTATATGAAAGTGATTCCCGGAACATTCATACGGGGGAAAGTGGACGAGACTTTCCATATAAGATGCGAATACTACCCTGAATCAGCCTCTTTCGATATCGGGGTAGAGGAACTTGAATACGACAAAGAAAGGGGGATCTACGACTATGTCATCGATGACGACGGGAAAGGGGTGAGGCTACATCTGAAAGGGCGCGGAAGCGGGATGCTGTATTTCGAGACAGGGGCCCCGATAAACAAGTCAGAAATCGTGACTGTCATCGTTGAATGAGCAGGACATATATTTTGCCGTCCAGGTCTTTCCTTCGGCGACAAGCTGTTCAGGAGTGCCCTCGAAAACGATCTGGCCGCCTCCGTCCCCTGCCTCGGGACCGAGGTCGAGTATCCAGTCTGCGGAGCGGATGACATCAGGGTTGTGTTCAACCACCACTATGCTATGCCCTTTCGCAATCAGGGCATCGAAAGACTTGAGCAGTTTCTCCACATCATAGAAATGGAGGCCGGTGGTAGGCTCGTCGAAGATGAACATGATATGTCCTGATGAGGCCTGGCTGTCGTTCATGGACAGGAAGTATGCGAGCTTGATACGCTGGCTTTCCCCTCCGGAAAGAGTGCTGCTGCTCTGGCCCAGCTTTATATATGATAGCCCGACATCCACAAGAGGCTGGAGCCTTTCCGCTATCCTCTTTGCTGCCTGGTCACTCTGCGCCCCGAAGAATCCGATGGCCTCTTCCACGCTCATATTGAGTATATCGTCTATATTCTTGCCCTTGTACTTCACCTCGAGGATTTCAGGTTTGAAACGCTTTCCTCCGCAAGCCTCGCACACCATCTTCACATCGGCCATGAACTGCATGCCGATCTTCACGAATCCCTCTCCCTGACATTCCGGGCAACGCCCACCGTCCATATTGAAAGAGAAGAACGACGGAGTGAACCCGTTCATCCTGGCATATTGCTGCTCGGACAGAAGCTTCCTGATATCGTCATATATCTTCAGATAGGTCACTGCATTTGACCTCGAGCTTTTGCCTATCGGGTTCTGGTCGACATACTCCACCTGTGTCACCCTGTCGAGGTTGCCGGACAGACCCCTGAAAGTGCCCGGTGCTGAGCCGGTATGGTTGATATGCCGGAAAAGGGCAGGGTAAAGAATATCCCCCACAAGGGAAGATTTCCCGCTGCCGCTCACGCCGGTGACCACAGTCAGCACACCGAGAGGGAAACGTGCATCAATCCCCTTGAGGTTATGTTCCATCGCACCTTCGACCGTGATGGAGTATATCCACTGTCTCTTTTCGCGTACATACCTTTTCCGCCTGCCGGACAGATACTGGAGCGTAAGGGAGCGGTCCATGGCGGATGAAGAGCATGTCCCCTCGCCTATCTTTCCCTGGAAGACTATCTCCCCGCCGTTTACACCTGCCTCCGGACCTATGTCTATAAGCTGGTCCGCCGCCCGCATTATCTCCTCGTCATGTTCCACCACCACAACAGTGTTCCCTATGTCCCTCAGCTTCTTCAGCACAGATATAAGCCGGTCCGTGTCACGCGGATGAAGCCCGATGCTCGGTTCATCCAGAATGTACAGCGAGCCCACGAGAGAGCTGCCGAGCGCCGTGACCAGGTTGATCCTCTGGCTTTCGCCTCCGGAAAGTGTATTGGAAGTACGGTTGAGCGTAAGGTAAGAAAGCCCCACATCCTTTATATACTGGAGCCTGGAAACTATCTCATCGACAGCCTTGGAGACTATGCTTCGCTCATATTCGGATAGTTCAAGATGCATGAAGAACTCCAGAAGCCGGTCCACGTTCATTGTAAGCAGTTCCTGGATATTCTTGCCGCCCACTTTCACATACAGGGCATCCTTCCTCAGCCTGCTGCCGCCACATTCCCGGCAGACAGTCTTTCCGGAATACCGGCTGAGCATGTACTTGTACTGGATTTTATATTTGTTGGCCTCGACCCAGCGGAAAAACTCGTTGATGCCTATGATGGAGTCGTCCTCGGTCTTACCCTGCCGCCCCTGCCAGATAATGTCCTTCTGTTCTTCCGTCAGGTTGCAGTACGGCTCGAACACAGGAATGCCATACCGTTCAGCATTCTTTATAAGGTGATCCCTGAACCATCCCATCTTTTCCCCTTTCCAGCATGCTATGGCACTGTCATATATGCTCTTGCTCTTGTCGGGAATCACCAGGTCCTCGCTTATGCCGATAATCTGCCCGAGACCTCCGCATACCGGACATGCGCCGAGCGGACTGTTGAAGCTGAACATGTACTCGTCCGGCTCCTGGAAGACCATCCCGTCCGCCTCGAACCTGTTCACGAAATTGCGTGTCTCGATGCAGGGTGCACCGTCACCGGAAAGGTATTCCTTGCGGACATACATGGATCCGCCGCCCTTGTCGAAAGCTGTCTGCACAGAAGAATGCAGCCTTGTCTGAAGGTCCTCCCAGTCAGTCCTTGGCAGAGGAGTGCCGTCGGCCGCAACCGCTTCCCCCTCCCTGAAGGAAGGCATCTTGAGCCTGTCCACGAGAAGGAACAGTTCATCGGGATAACTCCCTGAATCAGACATGCGCATTATCTCCTCTATCCTGACAGGACCGTCCCCGGAAAAAAACCTGGAATATCCCTCTTCCTTCAAGGCGAGCATCAGCTCCACCTTGTCCTTCCTTTCTTTCCAGCCGAGGTCGGAAAGCAGATAAACTGCAGAGGGTTCCGGAGAACAGATGAACTCCAGGACATCATTGACGCTGTGACATTTCACCTCGACCCCGGATACAGGGGAATAGGTCCGTCCGATACGGGCGAATATCAGCCTGAGATAGTCGAATATCTCCGTGCTTGTGGCCACTGTGGAACGCGGATTCCTCGTATTGACTTTCTGCTCTATCGCAATTGCAGGCGGGATACCCTCGATGAGTTCTACATCAGGCTTGGACATCCTGCCGAGGAACTGCCTGGCATACGAAGACAGGCTCTCCGCAAAGCGTCTTTGACCCTCCGCGAACAACGTGTCAAACGCCAGTGAGGACTTACCGGAACCGGAAATCCCTGTTATGACCACAAACCGGCCTCTCGGGATCTCGAGACTTACGTTCTTGAGGTTGTTGACCTTGGCGCCTTTTATGACAATATTGCCTGTCTCGGACATCTCTTATGTCATTTGCGTTTCTCAGAGTTTGCATGTGCCGCACCCGGCTCTGCGGACCTGAGTCCTGCATTCAGCTCTGAATCCAGGGCGGAAGACTTCTTGTCGAACTCCTCTTCAGTGATCATTTTGCAGACTCCGTTGAATGCGGCTCCGAGCTCGACGATTATCCTCTTGATGTTGAGGTTACCGTCAGCCTTAGACCCTTTCTTGAGCGAGAGCGTGTCCTTCACATAGATGTCTCCCTTCATCTTTCCCCAGATGTCGGCGTTGGTGCACACTATCTCGCCGGATACCTCGGCGGTCTCCCCTATGACAATCCTGCCCTTGGAGATGATCCTGCCTTCGAACCTGCCGTCGATCCTCAGGTCGTTGGACGAAGCCAGGTCGCCCTTTATCGCGGTCCCTGCCGATATCCTGCTGACCGAATTGACGATTTCTTCAGTTTTTGCCATGACTGTCTTTTCTTTACTTCCTGTGATGGTGAACATAAAATAACGTCAGTCCGACGAATTTATCTTATCAGTTCGCTAAATTATCCAACATTTTATACATGACTGGAGGCTCCTCCCTCCCCTGAACCTTTACAGTCCCTTTCCATGGCAGTTCTTGTACTTCTTTCCGGAACCGCACGGGCAAGGGTCATTCCTGCCTACAGTCTTTTCCACATGGACCGGCATCTTGCTCTTCGGCTCCCCGCTGTTTGTCACGGTGTCGGTCCTGCTTGTCTGCATCTGGCTCATGTCAGGCTTCCTGACAGGTGCAGGAGCCTGCTGTACCGGCGCGTTGGCATCCCTCAGAGGGATATGGGCACGCATAAGGAACGACAGGATGTCCTTGCTGAGGGACTCGAGCATGGACTTGAAGAGATTGAAGCTCTCGAACTTATATATGAGCAGAGGGTCCTTCTGTTCATAGGATGCATTCTGTACGGACTGCTTGAGGTCATCCATATCCCTGAGGTGCTCCTTCCAGTGGTCATCGATCTGGTACAGTGTTATCGCCTTGGTGAGCGCACGGGCAATCTCACGGCCTTCAGTCTCGTATGCCTTCTTGAGGTTCACAGAGAGGGTCAGCATCTTGCGCCCGTCTGAAATCGGGATGGCGATATTCTGGTAAATGGCCCCCTGCTTCTCATATACCTCCTTTATCACAGGGTATGCCCTCTGCGACATGGCCTCCATCCTCCTGCGGTATGTTTCCTGCATGTTCTGGAACAGCCTTGCGGAGATTTCCGCAGGTTTCGAACTGTTGTAGAAATTCTCGTCAAACCCCGGATCTATCGACAATGTGGCCATCATATACTCCGAAAATGCTGCATAGTCGTATCCGGAACAGTTTTCCACTATGATCTCCGACATGTCCTGCATCATGTTCAGGATGTCTATCTCCACCCTCTCGCCTGACAGAGCGTTGCGCCTCCTGGTGTAGATGACCTCTCTCTGGGAGTTCATGACATCGTCATACTCGAGCAGACGCTTACGGATACCGAAGTTGTTCTCCTCCACCTTCTTCTGGGCCTTTTCGATAGAGTTGGAAAGCATGTTGTTCTCCAGGGCCTCGTTCTCTTCCATACCGAGCTTGTCGACTACGCTGGCAATCCTTTCAGAGCCGAACAACCTCATCAGCTTGTCCTCGAAAGAGACATAGAAAGTGGAAGATCCAGGGTCTCCCTGACGTCCGGCACGACCCCTGAGCTGGCGGTCCACACGGCGGCTGTCATGTCTCTCCGTACCGATAATCGCAAGACCGCCTGCCTTGCGGACCTCGTCGGAGAGCTTGATGTCGGTACCACGGCCGGCCATGTTGGTGGCAATGGTCACTGTACTCCTCTCTCCGGCATGAGCCACGACCTCAGCCTCCCTGGCATGCTGCTTGGCATTGAGGACCTGATGAGGTATTCCCCTGAGTTTCAACATTCTGCTCAGGAGCTCCGATGTCTCGACATCTGTGGTACCCACGAGCACCGGTCTTCCGGCCTTCGTAAGTTCCTCTATCCTGTTTATCACGGCCTCGTACTTGGCCTTCTTGGTCTTGTATATCCTGTCATTCTCGTCTATCCTGGCAATAGGCCTGTTGGTAGGGATGACCACGACATCAAGCTTGTATATGGACCAGAACTCGCCTGCCTCGGTCTCGGCAGTACCTGTCATGCCCGCAAGCTTGTGGTACATACGGAAATAGTTCTGGAGTGTGATAGTGGCGAAAGTCTGGGTGGCGGCCTCGACCTTCACATTCTCCTTGGCCTCGACTGCCTGATGGAGCCCGTCGCTCCAGCGGCGGCCTTCCATGATACGGCCCGTCTGCTCGTCAACTATCTTGACCTTGTTGTCCATTATGACATAGTCCACGTCTTTCTCGAACATGGCGTATGCCTTGAGAAGCTGGTTCACGGTATGCACCCTCTCGGACTTCAGGGCGAAATCAGCCATGATGGCATCCTTCCTGGCCTGTTTCTCGCCGGCATCCAGCTCCGACTTCTCCACCTCAGCGATTTCACTTCCGACATCCGGCAGTATGAAGAATTTGGGATCTGAAAGGGTATTGCTCAGAAGGTCATGGCCATTGTCGGTCATCTCCACTGCATTCTGCTTCTCGTTGATTACGAAAAAGAGCGGGTCTGTGACCACCGGCATTTCACGTTCGTTGTCCTGGATATAATAGTTCTCTGTCCTCTGGAGGAGCTGTTTCATACCGGGCTCGCTGAGGAACTTGATGAGAGGCTTGTATTTCGGAAGACCCTTGTATGCCCTCAGGAGAAGCTTTCCGCCCTCTTTCTCGTCGCCGGCGGCAATAAGTTTCCTGGCCTCGTTGAGAGTGTTGGTGACCAGGGCCCTCTGGTTGTTGTAGAGCTTTTCCACATAAGGCTTGAACTCCATGAACTGCTGGTCATCACCCTTAGGTACCGGACCGGATATGATAAGAGGTGTCCTGGCATCGTCGATAAGCACCGAATCGACCTCATCGACAATCGCATAGTGATGCTTGCGCTGGACAAGGTCCTTCTGGGATATGGCCATGTTGTCCCTCAGGTAGTCAAAACCGAACTCGTTGTTGGTACCGAAAGTTATGTCGCATGCATAGGCCTTGCGGCGTGCCTCGCTGTTCGGCTGGTGCTTGTCTATGCAGTCCACAGAAAGTCCGTGGAACATATAAAGAGGCCCCATCCACTCCGAGTCTCGTTTCGACAGGTAGTCATTGACAGTCACCACATGCACACCTTTCCCGGCAAGTGCGTTCAGGAAGACTGGCAGGGTCGCCACGAGAGTCTTTCCCTCTCCGGTTGCCATCTCCGCAATCTTGCCCTGATGAAGGACTATTCCACCGATCAGCTGGACATCGTAGTGGACCATGTCCCAGGTAATCTCGTTGCCGCCGGCCATCCAGTGGTTGTGCCATACGGCATAGTCACCGTCTATCTCGACGAAGTCCCTGCTGGTGCTGAGCTCACGGTCAAAATCAGTGGCCTTTACGCGGATGGCCGCGTTCTCCTTGAACCTGCGCGCTGTGGACTTCATTATGGCAAAAGCCTGAGGCAGAATCTCATCCAGGACCTTCTCAATATCCTCGTCCACCTTCTTGACGAGCTTGTCGGACTCTGTCGCAAGAGCCTCTTTCTGGTCCAGCGGGATATCCTTCTCAAGCTCTTCCTTGATCTGGGCAATGCGTTCCTCGTCTTTCGCTATCCGCTCACGGATGACACCCCTCAATTCGGCTGACTTCTCCCTGAGCTGGTCATCAGAAAGACTGTCTATCTCCGGATACGCAGCCAACACTTTCTGGAGGATAGGCTGCAGCTGCTTCAGGTCCCTTTCGGCCTTTGTACCGAAGATCTTTTTGAAAACATCAGTAAATGACATATCTGTTTGGTTTTTTATTTCGACTCGGGTTACTTTGCATTTTCCCGTCCCGTCCGGGACAGCAGAAAACGAAATCTTGCAAATTTAATCATATTATACAATAAAATAAAGGATATGACCGAAAAATTGGCCATATCCAGGGACAATACGCCTGTCTGGGCAATGACTATGCCCTCTCAGGATGCGTCTTGCTCTTCCGGCCCGGCCTTTTCACCCGGAAGCAGAACACCGGAAGATACAATATGAGGGCAAGGACAGAGAATGCCATGCCGCCGATAGTGCCCGTCGCGAAAGCAAACCAGAAGACCTCCTCGGGACCATCGAAAAGGAAAGGTATAAGACCGAGAATGGTGGATATGATGGTCAGCATCGTAGGGTTGATCTTGTGGTTGTATGCCTTTACATACTGGCGCACCGCGAATCTTCCCGAACTATCCTGGACATCCTTACAGGAAGCATCATACCCGAGAGACCTCATACGCCTGCGCCGGGCGGAAGATCTGATATCCTGGAACTGGTTTATCAGGTAGATACCGGCATTGACCACAATACCGCTGAGCATGACGAAGGCTGCGAATCCTCCCTGGTCAAACGGGAAGTCGAAAGCCCCGAACACCAGGAACACCCCTATGAACGACACCGGTATCATGAGTATCACGGCGAAAGGCAGCCTAAGGGACTCGAAAGTCATCGCGCACATCACATAGATGATAGCTATGATCAGGAGCAGGAGCCATGCATACTGTATCTGCTTGCCTGTCCCCCACCAGTACCCCGGCACTTCAGCCTTGTACCCGACAGGGAGCACCTCCTCGTTCATATACTTGACGGTCGTCTCGGTCAATGACTTGGAGAGTTCATAAGAACCTATGAAATCATATCCTACAGTCACCTCATAAGACTGGTTGTGCCTGTATATCGACAGCCCTGTGCGCTTCTTTTCTATGGAGCCGATTTCCGACAGCTTGACTTTCAGACTGTCCACGGAGACCTGAGAGTTCTGCACATTCCACAGGTCGAAACTCTCCGCCTGGGAAGAACGGAGCACAGTGGAAGTCATCTCCCCGTTTATCATGATGTCGCGCATACCCTGGTCATAGAGCATGGAATAAAGGACCGAGTAATAGCGGTACGGACTGAGCCCTACAGCCGCCATCTTCTCGAAATCATAGCCGATGTTAAACTCGTTGCCGGCAAACCCGCTCCATCCTCCGCTCATGATTTCGGGCTCGGACACACGGCGGTTTCCGGAAAGCTTGTCCACGAGGACCTCGGCATATCCGATGAGGTCATCGTAGTTGTATCCGGTGAGGGTTATACGGTTGCTCTTGTAGCTGGTGGTGACGTTGTTGTTGAAATAGCTGTCATTTATACCCCAGACACGCCAGGTGGCGCCTCCGAAATTGCTTGCCATGGCCATGACCTGCGCCTTCAGCTCCGCAGGGAAGGATGTCTTCTCGAACTCCGGCTTGAAACGGACCTCGATCATCGCATTGTCATACGAATATATGTTGGTCGTGAAAGACTCTATCTGGTCGAACTGGCTGAGGTAGTTCTCCATGCTTGTCACCACATCGTTCAACTGCCCCACCGTGCATCCTTCAGGCATGCCGGCATTGACATACAGCACATCACGTCCGGGCTCACGGTAAAAGTTCCCCTTGTTCATGGCCTTGTGGAACATGGCGAAGGAAGTGCCGACCACCTTGTCCACGGTATTCTTGTTGTCAGCGTAAGGACGCCATCCCATGATGGAGTTGTAAGTCCTCTCCCAGAAGTTCCACTGCTCCTGAGGCTTGTCTTCGGCAACCTTTGCAGGAAGCACGCAAAGAGGGATGCCGAACCCGGCGACGAGCACCGCCACGAAGACCCACCTGTGTCTCTGACCCCAGTCTATATAGCCGGAATACAGCCTGTTCCATTTCACCACACGTCTGCGTCTGCGCACAGAAAGGCTGTAAGAGCTCCTCTTTATCGGGAACCTGTCCAGCAGGGACGGGATGAAAAGATACGAGGTGACGAGGGCCACAGAGAGGTTGATCATTATGACCAGGGAGAAATCCGCAAGGTTCTTCTTGTCCTCCTCGGGAAGCAGCATTACCACACACAGGGCGCCGATAGTAGTGGCGGTGGCCCCGAGCAGGGCCGGGAAGACCGACCTGTTGCGGTAATACGAATAATGGTCCACCATCACTATGGACGTATCGATGATGATGCCCAGCGAGACAGTGATACCGGCAAGAGTATATATGTGGATGCTCAGCCCGGCAAGGTTGTATATGACGATGGCCACGAGGATATTCACAGCCAGCGTAGTGGATATGATAAGGAGATACCTCCATGACCTGTTCACCAGATACACGAACACAAGCAGAATCAGGATGCACAGCAACGTCCTGAAATACAGCTTGTCAAGCTCGCCGGAAATGTATTCGGAGGAGTCATAGCTCACAGATGCGGTTATCTCCTGCGGGAAGTTTTCCTGCAGTTCCGCCATCCTGTCCTTCACGGCACCCACGACTGTAAGGAGGTTGGTGCTGGGAGCTGCAGAAACAGACAGGGTGAGAGTGTTCAGCCCGTTCAGCCTGAAATACGAAGTAGGCTGGGATTCCTTGTACCTCCACTGGGCAAGGTCCCTAAGCCAGATGACATGACCTCCGGAGGACTTGACCGGGATGCTGCCCAGGTCAGAAGATGTCATATTGCGAAGTTTCAGGTTGATGAGTCCGTCTCCGGAACGGACCATACCGAGCATCTCCGTATTGAAATAGGAGTTGAATGCATCTGCAATCTCCAAAGCGGTGACACCGGCCGCCGAAGCCAGGCGGGAATCAAATTCCACCTCGAGCTCAAAAGGAGTGGCCCCCCAGAAAGCCACCTTGTCCACCCCGTCTATGGACGAAAGCGGGGTCAGAAGCCTTTCGGAAACGAACTTCTCTATCTCCATCGACGGAAGGGAGCTTTTCAGCACATAGGATATTGCGGTCGAGCCTCCTGTACCGCGCGTATCGAGTGATATGTCAGGATAGCTGACCTCCTCGGGCAGGGAAGCGTACATGTTGCGGATGCGTGATGCCACCTCAAACCGTGCCGCGGCCATGTCCGTCCCCTTGCGGAATTCAAGGGTGACCTGGCCTGAGCCCTTGTTGGAAACGGACGAAATGGAAGTGCAGTTCTTCATCCCGGAGAGCACTCCCTCTATCTTGGAGGTCACCTCGGCCTCCATTATCCTCTCGGATGCACCGTTCCACGAGAAAGACACGCCTATCGAGCGGCCTGTTACAGTAGGGGCATACTGTACATTGAGCATAGGCACCGAGGCTATGCCGACAATAGCGGCAACAGCCATGATAAGCAGCACAGAGAACGCAGGGATCCCGCGTCTGCGGCGACCCTGCATCCCTCCCGGGGCCGTGCCCCCTCCTATGACAGACGTATCCACCATGCCTTTACCGAATGGATTCCTTTTTCTCCTGTTTCCTGTATATCTCATAATAGACTATCGGCACGAAAAAGAGGCTGATAGTCGTACCTACGACCATTCCGGCGATGATGACAAGCGACATAGGATACTGGAGGTCGTCACCCATGTTACCACGGCTGAGGAACGGGCAGACAGACAGGATGGTCGTGAGCGAAGTCATCACTATGGCCTTCAGCCTCCTCTGCCCTGCCTCCATGATGGCATGCTTGAGATGGAAACCGTCCTTCCGCAGGCGGTTGATGGTGTCTATCTTCAGAATGGAGTCGTTGATCACTATACCGCAGACCACCACCAGGCCGATCATTGACATGAGGTTTATGGTGGCCCCGCACACCCAGAGCAACAGCAGGGCGCCGAAGATGTCAATCACTATCTCGGACATGATAATCAGAGGCTGCACCAGGGACTCGAACTGGGAAGCAAGTATGAGGTAAAGAAGTATGAGGGCGATGGCAAGCACCACTATCATCTCCCCTATCATCTTCCTGTTCGAGAAATATGACCCGCTGAAGCTCACCTCGAAATTGCCGTCCTGACGCACTGCCTCACGCACCCCTGACATTACCTCCTGAGCGCTGTAGCCGTCAAGTTCCATCTGCAGAGGATAGAAATTGCCCTCGGCACCTGCCGTGATAGTCTTGAGGTCCTCGTCATAGGTCTGCTTCATAAGCACACCCACCGGTATGTCACCGCCGTCCCTCTGTATGAAGGTACCGTCGATGATGGAATGTATATCCCTGGTGTCCACACCCATGACCACAGGAAGTGTCTCTTCGCCCTGGACAATGTTGAAAAGGCTGTTCTCGTTCAGAGCGTTCTCGAGTACGGAGACAAGGTCCTGATATGAAACGCCGTAGAGAGCCATCATCTCAGGATCAGCCACATACAGCATATCCTTCTTCAATGTGACCTCCGGTACATACATCATAGGGAAGCGTTCAGCCACATCGGATACTATGGACTCCACCATCCTCACGTCAATCTCCGGGACAGAAACGGGGCGCAGGCGCGCCACCAGATCCGACTCCTTCTCCGCGAAGACCATGTCGAAGATGTTTCCGGATGCCTCGAAACTATAGACCGCCTCAGGATAACCGCGGGCAATGTGGTCGGATATCGCCCTCTGGAGTTCCCCGAGGGAAGCCGCGTCCGGGCACTTGAAATAGAGCACAGCCTCCGACACCGACGGCTCCCCGCTGTGGCTCAGGACGAACTGCTGCATCCCGACCATGGACGTGAACTGGGAGACACGCCCTTCCGACAGGGCCTCTATCTCCTTGACCCGCTCAGTATTCTGCTCCAGTGACAGGTGGTCGTTCCAGTCCACCTTCATAATCATGTCCGTATAGGTGATCTCAGGCAGCTTCTCTTTCGGTATAAATTTGAAACACAGGACAATACCTATAAACGATACAATAAAAAGGCTCCATCCGGCCCACCTGTGGCGGAATACCCACATGAGGCCTGACTCGTATTTGCCTATAACCCTGTTAAAAGAGAATTTCTCGAGAAAAGGGTTGGGACGGAAAGAGGAGAACCCCTTGTACCACCACCAGTAATACACCGGTATGACCGTGACTGTCACCACGTATGCTGTCAGCAGGACCACGGTCACAGCCATAGCCTGGTCATAGAACATCGCCCCGGCGATACCGCTTACGAAAATAAGGGGTATGAACACCGCGCATGTGGTGAGCACAGAGCTGAGCATCGGTGCCACGACCTCGGAAGTGCCCTTGAGCACAGCCCTGCGGAGAGGGTCGCCGCGCTGCCAGCGGGCAGTGATGTTGTCAATCAGGACAATCGTGTTGTCAACCATCATACCCACCCCGAGCACAAGGCCGGAAAGAGAGATGATGTTCACTGTCAGCCCTATCGCGTAAAACACCAGCATGGAGAATATCAGGGCTGTAGGGATAGTGAAAGCCACCAGAGTCGGCGAACGGAAATCCTGCATGAAAAGGAATATCACTATGCAGGCCAGGACAACTCCAGCTATGATGTTGCTGATGAGGTTGTTGATGGAATATTCAAGAAGCTCTGTCTGGTCGCGTGTAATCTCGAACTCGACGTCAGGATAGTCCTTCGCGAACTGGTCCATCAGTCCGTTGATGCTCTTTTTCAGGTCAGCCATCTTGGCGTCGCTCTGCTTGATTACAGCCATGGTGACAGCGTCCTTCCCCTCGGAACGCACCAGCCCCGAGCGTTTTGACGGATGCTCGATCACCCTGGCAATGTCCTTGATCTGATACAGCTTTCCTTCGTGATTGATATAGATGTTCCCGATATCCTCCTTGTCAGAGGCGAAGGACTGGAACTTGACATTGTACCTGTACTCCCCGTCCCTTATGGTCAGACTTCCGAGACGTATGTCGGCAGATGTGATATAGTTCTCGAACTCCCCTTCGGTAATACCCATCTGCAGCAGTGCCTCCTGGTCCGGGATGATGAGTATCTCGGGACGGACGCATCCGCTGATGTCCACCATCGCCACCTCGTCCAGCTGCTCTATACGCTTGGAGACCACCTCCGAAGCGAAACGGCTCATCTGGGAGAACTGCCCGGTGACCGGAAAGAGTTCCATGTCCGTATTTTCAGGCAGGACATCCTCCTCCTTCAATGTCATGTTGATATAGAACGCCGGGATGTCCGTTGCACTGGATTTCAGCACCTTCGGACGCTCGATGTCACGCAGCGACCCCATCGAGCGGTCAATTTTCTCATTCACCTCTATGAAAAGGTAGTCGATGTCTGCCCCCTGGCGGAATGTGAGCTGTATGCTGCCTCCCCCGTCCTTGGACTCGCTCTGTATGTCCTCCAGTGAGTGTATCTGTATGAGCTGCTGCCTCAGAGGCTTCACCACAGTCTCGTCTATCTCCCGGGCAGAAAGGTTCGGTGCAGTCACCTGTACAGTTATATACGGTATGTCCACCTCAGGAATCAGGGAAATCGGAATCAGCCTCATGCTCACGATACCCAGCACTATGACCACCAGCAAGGCCATAGTGACTGTTATAGGTCTGTCCAACAATTTTTTAAGCATGATTTTTCCGGCTTTACTTCGATACGTTCTTCACTGTCACGGTGGATCCGTCGGCCAGGTTCAGGTTTCCCGAGACTATCACCTCGTCCCCTTCGTTCAGCTCAGCCCCCCGGTCAGTGTTCGGCACCACGACATAACTGTCCCCGCTGGACATGACAGTGTGGACGTATGTCCATAGAGCCTTTCCGTCCTTGTGGCGGAAAAGGACCTCGAGGTTGTCTCTTATGACCACAGCGCTTTTCGGCACCACGAGGCGGTCCGGGACATCCTTCTCTACAGTCACCCTGACATTCATGCCGTCTATGAGCGTACCGTCATTCTTCACCGACGCTGTCACGGCTATCTGCCCGTTCTTGTCCACAGTGGGGTTTATGCTCGTGACGGTCCCGTAAAGATGTCTGCCGTCACCCGAGAACGGGGTGACACGCACCTTCAGTCCCTCCTCGAGAAAACCGTACTCCGACTCGAGTACAGTGAAGTCAACATTGAAACTGCTGTCATCTATAAGGGTACAGAACGGCTCTGAAGACGACTGGTCGTATCTGCGGAGCTTTATGTCGGCCACCTTCCCGGTGAATGGTGCAGTCAGGACCATCCCCTCATACTCATACTCTGCCTGGCGAAGGCTGTTGAGCGAAGCATCATAGCCTGAACGCATCCTCGCCATGTTCATCACCGCTGCGGGAACAGCAGATGTATCTCTGCCCGTATATCCCTGGCCTGCAAGCACATCATACAGGTCAAGCTCTGCCTTCTGCATCGCTATACGTGCGGAACGCAGAGCAAGCTCCTTGTCTGTCCGGTCGAGAGAAGCGATGAGAGCACCTGCCTGTACCGTCTCCCCGTTACGGGCATTCACATCGGAGAGAACCCCGGTTCCCCTGAAACTCAGAGAGCTGCGAGCCTGGGCAGACAGTTTCCCGTTGGCTATCAGCTGTCTGGTGAATACGGTGCGCTCGAGGGTGATCACTTCCACCTCATTACGCTCGGCCTCGTACTGGAGCCTGCTGTCACGCACATCCTCCCCGCTCTTTTCTCCCTGACGGCATCCGCCTGTGGAGACAAGGGCAAGCACGGCGGCAGGTATTATGGCTAAAAGTCCGGTCTTCATTGTAAGTCAGTGATTTATTTCAACAGTTCTTCAAAATCAACTTCTATATCCTTGTTTTTCATGAAATCATAAAGGGTCAACTGACGGAGCGTATAGTAGTAGTTCCAGAAATTGCTCAGGTCGTTGATATACTTGTCGGCAGCCTCGTCATTCTCGCTCTGTGCGGTATTAAGGTCAGTCACGGAAGCCGTCCCGTCCCGGAACTTGGCCATCATCAGGTCATACCGCTCCTGGGCTATGCGGCTCGCCCTCTCGGAGACCATGCACTGCTGCCTCTGGCTGTTGAACTGCCCCACGGCAGTGTATATCTGACGCCGGTAATCGTTCTCCGCCTGTTCCACCTGGGCCTTCACCACGGCAGCCTTGGCCTGGGCCTCCTTTACCCGGCCCTTTCCCATCCCCCAGTCGAATATAGGGATGCTGAACGTCAGGCCCACCACCTCCTGGTCCAGAAGGTTCCTGTAGGTCTCGCGGAAAGCCGCATTGGAATTGGAAAGTCCGAACTTGGCACTCAGGGCCACTGTTGCCCCACGGTTGGCCTTGGCCTGGGCGATGTCCGATTCCGCAGTTATGGTCTTGATTTCGTTTTCCAGACGGAACGACGAGTTTTCCAGAGCCTTGGCCATCACAATATCATAGTCCATCCACACGTCAGGCAGCTCTTTCTCCATCACAGGCTCCACCTCGAACGACTCACCCAACCCCAGAAGGGAATTCAGGGTCATCTGAGCCTCCTTCACGTCAATGGCCGACTCATTGATGGCGATGCTGTCGTTAAGCATCCTCAGCTCAAGCTGCAGATACTCGTCTCTGGTCACTGTGCCGTACTTCATCCTCTCAGCGGCTATGGCATGCATCTGACTGGTATTACGGTAGTTGGTGCAGGCCTTATCATAATTCCTCCTTGCCAGCATCAGCTGGAAATAATACTGTACCGCATTTATCGTCACCTGCTCCATAGACTCTATATAGGTACGCTTGGCCACCTCATACTCCCTCGGGGAGAGCTTCTTCTCCCACTTGAAGCGGTTGTACGCAAGCAGAGGCTGCTCATAGTAGAGAGTGACAGGCTGGGCATAGTATGTCTTTCCGGCATCGTTGCCGAACTGGTCTATGCGTGAAAGATCCGAATACAGGGACAGGGTACCCCCGGTGAAAGTGATGTTCTGGGAAATGGAAAGCCCGATGCTGTTCTGCATGTTGTAGTTGCTCGTATAGACAAGCTCACCGGTCTCGAAATTCTGCAGCTGCCTCAGGGAGCGGTCGAAAGATGCAAGGTTCCCGTACAGGTTCAGAGACGGCAGGCGGCTTGCCTTGTAGGAACGCCATGCCCAGTAGCTCGAAACGAACGAGGCCTTGGCTTCAAGAGCCGAAACGGAACTCGTCCTCGCCTGTTCTATCACCTGGTCGAGCGTCATCGAACTCGTCTGTGATATCAGCCTCCACGGAGCCACCACCGTCAGCGCCAGCACCGACATTATATAAAACAATGATTTTCGGACATATACAGTCAGTTTCATGTGTTATTTGTTTGTTCGTTTCAGGATAATGTGGTAAAACAGACCAAATTTATGAAATATCTCTGTCAAAACCGTCTGATGCTGATGAAATTTGTCAATTTTTCAGTTCTTTCCTTTTTGTAAAATCAAGCATCACCCTCAAATTTTTTCATCAAATATAAAATGCTGTTTAAAATTAATATAAGAGATTTCCGAGGGGAGATTCCCTGATTTTTTTTAAAGGATAGCCGGGGTTACTCCCCAGGGCCGAGTCAGTGCCTGGAGGGAAAAGTCATCAAACAGTTGCGCTGACCGTCATTATCTCAAATTCTTTTATTTTCATGGTCTGGACTGCCTTGCAGAAACAGAGAAAGAAAGCACGTCAGCCCAGACTTTCTCCTTCCCATTCTCATTCAGTATCTCATGCCGCATTCCCGGATACAGGACAAAACTGACATCGCAGTACCCGGCGCGTCTCATGCTCCGTACAGCCTTCATGAATTTCTTCCTGGACACAAGGCACGGATCCTGGTCGCCGGAGATGAAGAGCACTGGAAGAGACGGGTTGTCCCGACTCCATCCCTTCAGGCCGTAAGCATCTCCCATAAGCCTGAACAGATTGAGGAAACCGTCGGCGGTAAATTGGAAATTACACAGTGGATCCCTGTCATACTTGCTGACTATCTCAGGATCGGAACAAATCCATGCGTTCCTTGACCCCTCGTGCCTGAATCGGCGGTTGAACGCCCCGAAAGCGATATTCTGGATAAGCTCCGGCCGGTGGCGGCGTCCTGCGACCAACCCGTACAGGGATGCCAGGGCCTTCCCGAGGAACAGCCCCGGGTTGTAACTCGGGCTTCCGCATACCACCAGGCCTGCAAGGCCCGAGTCAAACCTTTTCGCATACGAGCGCACGACCATCGACCCCATGCTGTGTCCGAACAGCACCAGAGGCAATCCAGGGTATTTCCTTTTCACCCAGTCAGTCACCATCTTCACGTCGTTGACCATGGCTCTTGCCCCTCCTTCATAAAAATAGCCCAGGTCCTCACCGGACTTTACAGACCCTCCATGTCCCCTGTGGTCATGGATGACACTGACAAAGCCGTTTTCTGACAGATATTCCATAAAAGGGATATAGCGTTCCTTATATTCGCACATCCCGTGCACCAGCTGGACAATCCCCGCAGGAGTACCCTTCACCCCGCAGGACAACACACTGATTTCAAGCCCGTCTGAAGTGGAAACCAGCTTGAAGCGCTCAAACAAAGTATTATTTTCCGAAGTCATTTGATTGAAGTCCGGACCATCTGACGGTCACATTCGACAAAACCACTTTTCATGTCGCGAATATAAATATTTTTGTCCAATCATGCCACACTTCATGACTGCCCCAGTGTCCGGCGATGTGCAGTCCAATGCCAGTGGCTGCCGAAAGAATGAAAACAGGTATAAGTGCCCAGTCGATAATGAAAGTCTTTTTCATGTTCCTTCCTTTTGATATTACACCGCAAAGTTCGCATATCAGCAGGAAACATGACGATAACATTTGTTAAGAAACGCAGCGTCAACGGCAATTCCGGATGCGCGACAGCGATACGGGGGTAATACCTAAATAACGTCAGTTCGACGAATTTATGTTTAACAATATTGTCCTAAAAATCAATATTTTATCATTTATGACCGGATTTCTTACAGTAATCCCGTCTGTCCACCCCCAGTCACCTATCGGTGACAGCCCCGGTGGGGCATGCGGCTCCGCTTCGCTGCGCCGGCACCTTCACTGCCTCGGTTCCCCTGACGGAAACCTCGCTGACGCTCCAGTGCGGCCCTGATGGGCCCTGTTAACAGAAATCCTGTCTGTCTAATCCCCAGTCACTTCGTGACAGCCCCTTGTTAAGGGGCGCCACCCCCTTCCTTCCCCCTCGCCGGGGGACCTGTCGCAGGCCACGGGCCTGCTCCTTAATAGGTAATTCGATGTAATTTAATAAATTAAATTCATCGAATTCACGTTA
>JADILZ010000063.1 GCA_017695065.1 Candidatus Cryptobacteroides excrementipullorum
TTCCCAGTATTGTTACCTACTAAACTTCCTAAATTCCCATATTCAGAGGTTTGAGATACAGAACCTGAAATTTCGCAGTTAGAGATCGTTCCTTCATTATAGCCTGTTACTGCACCCATTTCGGAGGGATATCTACCTGAATAGGTATTGTTAATGTTCACATCACTCAGTGTGAGGTTCTGCACGCGGCCGTCCGTTCCAATGTGGCCAATGAATCCGCCATACTCATAGGAACCATCCTGCCGCAGGTTGCGAATGGTATGGCCATTGCCGTCCAATATGCCGTTATATCTATTATAATAGTTTCCATTGCCTATCGGTTCCCAATCCACGCCCGAAAGGTCAATGTCTGCCATCAGGATACAATTGGTACTCAAATTTTCGTTTGCCGCTTTCGCCCATTCGTTCAGTCCTTCGGCGGTATAGACAGTGTAAGTTCCATCGTCAGAAATAGTGTAATCTTTCAGGGTGATATTGCCGCTGCCAGTGCCGCCGTCATTCCAATTGATACTTTCCGACACCTGCACCTCAAGCCCGTAGTGGAAGACGGTGATGTCGTAGGTATAGACATACCCCGCCTTCCACTCGGCATTGTTCTGAAGGGTGTAGTAGAACGGACCGTAAGATGTGCCGCCCTTCTCTGCGGTAAAGGTAAGTAACCTTGTGCCTGCCGTCACGTCCTGCGGGATGACGAGGGCTTCGTAAGTAGCGAAGCAGCCTTCCGGCTTGGCCGTGGCAAGGTGGGGCTTAATGCTGCCTTTGGTGCTACCAGTCCTCCAGGTGCCGAGCCAACGGCCGTCATTGTCCGCCGCTGTCGGGATGGTGAACGAGCCGTCCATCGCGAGGATGCCACCCTCGCCGATGGTCAGGCTGATGTTCTCCGTTGTGGCACTGATGCTTTCGGGCAGGCCTTCCTGCTTGATATTCACCACCACCTTGGCGGTCTGGTGGTAGAAGGTAAGGTTGGGTGTTTGGCCGAAATTCACGGCCTTGAATTCACTGCAGAGCAGGTCGCCTGACTGATAGTCTGCATCGCTGCTTTGGTCTTCCTCCACGCTCCAAGTCCAGTCGTTGCTTTCCGCCATGATATTCGGGTAAAGGCCCAGCACGGTGACGGAACCTGGATTTGTCCAGTAGTAGTCGCCGGACATGTTGCCTTTGTCGTCCACCATATAGTCGTACCAATCTGTACCGTCTCCGTCGGTTACTTGCAGGGCTATTGTCTCATTGCCGTTCCACCGGTTGTCCACGGTGGCGCGGGTCCCTGCACTGCCCTCTATGGCGGCGGTCAGCGTCAGCGGCTGCGTGCCGTCGGGCAGCGTTCTCGCATCGTCCCTCGTGCAGGCGGTGGCCGCAAGGAGCAGGGCGAGTGCCGAGAATGTATGTATGGTATATCGTTTCATATCGTCCTGTTTTTACTTCTTCTTCAACACAGGCAGACCGTCGGTGCCGGATGTCCATTGGTAGGCGTTGTCAGTGAGGGCGGCGTTCATGCCGTCTATGGCATCCGTCCAGTTGCCCTCCACTTTCGTGGTTTCGCTGTTGCCGGTCACATCATAGCCTACGCCATTGCTAATTTCCTCACCGCTCCAGTAGCAGGCTGTGATTTTTCCATTATAAGAACCGGCATTCGTATTGCTCCCTGCTATGCCGCCTATACTGCTTCCTCCGGTTATCGTGCCGCTGAACCAGCAGGCGGTGATGGTGCCCAGATTGGTCGCTGCGATACCCCCGACATGACCATTATTAGTCGTATTCGTCAGTGTCCCCGTTACGGAGCAGGCGGTGATGGTGCCATAGTTGCCATGGGCTATTCCGCCCATTGCCGTAACGCCGTTGTAAGTTACATCTTTCAGCTGTAGATTCATGACCGTTCCATCACCGTTGATCTGATGGAATAATGCTGCTGCATCCTCTGAAGGTGAGATATTCAATCCCGTAATGGTATGCCCTTGCCCGTCGAAAGTGCCGGTGTAGCCTCTGGGACGACCTATCGGAGTCCATTCCTTGCCTGTGAGGTCGATGTCGGTGGTGAGGGTGCAATTCAGCAATGGGTCGTTTTGTGCGGCTTCGTTCCATTCCATCAGGCCGTCTGGTGTATAGACGGAGTAGGTATGGGTGTCGGAGTCGTAAGAGTATCCCAAATCCTCCGCATTGCCTGTCTCGTCGCCGCCGTTAGCCCAGTCGCCAATGGTGCAGCCTGCCAGTTCCAGCCCCTTGGCAGTGACATTGACGGTGTAGGTGTAGCGGCTGTTGGCCTCCAGCACCACTTCGTTCTTCGGACGGAAGTAGAAGGTGCCTCCGTTCAAATCCACCTGTATGAATGGCTCGCCTGCCGCAACGGTCTGCGGTGCGGCCAGTGCCTCATAGGTCTTGTCGCTCGGTGCGTAGGTACTGATGGTGGCTGGATTGCCATCGTCTGTGGAGAGGCCGGTCACATAGACTTCCGCTCCTGTCAAGTCGTTGATACCGGCTCCCTCGCTAAGTATAACAGTCACCCGTGCCGTGCGATGGCTGAAGGTCAAAGTCGGGTTGTCGAACTGCACCGTCTGGTTCTCGGCGGAGATGTAGTCGCTGGCTGCAAAGTCGTTCGCTGTGCTTTGGTCGGCCTTCACCACCACGGCAGGCTTGGTTGTCAGAAGATTGTCCTCCTCGTCCTTGCAGGGCCACCAGGCACTGACGGTGATGTCCTTGCGGCTCGTCCACCAGAACGGGTCGAGGTTGTTGCTCAGGGTGGCGGTCTTTTTCTCGGCGTCAGTGGTTGTCACGTTGTACTCCTTCGTCTCGTCGCCCAGGCTGAGGGCTACGGACGTGACCCCGTCCCAGTCGCCGTCCACGGTGGCGCGGGTGGAAGCAGGAGTTGCTTCTACAGAGAGTCCGGTGGCGTTGATAATCAAAGGATATTCGCCCTCAGGCAGACGGGTGTCGTCCGCCAGTTCGTCCTGCGTGCAGGCGGTCGCCACAAGAAGCAGCACTGCCGCACCGGAGAGTATATGTGATAGATGTCTGAAACTCATGATTCCTCAGGTTTTGTATGTTCTTGTTTATAGGTCTGCATTCACATTGCCGCCGCTTACCGGATTCCAGTCGCTGATGACAGCCGAACCGACGCTCAGGTCCTTGTTGCGGACGGTGACGGTCCATGTGTAATTGTTGCCGGCTTTCATTGCGCCGTCGGGTACGGTGAGCGTGGCGTTGTAGTCATTGTCGTTGAAATTCACAGTCAGGTCAATGCTTGTTAAGGTCTGCGGAAAGAGGATGACCGACGAGGTGAGTGCGCCGCCCAGTCCCATGGTGAGGTCGGCTGCCCGCACGTTCTCATCCGCCTCGGCTACGCCGGTTTCGGTGTCGAAGCTGCCCGTCAGCGTCAGTCCGGAGAGCTTGTAGCTTACAGGCTTGACAGCGGTGAAACTTACTCCGCTGCCTGCCTCGAAGGTGAGGGTGATCTGGCTCATGCAGTGGTGGAAGGAACAGTCCCTTCCGTTGTCCTTGGTGTTGTCGGTGAAGTCTATCGTAGGATGGTGCGTATCGGCAGTGGCTCCGGTGGCATAGAGGAAGTCGATGAGGGGCCGGTTTTCAGCCGTCTGGTTCTCACTTCCCGTGCTGACTCCGGTCAATACGCCCGCAGATTCGCCGGGTGTGCCCGTAAACGGATAGTAGGCGCGGAAGGTCACGCTCTCGGGAGTCTGGAAGTAGATGGCGTTCTCCGACGGTGTGGTAAAGCTGCTGCCGTTCCATTCGTAGCACACGTTGTTGTAATAAGTACCCGTTCCTGCTATGGTGGAGACACCTATCTGGTCGTACGTGGCCCACTGCGTGCCGCTGGCGCGGGTGGTTACCGTGTTGGAGATTTCGGCGTTGATGCGGGCCGCCACGGGGCTGTTGTCTATTGCTTCGTTGTCGTTGGTGCAGGCTGCCAGGCTGAGGGCAAGCGTTGCGAGTGCAAAAAACTTAGTATTCATCGTATCTTAAATTTATTATATTTCTTTTCCGTATATCTTTTAAATTATCTTTCCGGTAAGTTTTACATCTCGGCATCCACTCTGCCGCCGTCAATCTTCTCCCAGTCGGTGATGCCGGCTTCCACTCCGGCTTCAGTCGGGGTCTCGGCTATGGTGCCGCCGAGGGTGAGCGGCTCTGTCTTGTCGGCGTTGAAATCAGCAAGGGCTGCCGTGAGGTCGCTCTCAAGTTCCGTAGGCTGCGGGTTGCCGTTTGAGTACGTCAGCGTAGCGGTCAGTATCTGCGTGTTTCCAGTGATGCCCAGAAGCCGCACGGTGGCGGTCCATTTGCCGGCATCGTCACCCTCGGTTATCCTGGTGAAGTACAGGGCGACATCGGATGCCGCTCCGTAGGTTCCGGTGGCGAAGTCCATCGTGCCTGCCGCTCCTGACAATGCGCCCTCAATGCTCTCTATCCTGTCTGCCGCGTCGCCCGTCGGCTCGATGACGAGAGTCAGTTGGCGCACCTGCTGGTGCATCGTGGAGGTCAGGTCATAGTCAGTGTCGGCCTCGATGGTCACTTCCTGTACGGAGGTCATCAGCCAGCCGGGGGCGTTGCTGATGAATACTTCGTCAGTTGCGCCGGATTTCAAATCCGTCGCAACTGTAGCTACGGTGGCGGTGGTGCCGCTTATCGTGATGTTCTCAGGGGTATTGTAAGCCGCAAGGGTGTAATCGCCGGGATTGAAGAGGTAATCCGGCGCATGGGCCTCTCCGGTCTCCGTGCCGGTGTAGTCGCCCATCGTCACTGTCCATTCCGCAGGGATGTCCACGCCCTCGCCCCGGTCGGTCCAGTCGGCGGTGACGGTGATCTTACCGGTGTCCGGATGGGGCGTATTGTGCAGCTCGTCCTTCACGCAGGAGGTAGCGGCCAGCAGCAGGGCTGCCGTTAAAAGTGATGTCTTGTATATGCTGTTCGTTTTCATCGTCTCGTCCTCCTTTCTTAAAATATCTTCCATACCAGTGTCACTCCGGCGTTGACCGGGCCGATCCAGTGTTTCGTCTCATTGCCGCCGCGCACCCGTACTCCGTCTATCACATCGTATTTCTCCGTATCGGCGTTCAGGTAGCCCAGACCGAGGGAGAAGTCCATCGAGAGGGCTCCGGTCAGGCGCAGCTGGTAGCCGCCGGTGATGCCGCCACCCATCAGGTCGCCTTGCTTGCCCGTGGTGGACAGCTTGTAGTTGAACTCGCCTGCCTTGAACATCGCACCTACATACCAGGCTTTTTTCTCGCCGAGATACCAGCGCACCTCCGGCATTACCTCCCAGAGGGCATAGCGGCGGGCGTTGTCCTGCCATGTCCAAGACATCCAGCTGCCGTTAACCATGATACCTACGGACGGGCTGATGCGCCACTCGATGCCGAGATCGGGAGTGAGGGTCGCCCAGCGCAGAAGGTTGGCTCGGAGGGACAATGTATAGGAATCGACGGCTTTCGATTTCTCGGCTGCGAGCCTTTCGGCTTCGGCCTGTGCTTGGGCAAGGCTGTCGGCCTTGGCCTGTTCTGCGGCAAGGCGTGCCTGCTCTCTCTCACGGGCGATGCGCTCCTGCTCAGCCTTTTCTGTGGCTATCCGCTGCTGTTCGGCATGCTCCACTGCAAGCTGTTCCTTTTCAGCACGCTCAGTAGCAAGTCTCGCTTCTTCGTTATTATCCGCAGGGATAACTATCCGCACCGTCACATAGTCACCTACTCCTGAGTGATTTTTAGTGATGAAGCATTCTTCTGTCAGTTTCTGTCGCACTATCAGTTCTGACTTCACCCGGTTGGAACGGACCTTAGACATGGCGAGATTTTCTGTCTCACCCTGTCCTGCCGTGCTGTATCCGTCCACATAGAGCGGAGTCTCTCCGGAGAGAATGTCAGCCCTGTACTGTTCCACGCACTGCATCAGTCTTTCCAGTTCCGCATTATTGCCTCCATAAGGAACGTAGAACATGTCCCTGTCCGGTACAAATCGGAAAGTGTAGACCGTATCCGGCTTTTCCTGTGCCGACAGAGGCAGCAGGCATAAAACGCAGATGACGGTCACTATGGTTCTCATTGTTTTACTCATATATTCATGTATGGTTTATTTGTTCTCTATTGGATACAAAAAGCCCCGGACACATACAGGCGCAATTTCTCCTTGCATCGTATGTAACCGGGGTATATAAACATGTCCACCCGACCATTACTGCATGGCGGGGACACAGTATGTCCTGTGATTGTTTCTCGCTGAAACGGACTGACGGAAGCGTAATCCCTTCCGACGACCTTTTGAAAATTAAATAATTTGGAGTAAATTCCTGCGCGTACCCCCCCCGATACATATTTTTACTATTACCAGTAAAATTTAACAATTTAAGCGGGGTTGAATATGTTTTGAGAGAGGTTTCCTGTTTGATTATGAGATTGATTAGAGCCCACAAAAGACTCATCGCCATACTTTCAAGAATGGCGATGCAAGCATATGAAGGGGAAATTGCCTGCCATATCCGTTGTGTTCTATCATCATAATCCATTTTGATATACTTAACCAAGTACAAAAGTAGAGAAAATTTTTATGTGATTGCAGAATCTATGGTTAAAAAATCATTGCCGAAGCAGAATATTTTGCTATACATGTTTCAAAAGAACAAATTTCAGACTCATATTTAAAACTTTGGCCCATGGTTATACAGGTATCGGATTAACTTTCATCGTTTCCAAATTGAGGTAAAGCCCGTGATGCTCAATCATCCCGTGGCGGAACATCTTCCACAGAATGTTGCAGCCCAACTGCGCTAATGTGGAATTGATGAACAGATCCTGCTTTTCCAGAGCTTCCGCCAGCGAGCAGCTCGGGCCGGAATCTTTCTCCTTCACGCTCGCATATTTCACCAGCCGGGTGATGACTTTCAGCGAACTTACAGTTTCGTAGAGCCGGGAAACCGGTTGCTTGATTTTCTTCGGTACCGTTCCCAGCACGACCTGGCCAGACGTCTGCGTGTTTCCGAAGTCCATCCAATAGAGGGGTGTCTCGTAACTTCTGTATTCTGAAACCGGCACGGCTTTCAGCGTGTTCCACAGGTCGAGCCGTGACTTGATATTGTCCGTGCAGGTGATAGTAATATTGGCGAGGTTGTCCCGCCTGGCGTCTTTCAGAATGGCCGGATAGATGTCCGGTACCGCCTTCCAGCCGTTCCCGAAGAAGTTGTTCATGCGTGTAACGAGGCACTGCGCCTTGTTCAGGCCTATGTCCGAAGGGCTGAAGAGCTGGCGTCCGATGTTGGCTTCCGTCACGGTATCCGGATCATACAGGGTCACAAACAGCCCGGGATGCCCGAGTCCCCTGAGCGCCGTGTCGAACCGTGCCAGACAGGTCAGCACCTGCGAACCTGTTCCGCCCGCACCGATGACATTCACCGTCACCGGATGTTGCGGGTTTATCAGGTAATTGTCGATATAATGTACTCTTTTCATTCCAGTATGTCTTTAAGTTTCAGATTCTTCAACGGCTTCAATTCTTTCAGGTCGAAAGGCTTGTCCCTTGCCGCCTTTGTCACCAGCACGAGGTTTGACTTCGTCGGATTTCCGTGTCCTCCCAGATGGGAAAACTCCGTCAGCCAGAATTTCCTCTCCCAGTATTCGAGCAGGTTCGCATAGGTCAGTTCCCTTGGCTTTTCTATCCTTGCCGAGCCGAGGCAGACGCTTGACCCTGTCACGTTGAAAAGCGGTGCCGCATAGAGCGCAGTTTCCATGCATGGTTGGTCTTCCTTGTAGGCGTAGACGTTCAGCCGTGTGCCACGGGCTTCATAGATGATTCCCGGCAGGTGGTATTCTGCGTTCTCTATCCCGAGGCCGCCGACAAAGTACATCATCCGTTTTCCGGGAGGATTGTACCAGACATATCTCTCGCTTCCCTTGCGGGTATCCGCATACAGCAGGTTGGACGGCAGCCTGCCGTGGGGCGTACTGCTGTGCGTCTCCGAATAGTTCCGCACCAGTTCGTTCATGAATTCCACCGTTACGGGCTTGCCCTCGGTCATGTTTCCCTGGCTGTCAATTTCCCTCAATTCGAGGAAATATCTCCGGTCGCCGGCATGGGTTTTCTCTTCTGTCGAATATGCTATCAGTGCCGCACGCGGCACCAGCATATCGGTAATCTCTTTTGTAAGTTGGTTTGTCTCGAACATAACAATACTCAGGTTATATGGTAAATAAAGCGGTCCGCCCATTTGAAGAACCTTTCCGGATAGTCGTCGTTCATTGAGAATGTCCGTTCCATGTCCGGCGAGAGGTCAAGAGTTTCCATCGGGACAATTTCGTATGTTTCCCCGTAATATGAGTTGAAATAGTTCTCAAGGAATTCCGATACCGGATCCCGTTCATCATAGACAATCATGACCTGTGATTCAAGGCTTATGGGATAGAAATCCGGATCCTCCCTGTAATAGGGGTCATACGCATAACTCATGAGCGGTTTCTCCGGATGCAGGAACTGCAGTCCCTCCTTCATCAGGCCGGTCAGTTCCTCCTCGTAGCCGTTCCGGGGTTCGTACCTGTCAAGTGTACAGTCCAGATGCTTGTAGTATCTTTTGCAGCAGACCTGCCTCAGAAGCCTGTGGATTTTGCCTTCTTCGTAGGAACGGCGCAGTCTGTCCCATGTCTCCACTTCTGCGGGGGATGATTCACACGGCTCAGAAAGGCAGTCTATCGCAAAATCAAATTCGTTGCAGTCCAAGATCGTGTCCATACCGTTCCCCCGCATCAGGTCGTGCATGAAGGAGACCACAATGCGCTTCAATCTCGGATTCAGTTCTTCGATAAACTTGACCGGGAAATAGTACAGGGTACATTGCCCCCATTTATGCCATTTCCAGAGCCTGAAGCGGAGCCTCCCGGCATCCTGTTCGATATTCACTCCTGTCTCATCTCCGATGAGCCTGTTCACTGCATGATACAGGGCGGCAATGCGTTCTCCAACGGATTTGCCGGAAATGGATTCCGGTTCCCCGCCGAGAAGTTTCACATAGCGGATATAAGAATCACGCAGGAATTCGTAGTTCTCCTGCGTGATAAGCTCGTATTGTTCTTCCGCGCCCCATTCCTTGACCAGTGACTGGATCGCCTTCACCGGGACGGGCGTGGTCAGAAAAGGATTACGGCCCCGCTTGGAGCCGCAATCCTTTCTTTTCTGTCCGTCCCGTAGCGGAAATTCTGCTCTGTCTGCCCTATGATAAGCCTTGAAAGCTGTTCCGACTGCTGTTCGTCCAATGGTACACATTTTTTCTTCTTTTTAGGGTTGTCCTTTCCCATATCCTTTACCCTTTCGTCCCGATGGTGGTCTTGAACTCGTATTCCGCCATGTCTTCCCTGATGACCGGTCCGTGGACGGTTGCCGTCGTCAGTTCCGGGTACATGTTCGAATAATAACTCATGACCATGTCCGGCGTGAAATCCGTACCCGGATCAGCCAGGGTCACATACTCCGTTCCTTTCTTGAACTTGAATGAACGTGTCATTCCTTTTACTTCGAGTGGCATAAT
>JADILZ010000014.1 GCA_017695065.1 Candidatus Cryptobacteroides excrementipullorum
TGTGTCAAAATGAATGTTTTGATACAGCCCCATTAAGGCGTGTAAGAATTAGCAAAATGCAAGGCATTGAGGATGAGGGCGACAGGAGTTTACTGGAGTAAATGACTTAGCCCGAATTCCGAAAATAACGCGGCAGTTTGCAAGTATGACACACCGTCTTTTTTCAGGATCAGGCTATGGCCTGCGACAGGTCTCCCGGCGTTCTGATAGAGGCGACCTTGACGTGCACACAGAGCATATCAGTGTGCATAATCACCGGGGAAGGAGAACTTTTCAGGAGAAATTCGGGATACTGACCTCTTTCAGGCATTGTCCGGATCTCTCGTATCTTTCAGGCTCTTGTCATAGAATATCCCAGACCGGTGTTTCCCGAAAAGCCTGAAATGAATCAGCCTTATACGCAGAAAGGAGAGTTTGCTTAGAAAATCCTTGATGTCCATATTCATTTGTCTTTATTGTTTTCAATCCATTCCCATGCCGGGTCTTTGCCTGACATGAAATCATCCCATGACGGAGTTATGAGAACATCCGGGACAAGCGCATTCCCATGTTCCCTGTCTCCTGCCGGACGCTGGAAGTACTTGCTGCTGACATAGCCTCTGATTCCGGTATTGGGAAGCATCCACGTCAGCAGGTCCCCGTATGTGTCCGGTCTGAAGGAGCTTTCCTCTCCTATGATCAGTCCTATGCCGTTGTCCCTGGCTTTCGTAAGAAGCATCCCTGCGCTGCTGTAGGTATCCCTGCCCTGGATGAATATTACATCTCCGTTGAAAGTGTCCGTTGTGCAGTTGAGGCGGAAAAGGGTGTCCGGTGTTTCCGGAGCGCCGGACAGAGAAGTGAGGTATTTGCCGTTGTAAAGAGTATCGCCGTCTATCGTCTCCCCTCTGTCTTGAGCGGCTTTTCTGTACTGGGACATCAGTGAAGGGTACTGCATACCCCACAGTGGAGACAGCCTTGTATATGATCGGTAGTCAGCCGTCTGGGCTGCGGGTTTCAGCCATGAAAGAAGAATGTCGCCCAGGATGCTGTTTCCTCCCTTGTTGTTCCTGAGGTCTACCACCAGGGTCTTGACTCCGTTGGCACTGATGTCACGGAACATCTCTTCCAGGAACACGTTGAATCTCGGCAGCATGTCCAGCCGGGCCATGACATTTGCGGGGATTTCCTGCCCGGCAGGCATGGATGCGGCCACTCTCTGCAGTTCGGTATTCCTGTCCGTGAAAGCGTTGAACTGCAGATAGCACAGTTGTTTGTCTTCCGGGATCTCATAATAGAAAAGGGCTTTTTTCGGAGCCGTGATACCTTTGCCTGCCATATCATATGCCCACACTATTTCTGTCCCCCTTATGTCGCATGGATAAATCTTAAGCGAGGTCATGTCCGTAAAGACCAGGTTGAGAGAGGAGTCTGCCGCCATATATGGAAGGTCCTCCCAGTTCTGGAAAAACTGCATCATATTCCCGACATCCCTGATGAAACGGTTTTCGTTGTCGGAACTCATCTTTCCCCGGAAACCGTCAAGCACATCCTTTATCTTCATCCCGTTCATGGACTTGAGACGTTTGCCGAGGAACTCACTGTATTCGGCTGCTATTCCTTTCACATAGACTTCCGAATCATTGAGGAAATACAGGTTGATAGGGTATATCTGATCCGTCCTGTATGACGGTGCCACTGTGGTATGTCCGTCTTCCAGTATGGCGAGACGGCTCTGGATGTATGTACCCAGTCCGCTGGCGGATGTGCAGTCCTCCGCCCACCTGAAGGATTTCATCTTCTCTCTTTCCAGAGCCTTTGCTCTGCGTGAATCTGCAAAATGCGGGTGGGTCTCTTCCAGCATGCTGTAAAACAGCAGCACATCTTTCTGATACGGATTCCCGGAACTGTACAGTTCAGAGTTTTCGGTTTCCGGGTCAGAATACAAGTTGAAGTCCTGTCCTGAGGCCGGAAGCAATACAAACAATAAGTAAGTGAGAAAACAGACAGGTCGTTTCATGCAATTTGTGGTTTCTGGGTGTTTTTTTGTGGTATGACATTCGTTGTAAAGGTAATAATTTCTCTCATGTCTTTTACCGGTTTCAGACTATTATTTGATCCGGATTCTGATATTTGGAAGACTATATAAAAATAAAAGAGGATGACCACCGCGTCATCCTCTTTTATTGTATAGGGTGTCAGGACTTTATGCCCCGAAGTTGTCGTAGAGCAGATTCTCTTTAGGAACCCCAAGACTGTCAAGAAGGTTCTCCACTGAAGCGGACATCATAGGCGGACCGCACATCAGGTAGAGGCAGTCCTCAGGATTCTCATGCTGCTTGAGGTATGTCTCGTAAAGCACGTTGTGTACGAATCCTGCCGTATATGCCACATGCTTTGCGTCTGCCTCCGGATCCGGCCTGTCAAGCGCCAGGTGGAACTTGAAGTTAGGGAACTCTTTCTCGATCTCGTGGTAGTCCTCGAGGTAGAATGCCTCCTTAAGGCTACGCGCACCGTAGAAGAAATTCACTTTCCTTGTAGTCTTCTCTGTCTTGAACAGGTGCATGATGTGGCTTCTCATAGGGGCCATACCTGCACCGCCTCCGATGAAGATGAGCTCCTGGTCTGCAGGAAGGTTGTCCGGGAGGAAGAACTCTCCGTAAGGACCTGAGATTGTCACCTTGTCGCCCGGCTTGAGCGAGTAGATGTATGAAGAGCAGATACCCGGGTTCACAGGGAGGAATTTCCTTGTGGCCCTGTCGATAGGCGGAGTGGCGATACGCACGTTCAGCTTGATTATATCGCCCTCTGCAGGGTAGCAGGCCATGGAGTATGCCCTGAGGGTAGGGGTAGGGTTGACCATCTTCAGGTCGAATACGCCCATCTTCTCCCAGTCTTCCCTGTATTCAGGATCCACATCGATGTTCCTGTAGTCAACCGTGCATGCAGGGACATCCACCTGGATGTATCCTCCTGACTTGAAGTGGAGATGCTCGCCTTCAGGGAGTTTCACGACGAACTCCTTGATGAAGGTGGCCACATTGTGGTTGGATACCACTTCACATTCCCACTTCTTGACGCTGAGCGCCGAGTCGGAGATCTTGATCTTCATGTCTTCCTTGACCTTGACCTGGCATCCGAGCCTCCAGTGTTCGCTTATCTGCTTCCGGTTGAAGAAACCTACTTCGGTAGGCAGGATTGTCCCGCCGCCTTCAAGTACCTGGCATTTGCACTGTCCGCAGCTTCCTTTACCGCCGCAGGCTGAAGAAAGGAAAATCTTCTGGTCCGCGAGGGTGGCGAGCAGGGACGAGCCTGGTGTCACCTCGATTTCCTTTTTCCCGTCGTTGATGCTGATCTTCACCTTCCCGGCCGGGGTCAGCTTGATCTTGACGAACAGGAGCACAGCCACCAGTATGATGGTGACAACGGTGATTGTTATCACCGCAAGTATAAGTGTTGTAAATAACGTATTCATCGTTCTTCGCCTCCAGGATTAAAGTTGAATACCCATGAATGTCATGAAGGCGATAGCCATCAGACCTACGGTGATGAATGTGATACCGAGTCCGCGGAGGGCGGCAGGCACGTTGGAGTATGCCATCTTCTCCCTGATTGCAGCCAGGGTCACGATAGCCAGGAACCAGCCGATACCGGAACCGAGCGCATAGACAGTTGCTTCCCAGACATTCACGAAATCCCTTTCCTGCATGAAGAGCGAGCCTCCGAGGATGGCGCAGTTCACTGCAATCAGCGGGAGGAAGATACCCAGCTGCGAGTACAGGGTCGGGGTGAATTTCTCCACCACCATTTCCACTATCTGGGTGATGGCCGCCACGACTGCGATGAACACGATGAAACTGAGGAAGCTCAGGTCCACATCAGGAAGCCCGGCCCATGCGAGGGCGCCGGCCTTCAGTACGAATTCATTCAGCAGGTAGTTGATAGGCAGCGTGATCAGCAGCACACCGATAACAGCTATTCCCAAACCGGTAGCTGTCTTCACATTCTTAGATACCGCCAGATATGAGCACATGCCCAGGAAGTAGGCGAATATCATGTTGTCAACAAAAATTGACTTTACGAATAAGCTTATATATTCCATATCCGATTCGAGTTAGATGTTATTTTTCCTGCAGGTCTTTCTGTATGCTTCTCTGTATCCATACGATGCATCCCAGCAGGATGAGGGCCATAGGCGGCAGGATAATAAGGCCGTTGTTCATGTAGCCGGCCTCATACACAGCTTCAGGTATTATCCTCATTCCGAACAGTGTGCCTGATCCGAGAATCTCCCTCACGAAAGCGAGGGCGATAAGGATGAGGGCATATCCGGCGCCGTTTGCAAGACCGTCAAGCAGGGACGGGATCGGCTTGTTGCCCAGGGCATATGCCTCGATACGTCCCATCACGATACAGTTGGTGATGATAAGTCCGACATAGACGGACAACGCCTTGCTGACACTGTACATGTATGCTTTCAGCACCTGGTCCACGAGAATCACCATGAGCGCCACTACGACGAGCTGGACGATGATTCGGATACGGTTCGGAATCGAGTTCCTCATCAGTGATACCACGAAGCTTGACAGTCCTGTGACGATAGTCACTGAAAGACCCATTACGATGGCTCCTTCAAGCTGCACTGTCACAGCCAGTGATGAACAGATACCAAGGACGAGTACCGTCACAGGGTTGCCCTTGAATATCGGTTTGAGCAGTACTTCTTTATAATCGATTTTTGCCATAGATATTCCTCCTCATTATTCTTCTACGAACTGGAACTGTAACGGAGCGCCATTCTCCCTGGCGGATGCAGACAGTGTGTTCAGATACGGCTCATAGTATTTAGCCCACAGGTTGATGCTGCGTCCCAGAGCCTGGGAAGTGATGGTGGCTCCGCTTATGGCATCGACACCGTGAGGGTTGTCCTTGGCACCGCCTTTTATCACTGCAAACATGTTGTCACCTTCTCCGAGAGTCTTGTCCTTGAACTGTCCGTAGAAAGGTTCATCTGCGATCTTTGAACCCAGACCAGGAGTTTCCCCCTTGTGGTCGAAGATGGCTCCGTCGATGGTCTTGCCGTCTTCTGCAAGCGCCACATATCCCCATATCGGGCCCCACAGCCCGGCACCGTAGCACGGGATGACAGTTACAGTCCTGCCGTTGATGTCAAATACGTATACCGGCAGTCTGAGCTGGGATAGAAGGTCTGAGTTGCCGTCCTCGATTTTCTTGAGGAGGTCATTCTGTTTCTTCAGGTCCGCTGTAGTGGACACCTGGATGTCATTGGCGTTTTCCTTGCCGATGTTCATTTCTCCGACTTTCTTGCCGGACCCGTCCACAAAGAATGCGTCCTTGACTGTTTTCGTGTAGAGTGCGATCACATCGGTGTCTTCACCTACAGTGACGGACCCGTCAACCTGGCCTGCGGCACTGAGCAGCTTGCCGATGGTCTCTTTCTTCACGTTCTCGTTCTGCATAGGCTGCAGGATCATGGCTACAAAAGCAAGAATCGCCGCAACCAGGATTACGAGAACGGTCGAATATATCATTGTGTATGTATTACCGTTTGTATTCATACCTTATATATATTAAGCGACTTTAACTTTTTTAGCCCTTCTGCTGAGGGACGCCTCGATGACATAGTGGTCAATCAGAGGTGCGAATGTGTTCATCAGCAGGATAGCGAGCATCATTCCTTCAACGTATCCAGGGTTGAAGAGCCTTACGGTCACTGTGAGGGCTCCCACAAGGAAACCGTAGATCCATTTTCCTGTCTCTGTCTGGGCTGATGTCACAGGATCTGTGGCCATGAACACTGTACCGAATGCGAATCCGCCGAGTACCAGGTGGTAGTATGCAGGCATTTCCATTGCCGGTGTCCCGCCGATAAGGTTGCAGAGCCCGCCGATGGCAAGTGCCCCGATTACGGATGAAAGCATTATCTTCCAGCTTGCCACTCCTGTCCAGATGAGGATTACCGCACCGATGAGGATGGCTATGACAGAAGTCTCGCCCACGGCTCCCGGTATAGTACCTATAATGAGGTCCATGAATGATGTCCCAGCATCGGTCAGTCCCTGTACTCCGCCTGCTCCCGCATGTACGAGAGGGGTGGCCCCTGAGAATGCGTCCGCAAGCCCGTTCCCGCTCTGGAATGCGGTCCCGTCAGTGAGGTATCTTGTGACACCTCCTGTCCATATGGTGTCGCCGGACATCTTGCTCGGGTATGAGAAGAACAGGAATGCACGGCACAGCAGGGCCGGGTTCCACATGTTCATGCCAGTGCCGCCGAACACTTCCTTGCCGAGGATCACTGCGAATGCCACTGCGATGGCGAGCATCCACAGAGGAACGTCCACAGGGACGATCAGCGGGATGAGCATACCTGAGACGAGGAATCCCTCGTTCACTTCATGTCCGCGTATCTGGGCGGATATGAATTCTATCGCAAGACCTACTACGTATGC
This sequence comes from Candidatus Cryptobacteroides excrementipullorum, assembly GCA_017695065.1. Classification (GTDB taxonomy): domain Bacteria; phylum Bacteroidota; class Bacteroidia; order Bacteroidales; family UBA932; genus Cryptobacteroides; species Cryptobacteroides excrementipullorum. The sequence continues at coordinate 6,447 of JADILZ010000014.1, forward strand.
AACGACATACAGAGGAAGGACCCTGAGGAATCCGTACCATACCATCTGCCAGAAGCCCCATCCGAGGTCGAATGCGATATTGTGCTGATAGCCGACATTCCATATACCGAAAAGGGCGCATGGCACAAGGGCTACGACTACTGTGATCATTATTCTCTTCAGATCGACACTGTCCCTTACGTGTGACCCTTTGAGTGTCACTGTGTCAGGAACGTAAAGGAATGACTCGAAAGCATCGAAAGTCGAATGAAGGAATCCGAATTTTCCGCCTTTTTCGAATGACGGTTTGATTTTATCGATAAATTTTCTCATAACTTCCACTTTTAAGCCATTTCTTTCATCATCAGGTCAATGCCGTCCGAAAGTATGGACTGGATCTCGATTTTCGAAGGACATACGTACTCGCAGAGGGCAAGGTCCTCTTCAAGGACTTCATATATGCCGAACTTCTCCATCTTGTCTATGTCGTTTGCAAGGCATGCCTTGATGAGATATACCGGGTAGATGTCCATAGGAAGCACCTTGCCGTACACATCCGACATCACGAAAGCGCGCGGACCTCCGTGGAGGTTCGTGTCCATATTGTATTTCTTGTTCGGTGTAAGCCAGGAGAAATAGGTGTGTGAGAAGCTGAAGAGACTTGTCCTGAAAGGCTTTGCCCATCCGAGCATTTCGAATTCCTTCCCTTCCTTGATGAGAGTCACCTGGTTGTCATGGAAACCGAGGAATCCGTCGCGGCCTGCATTGGTGCCTGTCAGTACATCGCCGCTTATGAACCTTACGCTGTCTGCAGGGTCTTTGCAGAAGTCTGCCACCGTAGCCATAGGCATTCCTGCGATTCCTTCCACATAGCATGGATCCGATGCCTCTGGACCTGTGACAGCTACGAGCCTGCTCATGTCGTATCTGCCTGTGTTGAAGAGTTTCCCGATTGCAGCAAGCATCAGCGGAGTCACTGTCCACACTGTCTCGCCTTTAAGGATAGGTGATATGTGGTGGATCTGTACTCCGACATTTCCTGCCGGATGTTTCCCGGAGAAGATATGGAAAGTCACGTTCTCAAGCTTGTGGAACGGTGTCCCGGAGCAGTTCTCGCTGCTCAGCGACATGTGGACTCCTCCGTCGGAAAGTTTCGAGATGGCGTTTATCGCAGTCTGGATATTCTCCATCTCCTCCTTGAACACGAATTCAGGGCATGCTGCCAGAGGGGCAGTGTTGAAAGCGGACACGAAAATTGCCTTCGGCCTGATCTGAGGGTCAGCTATGATCCCGTAAGGCCTCTGGATGAAAGCAGGCCACAGACCGCTCTTCAGGAGGACGTCCTTGACTGCCTCGGCGTCGAGCCCGGCGACTTTCTTCACTCCGAAATCGACATACTCCTGTGATTTGTCTGCTTTGATACGGACTTCAAGCAACTTTCTTTTCTCTCCTCTGACGATTTCCGCCACTGTACCGCTGACCGGTGAAGTAAACAGAATCTCAGGGGATTTCTTGTCAGCCAAGACAGGTGAACCAGCCAGGACCTTGTCCCCTTCCCTGACCAGGAGTCTCGGGAGGAGCCCCCTGAAATCGGTAGGTTTAACGGCCACAACGTCAGGTGTCACCACCTTCTTGGTCTTCTGGACTGCTGTTCCTGAAATAGGAATATCCAGCCCACGTTTCAAATCAATGTTGTTTGACATTATAAAAACCGTTTTGAGTATTTTCAGAAAACCGCCGCGAATATAGTGAATTTTTTTCGTATTTTCGCGCCCATTATGGAAAACAATGCGAATACTATTTTAGAGGGACTGAACAGCGAACAGAGACTCGCTGTCAGTTGTGTAGAGGGGCCGGTGCTTATAGTAGCTGGGGCTGGCTCTGGCAAGACCAGGGTGCTTACCAGCAGGATTGCTTTTATATTGGAGAAAGGTTGTCCTCCAGACAGGATAATGGCGCTCACTTTCACCAAGAAGGCGGCGACAGAGATGAAGGAGAGGATAGCCGCCATGGTAGGAGAGAGAAAGGCCAGACGCCTGTTCATGGGGACATTCCATTCCGTATTCATACGCTTCCTCAGGGAGTTTGCCGACAGCCTCGGCTATCCGTCAGGTTTCACCATATATGACACGAGTGACTCCACGAGCGCGATAAAAAGCTGTATAAAGGAGCTTCAGCTCGATGAAAAGGTTTACAAGCCGAAGGATGTGCTTTCAAGGATTTCAATGGCCAAGAACAACCTGGTCACCCCGGAGGCTTATCTCCGCAATTCACTTGCGCAGCAGAATGACGCGGCTGCACGCAAGCCCCGTATATGCGACATATACATGCTTTATGCCCGCAAGTGCCGGCAGTCCGGGGTCATGGACTATGACGATATCCTCCTTAACATGAACATCCTTCTGAGGGACAACCCTGCCGCCCTGGAGTCCATATCCGGAAGGTTCCAGTACATAATGGTGGACGAGTATCAGGATACGAATTATGCACAATATCTGATACTCAAGAAGTTGAGTGCTGTGCACAGGAATATCTGCGTGGTCGGGGACGATTCGCAGTCAATCTATGCCTTCAGAGGGGCGAAGATAGAGAATATCCTCAATTTCCAGAAAGACTATCCGGAGAACAGGATTTTCCGCCTCGAACAGAACTACCGTTCCACCCGCACCATTGTGGACGCAGCCAATTCGCTCATCGCCCGCAACAGCGCCAGGATTCCGAAAAAATGCTTTTCCGAAGGTGATGAAGGAGAGAAGATAAGGCTTATCAACGCATATACAGAACAGGAGGAGGCTCTGCTTATTGCCTCGTCCATCATGTCAAGAATACGGTCGGATTCGGCCCAGTATCAGGACTTTGCCATTCTGTACAGGACCAATTCCCAGTCAAGGGCCCTGGAGGAGGCCCTGCGTAAGCGCAACCTTCCTTATGTGATATATTCCGGAAATTCGTTCTATGAAAGGTCCGAGGTGAAGGATATGATGGCATACCTGAAACTTGCCGTCAATCCAAATGACGACGAGTCTTTCAAACGTGTGGTAAACAAGCCTGCAAGGGGGATCGGCGACACTACCCTTGCAGCATTGGGGGCGGCGGCCCTGGACAACGCCTGTCCACTCTCCGGTGCGGTTTATCTCGGCAATCTCGAAAATTACGGACTCAAGCCTGCTGCGGTTCAGAAACTGAAGGCCTTCTGCGACATGATGATGCGTTTTTCCGTGAAGTCATCCGTTGAGGATGCCGGATCGCTGGCCATGTCCATAGCGCTCGAGTCAGGCCTTCTGATGTTCTACAAAGGGGACAACAGCATTGAGGGGCAGTCCCGTGCCTCCAATGTCGAGGAACTTCTGAACAGCGTCAGGACATTTGTGGAGGAGCGTCAGAGCGAATATTTCGAGCAGATGCAGGCTGACGGAACAGTAGCGGAAGGGACGGAGCTTGCCGCATCTGATCTTCCGGTGGTCACCCTGGGCGAATATCTCGAGAATGTATCCCTTCTGAGTGCGGTGGACATGGAGGATGATGACGACGCGAGCAACAGGATAACGCTCATGACTGTACATTCTTCCAAAGGCCTCGAATTCCCCTATGTCTATGTGGCGGGCATGGAAGAGAACATTTTCCCGTCAGGCGGGTCCATGGCATCGGAAAATGAGATAGAGGAGGAAAGACGGCTGTTCTATGTGGCCATGACAAGGGCCAAGAAGTCTGTCCAGTTTTCCTTTGCGACCACACGTATGCGCAACGGCAAGCATGAATCCAACTCTCCGAGCCGTTTCCTGAGGGAGATCGACAGCAGATATATTGCCAATCCTCTTTCCGGAGGGGACGATTCCCAGGAGGATGCATCCGGATACCAGTCTCCATCATGGTCAAGGTCACCGTCTATGAGAAGATTCCCTCAGGGTGCGGGACGCAATGACTACGGCCGTTCAGGTTCTGTCCGGGTCATCCCTTCAACGCAGGTACGCCGTCCGGAACCGGCGCAGTCCGCACCGGGAGCCGCAAGGACAGTGACGACATTCCGTAAGCCGGTGGCGGCCGTCCCTCCACGGCCGGATTCCGATTTCGAGCCGACTCCTATCCTGCAGCTCAAGGCCGGGCAGAGGATAGAGCACAACCGTTTCGGCTATGGGCGGATTGCGGAAATCACAGGCGGTCCGTCTGACCTGAAAGCAAGGATTTCATTTGATGACTATGGAGAAAAGATCCTTCTTCTGAAGTATGCAAAGATAAGGGTCCTTTAATTCACGGCCATCGCAAAGCTGTGATACGGCATAAAAAAAAGAAAAAACATAAAGATTCGGAAAAAACATAATAAAAAAAGGAAAAACATCGGCTGCACGTATTTCTGCGGCCGATTTCTCATTTTATTTTTGGCCTCCGGTTCGTTAAATAAAAACAATATGAGAAACGTTTTTTCCTATCGCGCAGCATTGGCTGCGGTCATCGTGTCGGCATTCCTGCCTGTGTATTCATGCTCCAGGGGGGCGGACAGTCAGTCAGAAGGTGAAGGTTACATCAGGCTCAGCTTCCCGGAAGACATGTACAAGGCGGCGCTTGAGAAGACTGACCTTCCGGATACCAATGACTTTATTCTTGATATAAGGAATTCGTCCGGGGAGTCCGTCTATTCCGGGCTTTTCGGTGATTCCCCGGAGACTCTGACTGTGCCTCCGGGCAGTTATACGGTGAGTGTAAGATCGTCCGAATTTGAAAAGCCTCGTTTTTCTTCGCCGCAGTATGGTGACGAGCAGTGTGTGTTGGTCCCTTCTGAGGGGGTCGTGAACGTGCGTCTCGAATGCAGGCAGATCAATTCGGGCATAAGGCTGAAGATTTCGCCAGACTTCCTTACCGCATATCCTGACGGGGTGCTGTTTGTCTCGTCGGCCGACGGCAGGCTCATGTACGGGTACACGGAAAGACGCATAGCATATTTCCGCCCCGGGAGCGTCTCTGTCGTGCTTTCGGACGGGGGAAAGGAGAATGTCCTTATGACTCGTTCACTTTCCGGGCAGGAGATACTCACGGTGAATGTATCCGTGTCGGACCCTTCCCCGGGAGAAGACCCGGACGGGGCCATCTCTGTCTCGATAGACACAACCAGGATATGGAATGAAGAGGATATCGTGATAGGGGATACCGGCCAGGATAAGGGGGATGACCCTGATAACGCGATGTCTGTGGCACAGGCCCGCTCAAGTGTCGGGGCGGAGGATGTGTGGGTGTACGGGTATATCGTGGGAGGCGACCTGAGCAGGACTTCCATGTCTTTCTCCGCCCCGTTCTCTTCAGACACCAATCTTGCACTTGCCGTGCGTTCATCCGTGTCTTCCAAAGAGTCATGTATCTCTGTCTCCCTTCCGTCCGGCGAGATAAGGGATGTTCTCAACCTTGTGGACCATCCTGATAACCTGGGCCGCAGAGTGAGCATAAAAGGGGATGTGGTGGAGTCATATTTCGGCATTGTCGGACTAAAGAATGTGACCGGATACCGCATGAAATAATTCTGTCCCGGCTTCACTTTGTCATTATTTCGCTTTGTTTAATGCGAAAAATGTATAAATTTGGGTCACTTTAAAACCAGATAGTTATGAAAAGTTTGAAAATGATTGCAGTCCTGGCTGTCCTTATGGCGGCAGGGATGAGCGCTTCAGCCCAGGCAGGAGTGGAGGTCGGGTATGTGAACATGAACTACAGGATCAGTGGCGGTAATGTCCAGAGCAATCCGTCGCTTAACGGATTTTATGTCGGTGTGAGCGATGAAATCAACCTGGTGGCAGGCCTCGGTATCCATATTGGCCTTAACTATTCCTATGCAACAGACAAGTCTGCCAAGTCGATATTCCAGAACCTTTCCTTGAAAGGAGGCTCGGAGTCTGACCACTATCTTAATGTCCCCCTCAGGCTCAGATATTCCTTCAATGTGATACCGAAGGTGCTGAAAATACAGGCTTTTGCCGGTCCTGTCTTCTCAGTGGGCCTCAGTCATACCCAACGGTTCGACTACAAGGTCTCAATCATGGACAAGAATCTGGACGGTACCTTGAAATATAACTACTACACCGGCAAGTTCAAGTCTGACGCATTTTCAGACGAGGAACTTGCCTCCCTCAATGAGCAGATGCCAGCTGCGTACAAGAGGTTCGATGTCGGTCTCGGCGGCGGTGTCGGAATAGAGCTGCTGAGGCTTATCGAGGTGAAGGTAGGGTACGACTGGGGCCTCATGAACAGGTTCAAAGGAAATTTCGCTGACGAGATGACGTGCAACAGGAATCTCCTTTATGTCACACTCGGGCTAAGATTCTGATAAGGTATGGTGAAGACATCTGACCGCATAAACGGTATCGCCAATTCCCCGATACGCAAGCTTACACCTCTGGCCGACGCCGCGAAGGCAAGAGGTGTGAAGGTGTATCATTTGAATATAGGCCAGCCGGATATCAGGACTCCTGACGCTGCGCTGGATGCACTTAAGCATATAGACAGGACTGTCCTTGAATACAGCCCGTCGCAGGGTTTCCTTTCCCTAAGGGAGAAAGTGTCGGAATATTATTCAAGGTATGGGATGGAGTATTCTCCGGACCAGATACTTATAACTACAGGCGGCTCTGAGGCAGTGCTTTTCTCATTCCTGGCATGCCTGGATCCCGGAGACGAAATCATAACCACCGATCCGACCTATGCCAATTATATCGCCTTCGCCGCAGCCGCAGGTGTCACTGTCCGTCCTATCCTCACAAGGATAGAGGACAACTTCGCGCTGCCGCCTGCAGAGGAATTCGAGCGGCTGATTACCCCGGCTACGAAGGCCATCCTGATATGCAACCCCAACAATCCGTCTGGAAGCCTCTATTCTGCCAGGGAGATGCAGATGCTTGCAGACATTGTCAGAAGACATGACCTTTTCCTGTTTTCCGATGAGGTTTACAGGGAGTTCATATATGGGGACGTCTCCTATATCTCCGCAGGACATCTTGAAGGGGTTGACAGTAATGTTGTCATCCTGGACTCTTTTTCCAAGCGGTATTCAGAGTGTGGGATCAGGATAGGGGCCGTAGTGTCCAGAAACAGGCAGGTCCTGGAGGGTGTCCTGAAACTCGGACAGGCAAGGCTGAGTCCTCCTTTGCTCGGACAGATTGTAGCTGAGGCTTCATGCAGTGTCGGCCGTGAGTATCTTGATCCGGTAATCCGCGAGTACAGCCATCGTAGGAGAGTCCTTGTCGAAGGCCTCGGGAAAATACCAGGTGTCACGGTCTCTGTCCCTTCGGGGGCTTTCTATGCCATGGCGGGCCTTCCTGTTGACGATGCTGACAGGTTTTGCGCGTGGTGCCTTTCGGACTTCGAATTTGAGGGAGAGACTGTCATGATGGCCCCTGCATCAGGGTTCTATTTTACGCCTGGAGCCGGGCTTAGAGAGGTGCGGATTGCGTATGTGCTTGAAACAAAGAGCCTTGAAAGGGCAGTCATGCTGCTTTCCAAGGCTCTTGAAAGATATCCTGGACATCTTTAGAAGCTGTTTTATTTCAGCTTACCGTTCATGTCCATGTAGTGCTTACTCCGGTTTCCGGGGGAGTGTGACTTTGAAAAGATCACTCGGACGGTGTTCCTGGTGTATGATATCTATCATCATCCTGACTGTCTCCGGGTGGTCTTTTGCTATGTCATTGTCTTCATGGATGTCGGATGACAGGTCGTACAAGTGTGGAACACCCTTTATCACTACGAGTTTCCAGTCTCCCTTGCGGACTGCAATCTGGTCCGTTTCATGGAATTCCCAGTACAGGAAGTCATGCTCTTCCTGTTTCTTGTCATCTCCCAGCAGGGTAGGGGCAAATGAAATACCGTCGAAACAGTCGCCATCCACATTATTGTTTATGTATCCTGACGGGAATCTCCTGTCCTTTACGATGTCGCAGAAGGTCGGCAATACATCGTAGAAGGCCAGTTGGTGGTCATTAACTGTGCCGGATGGGACTTTACCTGGCCACCATGCGATGAAAGGGACCCTTATGCCACCTTCATAACACTGTCTTTTGAGACCGCGCAGTTTCCCGTCCCGTCCGAAGAATGCCGGGTCCGCTCCGCCTTCCTCATGGGGGCCGTTGTCGCTGGTGAATATCACGAGCGTGTTCTTGTCCAGCCCTTTTTCGCGAAGCTTATCAAGGATTTCCCCCACGTATGCGTCCAGACGTGTTATCATCGCTGCAAATTCGGCATGTGTATGCTCTACCGGGTTGTATCGCGACCCTTCGCTTCCTCCCCATGTCTTGTCCACAAAGAACTTCCCTTTGTAGAACTGGAGAATGGAATCCTGCGGCTGTGCCAGTTCAGCGTGCGGAAGGGTGTAGGTGAAAATCCCGAGGAACGGTTCTTCACCATCCTGGCTGTCAAGCCATTTCATGGCCTCACCGTGTATAAGGTCAGCTGAATACTGTGTCCTGTCCTTGTATCCGTCCCCATACATCGGATAGCCGATGTTCTCTTCGAGGATCACCCTTGTGGTTGCGGTATCACCTTGTGACCTGCTGTACTTGTTGAGGAAATTCGGGTAGTACAGATGGGCCTGGAACTGGCAGATATATCCGTAGAACTCATCTATTCCTCTTTTGTCAGGAGTGGAGCAGGAACCTTCATAGCCTCCTGCCCATTTTCCGAAAAGCCCTGTGGTATATCCGTTCTCCTTCATTATTTCAGGAAGGATGATGTGGTCCGGGCTGTAAGGTTCCTGTCCAGCGATGGAGTAATCTTCATTGATCCCGTATCTGACCATCGGGACATCTCTCCAGTATTCCTTGTTGCCTCTGACATGGCCGTGTCCAGAGTGCTGTCCGGTCATCAGCGCTGCCCTTGAAGGTGCGCTGACAGGGCTGCCGGCATAGGCTTGGGTGAAGCGCATGCCTTCTTCCGCCATCCTGTCGATGTTGGGTGTAAGGATGTATTTCTGCCCGTAACATGCCAGGTCTCCGTATCCCATGTCATCGCACATGATGAATATTATATTGGGCCTTGCATCTTTGCCGGATGCGGCACCGGAAAATGATGCCAGTGCCGTAAGTCCGGAAAGAAAAAACAGCTTGCCGTTCGTTGCCATAGCTTGTAATTTAGTCATTGAAGATTATCTCATAGATGTCGGCCTGTCCCTTTGCCGTCACTTTCACGGCCCCGTCATTGAGTTCCACTTCAGAGAACGCCCCGTCAACAGTGGAAGAGCAGATTTCCGAGCCGTCTTCAGCATACTGCACGATTTCCAGAGTGCAGTTGTCATCTCCTGTGAGGACAGTCAGGGACGCGGTTCCTGCCGGTATTCCGGCGGTAAGGCTGCCGTTGCACCTGTAGAATGACTGTATGTTCTTGTCGAATGCCTTGACCGCCGCCTGGAGATCAGATGCCTCGAGCTGGAAGCCGAGGTCCTCCGCCTTGACAGGATTGACTTCGAAAGTGCGGACTGACGCCCAGTTCTGTTTCTTGGAGTCGAGTCTCTGAAGCCTTACGAACCTTGCTTGTACAGGGTCTCCGCACCATCTGATGACATACTGCTTCTGCATGTCGTCCAGAAGTGTTTTCCATGTCTTGCCGTCTTCCGAGTACTGGAGGGCCGCATGGTCGAAATAGTCCACATCATCCACGGAATTGCGGCCCTGGAGTATGAAAATTTCCTTTACCGGGATGACACTCCCGAGGTCAACTCCTATCCAGGATCCCTTGCTCTGTGCTACACCGGATGTGTAGTATGTGGTGGAGTCATTGTCGAACATGAGTTTAGTCTGGGTGGAGAATGAGTTGTTGAAAGACCCCATCCCGTGCATGACTGACGATCTTTCCCCAGAGAGACTCTCAAAGAACATCACTCCGAGGTCGTCCATTGCATTTTCGTAGAAAGGCTGCAGTTTCAGTGTGCCGCACTTGTGGGCGTTGTAGCTGTCAAGCTCTTCCTGTGTCATGAGATTTTCCGTATAGGCAGGCCAGAATGCGGCGTAGTCCCCGTCTTCCAGTACTTTCACCAGTTCCAGGGCTTTCTCACCACGTACCCCGAGTTTCCCGAATTCGGTAAGCCAAGGCCTGAGCTCGTCCAGAAGAAGTCCGTTGGCGCATCCTTCTTCCATCTCTCCGGGCACTTCCCTGATCTTTCTGAATTCCGCCATTAGAGCGTCATACTGCTCTTCCGTGTAGTTGTCCACAAGGAAGGTCTCCGTTTCCCATGATTCACTCCTGCGGTATCCTGTCTCAGTGTCGCAGGAATGGATGGCGAATGTCCTGTATGCATCAGTCGCATCAGGCACGAGCTCGGCCAGGCCTCGCTCCCAGTTGTCCAGCGGATTGTAACCGGCAATGTTCCATGAGTAGTCAGCCACCCCGTACAGTGCGATCTTGGACGCCTCGCCATGTTCCATCGGGTTGCTTACTATCCCGCAGAGGTCATCCCCGGTGAGACTCTTGTCGAGCCCGTATGCCGGCCCCTGCATTATAATATGGCGAGCATAGTCTGTCACAGGGAAGTTCCACCAGTAGAAGGCCGGTCTTTTGATTCTCGTGTTCACCCATTCCATGGTCTCTTCTGTCAGGTCGCTGCATACGTAATCGCCTGTCCAGAATACTTCTATGCTCGGGTCGAGTATCTTCCCGTAGATGCTGAGGTTCCCGTTTGGCCCCGGATTGGCCCATAGCCTCGAGTAATCCGTAGGACAGACAATCAGAGGTCTGACGTCGCCTTTGACCTTGACGAATTCGCTGTTCAGCCTGTTCAGGAGTTCCGCCTGCCTGGTAGGGTTGGTGCCCTCTCCGGAAATGTCGTCGAAGAAGATGGCGAACGAGCGCACCCCGAGGTCATACATGAGGTTGAACTTGTTCAGGAGGTTACCGTAATCCTCTTCATTCCATTTGATGTCCTGGCCCGGATGGATGGCCCATACGAAATCCACCCTGTTACGTTCGCATGCCTTCACCAGTTCCCCGATGTTCCTGGCTTCGTCTTCAGGATAAGGGAGCCTCCAGTTGGGACAGCTGTGGTACGGGTCGTCTTTGGGCCCGTAAAGGTATGTGTTCATTTTGTTCTGGCCGTAGAAGTCGATGAGTGAGATTCTTACCTCATGCGACCATGGTGTGCCGTAGAATCCTTCCACCACTCCTCTGTATTTGAGGTCCGGCCAGTCGTTTATCTCCATATAGGGCAGTTTCCCGCTTTCGAGCACTTGCCTCAGGGTCTGGAGGCCGTAGAAAGCCCCTCTTTCATCAAACCCTGTTATCTTCACTCCTTTGTCAGATACGCTGAGGCTGTAGGCACCTTCCGCAGACCTGACACCGGCCTTGGCCGCTGCCTTTTCTCCGAAGTCTATGGTAAGCGGAATCCCTTTCTTGTCAGTCTTCAGGAAACCGAGGTCGTTCGAGAACGCACCTTTCCTGTCTTTTACGCTGAAGCCGGAAGAAAGGTCGTGAGATTTTTCCCCGTTGAGATTCATTGTGTGCGGTACTGGGTTTATTACCAGTCCTTTGTGGTCAATCTTGTGTCCGGGGACCTTTGCGATGGTCTGAGACTCGAGTCTCTGGGATGACAGGTCGAAATCCGTGTCCTGGGCAGACAGGCACAAGCCTGAAGCCATCAGTGCCGTCGCGGCGAAAAATATTTTCTTGTCCATTAAAAAGTGATTTGTGGTTATTGTTATCTTGCAAATGTAATCAAAATACCCGGTCCGGAAAAAAGAAAATACCCAAATTGACACCGGTAATGCAGACATGCTTCCAGCCATGTCATGAGTTCCCTGAAAAAACGGAAAATTGTGCCTTCCGGATGAACAACCTTTGTCAAAAAGTCCTAAATTTGACAATATTGTGTTTAAAACCTTATTGTTATGAAAAAGTATCTTGCTGAGATGGTAGGAACAATGGTCCTGGTTCTCATGGGCTGCGGCAGTGCAGTGTTTGCCGGCAGTGTCGCCGGTACGGTAGGAGCGGGTGTAGGCACACTCGGAGTGGCGCTTGCTTTCGGGCTTGCCGTTGTCGCCATGGCTTATACAATCGGGGGCATTTCAGGATGCCATATCAACCCGGCCATCACACTCGGGGTCTATCTGAGCGGGAGGATGAGCGGGAAGGATGCCGGAATGTACATGATTTTCCAGGTTATAGGTGCCGTTATCGGTTCTGCGGTCCTTTTCGCACTTGTTTCTTCCGGGGCACATGACGGCCCTACTGCCACAGGCTCCAACTCTTTCAAGGAGGGCATGGGACTCCAGGCGTTTATCGCCGAGGCGGTTTTCACATTCATTTTCGTGCTGATTGTCCTCGGAACTACGGATTCCAGAAAGGGAGCCGGGAACTTCGCCGGGCTTGCCATCGGGCTCTCCCTCGTCCTTATCCATATCGTATGTATCCCTATCACAGGGACTTCTGTCAATCCGGCCAGGAGTATTGGTCCTGCTCTCTTTGACGGAGGGGTGGCTCTCAGGCAGCTCTGGTTGTTCATTGTGGCTCCGTTTGTCGGTGCGGCTCTCAGTGCAGGAGTCTGGAAACTCCTTTCTTCTGAAGAAAGGAAATAGCGGTGCAGTTTTATGAGTGTGGCCCAAAAGGGGATTTTCGAGACAGGCGTAACGCAGAAAGTCCCATTTTGAGCCACATTCTTTCATTGTCTTATTCCTGGAGCATTTTTTCCAGCCAGTGGAAAATGAGGATTATACGCTTTCGGAGCACCTCCATGTCGAGAGTCTCCGGGGTGTCATAGGTCTTGTTGTTGTTCATGGTGATACCTGATGTGAATAGCACCGCCGGAATTCCGTTCTCGATGAATGCCCTCTGGTCGGAAAGAGAGTAGAACACCTTCGTGAAATCCTTGCTGCCGTAGTACGTGTGCGAAATCTCCAGCCCGGTGCCGTAGAATGTGTTGCACTTGTCTATCTTGTCCCTGTCTTCTTTCTTCAGCCTGTCATTGCCGAGCATTATGATGAAATCTTTTCTCCCTGAGGCAAGTGGGGAGAGCGAACTGCCTATCTGGTCGATGTTCACCATCAGGGAGACCTTGTCTCTGGTGACAGGCTCTCCCGTTACGGGGTCCTTCAGGTCCCCGGCTTCGATCATACGCCACAGCGAGTAGGAGCCTGACAGGTTCATGCAATGGCCGTCGAAAGCCGCGAAGATGATGTTCTTCCCATACACTTTACCGAGTGTTTTCATGGAGGCGAACATGTCTGCAAGGGTGGTCAGGGACACTGTGCCCGAAGCGTTGCTGTCCGCCCCTGGGTACATGTTCCCGTTTATCATTCCAAGGTGGTCGTAATATGCACCTATTATAATATAGGAGTCGCTCGGGGTTTTCCTGGATCCCGGAATCATCCCCAGGATGTTGTGCCCGACAATCCCTCCTCCTGGGTATATGTGTTTGGCGTAACTTCCTCCGAACTCCAGAAGACCGGCGGATCTGAAATTGCGTATCAGCCAGAAGGCGGCCTCGTTACCTCCGGCTGTCCCTGTCCCTCTCCCTCCGCACAGGCTGTCTGACAGGAATTCTATCTGCCTGGAGAGTTTCTCTGTCCACACCATGTTGTCTGCGGCACTGTCGTTCGAGATCCAGGTATTCTGGGCTGAGACGGCAGAAGGGGTGGACAGCAGTGCGGCTGTTACGGCATATATGGTAATGAAGAAATTTTTTTTCATTTTTTCTTTCGGGCATGATAAATGCGTATATTTGGCCTTGCGGCCATTTATACGGTTGCGCCTCGGCATAGCAAATAAAAATTTGCTATGCTCTCGGCTTCTGCGATATTTGGCCTTGCGGCCATTTATACGGTTGCGCCTCGGCATAGCAAATAAAAATTTGCTCTGCTCTCGGCTTCTGCGTATATTTGTCGCTTGGTCCGGCTTCGGCGGGCCAAAATTAGGAAAAAATAACAAAAGACAATGGGTATTTCGCGAAAATGTGTCCTTGTGCTCTTTCTGCTGCTTTCCCTGGCGGCAGACCGCCTTCATGCGCAGTATGACAAGGATGTCTTTTTCTTCCGCGGACGCCAGGCCCTTGCCGAAGGCAAGTATGCCAGGGCGATAGAGAATTTCAATGTGCTGTCCCGTCTTGACACCACGGATTACTGGACATTCTTTTTCCGTGGTATCGCCAAATATAACCTCGGAGACGTTCGCGGGGCCCAGAGCGACTTTGATGCTTCAGTCCGACTCAATCCAGTGTTCACTTCCGGATACCATTACAGGGCTATTACCCTGAGCCGGGCCGGGAAATACAATGAAGCCCTTGACGATCTCCAGAAAGCCATCAACCTCCGTCCTGGTTATATTGGACTGTATTTCAGCAGGGGAGTGACCTATTTCCTTTCCAGGCAGTTCGACAAGGCTGTAGGGGATTTCGACAAATATATACGTAAGGAACCCAAAGACCCGTCCGCATACCTTAACAGGGGAGCGAGCTACCTTTTCCTGAAGGACACCCTGAAGGCGATGGATGACTACAACAAGGCTATAAGGCTTGACCGTCTCGATCCGGAAGGATATATCCGGCGGGGCCGCCTTTATGCGGACAAGGGCGACTATGACAAGGCCATAGCCGACATGGACCAGGCCATAAGGCTGGATACAACCAACACGTTCGCATATTTCAACCGCGCTATAATGCTTTATGACCGGAAGGACTACATGGGAGCCATGAGAGACCTGAACAGAGTCCTGAAGGATGAGCCTGGCAATGCCCTTACCCTGTATAACAGGGGACTGATAAATGCACAGGTCGGGGCTTACGAGGATGCCCTTTCGGATATGGACAGGGTCTTGAACATCAACCCGGAGAATGTGCTTGCATATTTCAACAGGGCTTCCATATTCATTGAGATGGGCCGTTACCAGGACGCTCTCGAGGACTATGACAAGGCAATAGAGCTGTATCCTGACTTCGCAAAGGCATATATGAACCGTTCTTATGTGAAGAACCTGCTCGGCGAGTACAAGTCCTCAAAGGAGGATTACGAGACGGCCCAGCAGAAGGTCCGCGAATACAGGGCTGCAAGTGAAAAGAATGCCGGTTCGTTTGCCGACACCACCAGGAAGTACAGCTCTCTCATAGCTCTCGATGCCGATTTCGCCAAAAAGGACTTCAACGACGAGCTCCTCCAGCACCGTGATATAGACATCAAGCTCAGGCCTCTGTACCGTTTCACACTTGCGGATGCACGGGAGGATACCAGGTATGCGCTGGTGCGCAGGTATGAGAACCCTCTCATTGACAAGTTCATAGCTGAGGCGCCTGTGCCTGTTGCCATAACCAATTCGGATACTGTGTTTACAGGGAAAATCCCGGATGACGTCATAGAGAAGGCTTTGTACGGTACTCCGGATGAGGGCACGGCCAGGAACAGTTTCCTTAAGGCTCTATACGAGACTGTGAACAGGCAGTACAATTCTGCCCTTCTGTATTATGACGAAGCGGTTGATGCTGATTCCCCGGACAATATCTCGGCTTTGTACCGTGCTTTCTATTATATGAACCGCGGGGTCCTCAGGGCTGAGATGATAGATTTCATATCCTCTATCGAGAGCAATGTACAGGTCCTTACCATGGACGACTCGGGAACGACGAGGGCCCGCGTGAAGGACCAGGTGAGCCAGATATATGACTATTCCACTGCCATATCTGACATGAAGAAAGCCGCCGAGACAGTAGGAGACATCCCTTATATCCATTTCAATCTGGGGAATCTTTACTGTCTCACTTCAGAACATATCTCCTCCATAGACAGCTATACGGAGGCCATACGTCTGTTCCCATACATGGGAGATGCGTATTACAACAGGGGCCTTGTCCTCATCTATCTGAAGGATAAGGAGAAAGGATGCATAGACCTGTCCCGCGCCGGAGAACTCGGTGTGCCGGAGGCCTACAGTGTGATCAAGAAGTACTGTGAAGAGGAGGAGTAGCGGGAGATGGTCAGGTTCATGAGTTTTTCCAGCGGCAGCTGCGGGAACTGCTATTACTTCGGGGACGGAAAGAACGGTGTCGTGATTGATGCCGGTGTCAGCCTGAGACGCTTCAAGAAGGCGCTTGAGGAAAACGGGCTTTCTTTCGACTCTTTCGGAGCGGTTCTGGTCACCCACGACCATCTGGACCATATCAGGCATCTCGGTTCATTCTGCAAGAAGCTTTGCAAGCCCGTATATGCGACTTCCGAGCTGCACAGCGCCCTTGCAAGGCATACATTCACATCCGCACACATAGCCTCGTGCAGGCAGGTGCTTCCCGCTTCTGGAGGCAAGACTCTGTGCGGTATGGAGGTCAGGCATTTTGTCGTCCCGCATGATGCCACACAGACTGTCGGCTATGCGATTGATTATGACGGGTACAGGTTTGTAATCATGACGGATCTGGGACGTATGACCGATGAGGCTGTGTCCTACGCTTCCCGGGCTGATACGGTCGTCCTTGAGTCCAACTACGATATGGACATGCTGATGTCCGGTCCATATACTTATGACCTGAAGATGCGCATTGTACAGGGAAACGGCCATCTGAGCAATGATGAATGCGCGTCTGCCATAAAGCGCTTCTGGCATCCCGGCCTCAAGAATATCTTCCTCTGCCATCTCAGTGAGAACAACAACACTCCTGACCTTGCTTACAGGTGTTCTTCCGGTGCCCTTGCTGAAATCGGCGTGAAAAAAGGCGAGGTTTCTCTCCGTTGCCTGCCGAGGACTTATCCGTCTGCCCTTTTCACATTGTAACGGATTATGCCGCGTCCTGACATGTTCGAATAAAAAGAGGGCGGGTCTGACTTTTGAAGTGACCCGCCCTCTTTTGTGCACTCAGGGATAATCCGGAGCATATATTTTATTCTGTAGCGCTCTCGATTTTCTTCATGATGGAGAATATCACCACGAATGAGATGAGGCAGAGTGCTATGAGGATGGTCCATACTCCCCACAGAGGAAGTTTGTTCCAGAGCAATCCAGGGATAGAGGTGAGGTAGTTTCCTACAGCTGTTGCGGCAAACCAGCATCCCATCATTGCGCCCTTGTATTTAGGAGGGGCCACTTTCGACACGAAAGAGATTCCCATCGGGGAAAGAAGGAGTTCCGCAAATGTCAGGACGAGATAAGTGCTCATGAGCCAGGTCGGGGACACGAGGTCAGGGCTGACGTTGCCATCGAGCTCTTTAGGTGAAGCAAGGCCTATGGAGCCTATGGCCAGGATAAGGAATCCGAGTGCGGCCACAAACATTCCCAGTCCGATTTTTCTCGGGGCGGAAGGTTCCTTGCCTTTCTTCGCGAGTGCGCTGAAAATAGCTATTGATATAGGTGTGAGTGCAACCACATAGAACGGATTGAACTGCTGGAAGTCAGATGGCTGTATTGAAACTGTCTCCGGCATGCCTGAATAAATCCAGTATGCGGCTCCCCACAGGACTGCTGTCGCTATTGCGGACATGAATTTCCCGTTCCTTGTGTCAGACTGGAATATCCCGAAGAGGGTGTATATGGAGATTGCTATCAATGCAAGGCATCCGATGTTGAAGCCGATACGGGTGAATCCGGTAGCCACGTTCTCTGTATAGTCGCGCGCAAAAATGGTCATTGTGCCTCCGTTCTGGTGGAAAGCCATCCAGAAGAAGATTACCACGGCAAATACCAGGAGGAGAGCCACGATGCGGCTCTTGGTCTGTGCCGGAGTGAGCTCCGGCTCGTTGGTATGGGCGGCCTTAGCCTGTTTTGCATTCACATCCGCGTGCTTGAACCATGTCCTGCATCCGAAATAGATAAGGACAGATACGATGAGCGATATGCAGGCTACGCCGAATCCGTAGCTGTATGATGTGGAGAGTTTCTCGATATAAGTCTGGCTGAATGTCATCAGGTCCATTCCTGCGGAACCGGACATGGATGCCATCAGGCTGGTGAGCTTTTCAGTGTTTTCCGGAGTGATGGACCCGTCCATGAACTGGTGGGCGAGGGCAGGGACACTGGCATTATACACAAGACCTGACTTTCCGAGGAAGAAGTTGGTGACTGCCTTTGCGGCTGTAGGGGCGAACATGGCGCCTATGTTGATGGCCATGTAGAAGAGGCTGAATGCCGAATCCCTTTTTGCTGAATATCTCGGATCATCGTAAAGGTTACCGACCATCACCTGCAGGTTTCCTTTGAAAAGTCCTGTGCCGGCGGCAATGAGGGCAAGTGCACCGAACATTGCCACTTTGCCTGTCGTGTCGGCCTGTGTAGGTATAGCCAGGCACAGGTAACCGAGGAACATGACTGCGAAACCGATGGTTACACATTTCCCGAATCCGATCTTGTCGGCGAGGAATCCCCCGATGAGCGGCATGAAATACACTGCTGCGAGGAATCCTCCGTAGATCTGGGTGGACTCGGCTGCAGTGAAGCCGAATTTTGCCTGAATGAACAGTACGAAAATCGCCAGCATGGTGTAGTAGCCGAAACGTTCACCGGTGTTGGCGAGAGCAAGGGCGAAGAGCCCTTTAGGTTGACCTTTGAACATAGATTTATTGGTTTAATTATTTGTTGCAGGCAGTGTTGCCCCGGGAGGGCAGACAAAGGTAATAAAATATGGACAAATATTCCAGAAACTGTTTTGATTTTATTTCTGTTCGTGTGTTAAATTTGTTATATTTGCTGAGTTGATGCAATTCCGGCGCATGTCCGGATACCGTTTAATTAAAAAAAAACACATTCATCATTATGAAAATCTTGAATATGGCGATATGCACCGGGCTTCTTGCCTGCAGTGTGGCCGTCCATGCACAGAAGTCGTCCGGTCAGGACCCGCAGGGAGTCCTCACATACAGTCTCCCGTCAACATCTCTTGTTCTCGAGGTCGAGGCTGTCCAGGAAGATTTCTACGCCGGACCGTACGCCAAGTTCGCCAGCAAGTATCTCGGCATAGATGTCCGCCAGAAGGACTCCAGGACATATTCCATATCTAAGGTCAGTCTGACACCTTATATAGAAGCGGACCATTCCAGCCGCTATGTCCTTGAGGCGGGCAGTGACAGGATTGACGCCGCATTCCTAAGACTTACTGCAGCCGGGCTCGTTTCCGTTTCTGACGGGAGTTTCGGCTCCGGGTCGGCATGGCGCTTCCCGACTCCTGTTTACGGGGACTTTTCCGACAAGGGGCTCACGTCCAACCTCACATCCGAGGCTGCAACGCTCTACCAGAACGTGAAAAACGAGTCCGCATACAGCAGGGTGGCTGTAAAGCAGGAGATTATCGTGGAGAAATCCCTCGAGAAGCGTGCTGCCGAGACTGCCGCTATGATATTCGATATCAGGGAAAAGAGATACCAGATTGTCACTGGCGACACTGATGCCACATACAGCGGAGAGGCCATGGGGGCTGCCGTGGAGGAGCTCACAAGGCTCGAAAAGGACTATATGGCCATGTTCACTGGCTATTCCGAGTATCAGACCCAGACAATGACTTTCGAGGTGGTGCCGCAGAAAGACAGGGAGAACCAGCTTTATGTAGCGTTCCGCATGTCCGACACTGCTGGGCTTCTGCCTGCCGACAACATTGCCGGCAAGCCAGTGATTCTCGAGGTGGTGCCTCAGCCTGTCGCCCCTGTTGCGGATGAAGTCCGCAAGGCAAAGAAAGCGGAGGCGTGCGTATATTACAGGATTCCGGCGGTATGCACGGTCAAGCTGACAGACGGGATGAATGTCATCCTTCAGAGTAGGGTCCCTGTATATCAGCTCGGGACAGAGAGTTCTTTCCCTCTCAATTTCAATGTGAAATGACGGTAATAATACAGAATTAAAAACCTGATGTATATATGGAACTTAAAGATTTGAACCCCCAGATAGTCTGGAAGAACTTTTATTCTCTGACAAGGATTCCGCGCCCGTCTAAAAAAGAAGGCAAGGCGGCGGATTTCCTTTATGATTTCGGAAAATCCCTCGGACTGGAGACAGTCAGGGATGAAGTCGGGAATATCATAATCCGCAAGCCTGCCACCCCTGGCATGGAAAACAGGAAAGGGGTGATTCTGCAGGGCCACATGGACATGGTGCCTCAGAAAAATGCGGACAAGGTACATGATTTCGAGAAAGATCCCATCGAGGCATGGGTCGATGGGGACTGGGTCAGGGCCAGGGGTACCACTCTGGGAGCGGACAACGGACTGGGCGTTGCGGTGGCCATGTCAGTCCTTGAGTCAAAGGACTTGAAGCACGGTCCGGTGGAAGTGCTTGTGACTGTAGATGAAGAGACAGGCATGACAGGGGCCAGGGCTCTCAAGCCTGGTCTCCTGTACGGGGATATCCTCATAAACCTCGATTCCGAGACGGAAGGGGAGCTTTATGTGGGATGTGCCGGAGGGCTTGACATTACAGCGGAGCTCCCATACGGCACGGTGCCTATTCCTGCCGGATACAAGGCATTCAGACTCAATGTCAAAGGACTCAAGGGAGGACATTCCGGCATGGATATAGTGCTTTACAGGGCCAATGCCAACAAGGTAGCCGCCAGGGCACTCCTGCCTCTGCTCAGGGATATGGGTGTCAAGCTCGCCTCGATAGACGGAGGCAGCCTTCGCAACGCTATCCCGAGGGAGGCATTCGCAGTGATACTTGTCCCTGAGGACAAGGTGGCCCAGGTGGAGAAATCGGTTGCTGACACATGCTCTGCCGTGAAAGGCGAGTACGCTTCCACTGATCCGGAGGCTTCCGTATTTCTCGAGGCTGTCGCTGTTCCGGAGTCTTATATCGAGGAGACGGCTGCTCTTGCCGCAGTACGTGCTGTGAGCGGATGTCCTGACGGTGTATGGCGCATGAGTGATGCGGTTCCAGGACTGGTAGAGACTTCCAACAATACTGCAATTGTCAAATCGGACGACGGCAGGATATTCATAAAGACCCTCATGAGGAGCTCCGTGGATTCAGCCAAGGAGGCCATGGCAGAAGAGGCGAGATCCGTGTTCGAGCTTGCCGGTTTCAAGGTCGATTTTTCCGGCGGATATCCCGGATGGGCTCCGGACAGCTCTTCGGAAATACTCCATCTCATGAAGGATGTGTACAAGAGGCTTTTCGGGAAGGAGCCTGCGGTGATGGCCGTACATGCAGGCCTTGAATGCGGGATACTTGGAGGGGCATACCCTCATTGGGATATGGTCTCATGCGGGCCTACAATCCTCAGCCCTCATTCTCCGGACGAGCGTGCGAACATCCCTACTGTGGAGAAATGGTGGAGATTTGTCACTGCAACTCTTGAAAATATACCTGAAAAATAGACGAAAAACTTTGACGGTAAGGAATAAAATCTTACCTTTGCGCCCTGAATTTCAAGTCAAACAATAAATTTTAAAGGAAATGAAAAAAGGAGTACATCCCGAAAACTACCGTCTTGTAGCTTTCAAGGATATGTCGAATGACGAGGTTTTCATAACCCGCTCATGCGCAAACACAAAGGAGACCATCGAGATTGAAGGTGTCGAATACCCTGTAATCAAGGTCGAGATTTCAAACACCTCACATCCTTTCTACACAGGAAAGATGAAGCTCGTGGACACTGCAGGACGTGTGGACAAATTCTACCAGAGATACAAGAAGAAATAGTCATCTGCAAAGATTGTTTCTTACGGAAAAAAGAAAAGGGCGGTTCCAAATGGATCCGTCCTTTTCTTTTTGAGTGCCTTCCAGCTGTATTGTCCGTGTCAGTATCCGAATATCTCTTCGAGAGACACGGTCTTCACAGGACCGAGTGTGTTCAGGTATCTGGTGTCCAGATCCTTGATATCCCCGAGAATGCCGTAAGTATATTTGCGGTCTTTCACCCACTTCTGCTGGATAGCCTTGACATCCTCGAGAGTCATATTCTGTACTGCCTCGAAAACCTGTCTGTCGAGTGGTTCCTCAAGTCCGAGATCCCTGTCGTTCAGATAGTTCCAGAGCACCTGGTCACGGACTACACGTTTGGTGCGCATCCTTGTGAGCAGGGCTTCCTTCGCTACGTCAAACGCCGCCTGGGACTCCGGCATATCGTTTATAATCTGGTCAAAGGCCTCGATGGCCTGCTGCATCTTGTCATTCTGGGTGGCTATGAATGCCATGTAGTAGTAATCCCCGTCAAGGTAGTACGGTGAGGCGAGGAAAGCCTGTGCAGTGTATGCGAGACCCCTGGCCTCTCTCATTTCCTGGAATACAATCGTATTCATGCCTCCGCCGAAATACTCGTTGTAGAGAGTTATGCCCGGTTCGTCCGCCGGGGCGAATTTTTCTCCGCGGTCGGAATACTGCAGGAAATAGAGCTGCTTGGCATCGTACTGGGCGAGTACCACATTGTTTTCATCTACCTGCAGGATTTTGGTGTATTTCTTCTCGAGAGGCTGGAGTTCAGAGGCTGTATTGTGATGGGCTTCAAGTGTGGCGAGAAGCTCCTTGTCTGTCTTCGGCCCGTAATAGAGCACCTCGTGTTCCATGCCGGAGAGTTCGCGTATCTTGGAGAGAAGTTCGTCGGATGTGATGGCCTCCAGCGCATCGTTGCCCATGACTGTGCGGCTGATGTAGTCAGGACCGTAGATCATGTATCTCTGGAGGGCGCCGAAACAGCTTCCCTGGCTGAGTTTCGCATTGGCACGGCTTCTCATCATGTCGGACTTGAGGTTGGAGAGGATGTTCTCGTCCGGCTTCGCCCCTGCCACGAGGCTTTCCACGATTTCCATCGCCTCATCCATGTTCTCGCTGAGCCCGCTTATCTGGATGGTAGTCTGATGAGACCCTGAGCCTATCCCGAAAGAGCATGCAAGACCGTACATCTTCGAGCCGATCTCCTCTGCGCTCATCTGCTCAGTGCCAAGATATGAGACGTAGTTCGCGGCGAGGTTGAGGGCCGGGTCATCCTCCACGCCGGTATTGAATACGTATATAAGTGTGAACAGGTCGTTCAAGGTGTTCTGCTTGTAGAGCACTTCCACACCTTTTTGTGCCTCGAACCTGGACATGTCTTTCGAGTAGTCCACGAAAACAGGTTCTATCGGCTTTACCGGTGTATCCTGTATTTCAGCAAGGAACTCGCTCTGCTTGTCTCTGTTGGTCACAATAGGGGTGATCTTTGGCGCGGCTATCTTCTGGACTGTCTTGTCCTCGCCCTGGAGTTTGTAGATGGCCGCATAACTCTGCGCACCGAGATATTTGTTCGCCCAGTCAACCACGTCCTGCTTTGTGATTGCCGACATGCGGTCGAGCATCTGCACCTCATCTGCCCAGTCGGACCCGTTGATGAAGGACATGACATACATCATGGCCCTGTTTTCGTTGTCCTCGTAGCTCTGCATCATGTACTTCTTGTAGTTGTTCACCGTGGCCTCTATCAGGTTTTCGTCGAAATCCCCGGAGCGGAGCTTGGCCACTTCCGCCAGAAGCAGGTCACGTACCTGGTCGAGAGTCTGTCCCTCTTTCGGACGCGCAGATACCACGAAAGAGCCGTAGTCAGGCTGGTTGCTGTTGTATGCATACGCGGAGAGGACTTTCTGCTGCTGGATGAGATCCAGGTCGATGAGTCCGGCCTGTCCGTTGTAGAGGATTGAGCTTACGATGTTTGCCACATCATTTGACTTGTCTGTAGCCTCCGGAAGCCTCCACCCGAGCGTAATGTTCTCAGCCTCGAGTCCATATACCTCCTTGACAACAGGGGCCGTGATAGGCTTCTCCTTCTCGAACTGGAGCTGCGGAAGCTCAGGGTTAGGCTGCATGTCACCGAAGTATTTCTCTATGATGCCCACCATCTGGTCAGGGTCGAAGTCTCCTGAGAGGCAGATGGCCATGTTGTTAGGGACATAGTAAGTCTTGTGGTAGTTCTTGACGTTGGTGATGGACGGGTTCTTCAGGTGCTCCTGCGTACCCAGTACAGTCTGCGTCCCGTACGGGTGGTGAGGAAACAGGGCTGCGTCCAGTGCCTCGGACACCTTGCGGCTGTCGCTGGTCAGGGACATGTTCTTTTCCTCGTAAATGGTTTCGAGCTCAGTATGGAATCCTCTGATTACAGGGTTCTTGAAGCGGTCAGCCTCGATTCTGGCCCAGTTCTCGACCTCGTTGGAAGGGATATTCTCGACATAGACTGTCATGTCCTGGGAAGTGAACGCATTGGTTCCCTGGGCCCCTATGATTGACATGAGCTTGTCGTATTCGTTAGGTATGGCCAGCTTTGATGCCTCATAGCTTATCGAGTCTATCCTGTGGTAGATTTCAGCCCTTTCACCCTCGTCAGAGGTCTGCCTGTATACTTCGAACAGCTGTTCGATCTCATCGAGCATAGGCTTTTCCGCTGCATAGTCTGACGTGCCGTATGCCGGTGTGCCTTTGAACATCAGATGCTCGAAGTAGTGCGCCAGGCCTGTCGTCTCAGACGGGTCGTTCTTTCCTCCGACCTTCACTGCAATGTAGGTCTGGATACGCGGTGTCTCCTTGTTTACGCTCATGTACACCTTCAGGCCGTTGTCCAGGGTGTACATTTTCGTTTCGAGAGGATCTCCTTTCACAGTCTCGTACTTGTACTGTGAACATGATGTGGCGGCAATCACTGTGAAGGCAGCCACAAATAACAGAATCCGTTTCATATATTGTTGAAAATAAGTAAGGTCAAGTCCTGTCGCTATCGCGTTTCCACAAATATAATCTTTTTTTCGCTCATTCTGTGTATTCCAGACCAGAGACCGACATACCTATATTCAGTCCGCACCGGGATATGCTGTCCATAACCATGTCCCTGGTGTAGCTGGACTTGAAATACAGGGGGAACAACAGTTCGTTGCGTGTTATCGCCTCCAAGTACTTTTTCCCGGTCCATGTACTCTGCTCCTTCCATTCGTTCCAGCTCTTTTCAGAGCACCCGATAAAGGCGAGGCTCACGAAATATTCCCCGGGCTCCAGCATCAGTGTTTCTTCAGGGGCGATTTCATACGTCTCCATATCCTGACATTCGGCGATGTCGATATATATCGGCCTGTGAAGTATGTTCCGGAAAGAGCCGTCCGTTATCCTGTAAACATTAAGGCTGACTTTAGTCCCCTCGATGGTACATCTTGCCACCTTGAAGGAGAATTTCCTGATTATGAACGGTTTCTTCACTTTGACATTCGAACCTACCTCTGTACCTCTGCTGTCCGGACTGAAAGATCCGTATGCCATTGGGAAGCGTGCCCCTTTGGAGACGAGTGTCTTTTCCTTGAAGCTGTCCGGATATACTACTGCCGTCTCTATTTCGTTTCCTGTCAGTGTGACACACATGGTGTCCGTATGCATATATTCCGATGCCGGTATGCGTCCTGTCAGGTATGATACATGCTGGAACTCAAGTGAATCTGTCTCTCCCTCAGGGATTTCCAGTTCGAATACTCCGTCTGCGGACGATATTGTACCTACACCTTTCCCAGGGATTCCTACGGCTACATATTCTATAGAAACTCCGTCCTGGTTTATTATCCTGCCTTTCAGGAGATGCCCGTCCTCTTTCCCTTCGGTATTCCAGGGAAACGCGGAAACTGCCAGGACTGTTGCTGTGGCGATGATGATATCCGGTCTCATTGTTCGTGTGTATTAGTTTAATAATGCACTGCAAAAATATGCAATATTGACTGTATATGCAAATTTTCCTGAAACGGATTTTCGGAGGATTTTACGGTTGGAGTATCCGGAACGAAATATTATACGCTGTAAAAAAAACAGGTCCCGGAAATTCCGGAACCTGCGTTAATGCAATTAGATTCAGTTCAGACTAGAGCTTAGGACCTGCTGCTACGAGAGACTTGCCGAGGTCGTTTCCTGTGAACTTGTCGAAGTTCTTGATGAAACGTCCTGCAAGGTCTTTTGCCTTTGCATCCCACTCTGCTGCGTCAGCATAAGTGTCGCGTGGGTCGAGGATTGCAGGATCTACGCCAGGAAGCTCTGTAGGAACCTCGAAGTCGAAGTAAGGGATCTTCTTTGTAGGAGCCTTCTCGATAGAACCGTCGAGGATTGCGTCGATGATTCCGCGGGTGTCACGGATGGAGATACGTTTTCCTGTTCCGTTCCAGCCAGTGTTTACGAGGTATGCCTTGGCACCCACTGCGTTCATTCTCTTTACGAGCTCCTCGCCGTATTTTGTAGGATGGAGTGAAAGGAATGCTGCACCGAAGCATGCAGAGAAAGTAGGGGTAGGCTCAGTGATTCCGCGCTCTGTTCCAGCGAGCTTTGCAGTAAACCCTGAAAGGAAGTAGTACTGTGTCTGCTCAGGAGTAAGGATTGATACTGGAGGAAGCACTCCGAATGCATCTGCTGACAGGAAGATAACCTGTTTTGCGTGAGGACCCTTTGAAACCGGTTTAACGATGTTCTCGATGTGGTCGATAGGGTATGATACACGGGTGTTCTCTGTCACGCTCTTGTCAGCGAAGTCGATCTTGCCGTTGGCGTCCACTGTAACGTTCTCCAGGAGGGCATCCCTTCTGATAGCGTTGTAGATATCCGGCTCGCTTTCCTTGTCAAGGTTGATCACCTTTGCGTAGCATCCGCCTTCGTAGTTGAATACGCCCTCGTCGTCCCAGCCGTGCTCGTCATCACCGATAAGGAGTCTCTTAGGGTCTGTAGAAAGGGTAGTCTTTCCAGTTCCGGAAAGTCCGAAGAAGATAGCTGTGCTCTTGCCTTCCTTGTCAGTGTTTGCGGAGCAGTGCATAGAGGCGATTCCACGGAGCGGGTTGAGGTAGTTCATGATGGAGAAGATACCTTTCTTCATCTCACCGCCGTACCATGTGTTGAGGATAACCTGCTCGTTGGTCTTGAGGTTGAACACAGTGGCAGTCTCGGAGTTGAGCCCGAGCTCCTTGTAGTTCTCTACCTTTGCCTTTGCTGCGTTGAATGAAACAAAATCAGGCTCGCCGTAGTTTGCAAGTTCTTCCTCTGTAGGACGGATGAACATGTTTTTTACGAAATGAGCCTGCCATGCGACTTCCATGATGAAACGTACTTTAAGACGGGTTGCAGGGTTTGCACCGCAGAAAGTATCCATTACGAAGAGCCTCTTGCCTGAGAGCTGCTTTACGGCCTTTGCCTTGAGGTCTGCCCAAGCCTCTTCTGAGCATGGTTTGTTGTCGTTCTTGTATGCGTCTGAAGTCCACCATACGGTGTCCTTGCTTGCTTCGTTGTAAACAAAGAATTTATCTTTAGGAGAACGCCCGGTGTAGATACCTGTCATGACATTGACAGCGCCGAGCTCAGTAACCTGGCCTTTCTCATAACCCTCGAGTGAATCTTTTGTCTCTTCTGCGAAAAGAACCTCGTAAGACGGGTTGTGAAGAATTTCTTTCACGTCAGTGATGCCGTACTTGGTCAAATCAATTTTACTCATAATAACTAAACTATATTAAAAGGTTTATAACTTTCGTCATCCTGGTTTAGCGCGGTGCAAAAATATAATAATTTTATGACAGCACCAATTTTTGATATGGAATTTTCCGTACTTTTGCCTTCCCAGGGAAACGCAGGAAAAAGCGGACTCTGCCAAAACCTTGGATTCCACTGCACAAAATGTGCCAATGGCTGCCCGCGGCAGGTCTTCCGGTGTGGGCACCCCATAACAAGGGGCTGTCACCGCAGGTGACTGGGGGTGGACAGGCAGGATTTCTGTAGCAGGGCCCATCAGGGCCGCACCGGAGCGTCAGCGAGGTTTCCGTCAGGGAAACCGAAGCAGTGGAGGTGCCGGCGGAGCGAAGCGGAGCCGCATGCCCCTTCGGGGCTGTCACCGCTGGTGACTGGGGGTGGACAGGCAGGATTTCTGGAAGAAATCCTTAACGTCAGTATGACGGATTTCGGCCCCAAAAGATAAAATATTGATTTTTAAGATAATACTATTAAACATTAATTCGTCGAACTGACGTTGATGTATTGTAATTAATTGTCGGATTATCATTATAACAGGAGAAATGCGAGATGGAAGAGACAAAGAGTGAAGGCGGGAGCATGACTCCTCTGGAAATACTCGGGAAATACTGGGGGTACGGCTCGTTCCGGCCGATGCAGCAGGAGATTGTCGATGCCGCCTTGCAGGGAAGGGATGTGCTTGCGATACTCCCGACGGGCGGAGGCAAGTCGGTGTGTTTCCAGGTCCCGGCACTCATGAAGGATGGCGTGGCCCTGGTGGTGACTCCTCTTATCGCCCTGATGAAAGACCAGGTGCAGAACCTGGCTGACAGGGGAATCAAGGCCCTTGCCGTCTATACCGGGATGACCCGCCGGGAGGTGGAGCTGAATCTGAACAATGCCGCATACGGCGATTTCAAGTTCCTGTACCTTTCACCGGAGCGTCTTTCCACCGAGTTGTTTAGGAGGTATGTCAGGGAGATGAATGTCAGCTTTATAGTGGTGGACGAGGCGCACTGCATATCCCAGTGGGGCTATGATTTCCGTCCTGACTACCTGGCCATAGGCAAGCTGCGCGAGACGGTGGATGCCCCTGTGATCGCGCTCACGGCTACAGCCACCCCGCAGGTTGCCGGGGATATAATGGACAAGCTGGCATTCCGGGAACGCCTGCTGCTCAAGAGCGGATTCGAGAGGCCCAACCTGTCATATATCGTCCGGCGCTGCGAGGACAAGCTCGGCCAGACAGCCAATATATGCTGCTCTGTTCCAGGGACCGGTATCGTATATGTGAGGAACAGGAAAAAGTGCGAGGAGCTTTCTTCGTTCCTGAAATCCCAGGGTTTCTCGTGCTCGTTCTACCATGCAGGCCTCAGCCCGGCGCTCCGCTCCGGAAGGCAGGAGGAATGGAAATCCGGAAAATTAAGTATAATGGTATGTACTAATGCTTTCGGAATGGGGATAGACAAGCCGGATGTCCGTTATGTCATCCATTTCGATGTACCTGATTCTCCGGAAGCTTATTTCCAGGAGGCGGGAAGGGCAGGCAGGGACGGCAAGCGCTCTTATGCTGTCCTGCTGTGGAATGCCAACGATGTACGGAGACTCCGCCAGCTGGAGAGGCTCTCCTATCCGGAAATAGGTTATATAGAGGAAATTTACCACAAGGTGCATTCTTTCTACGGGATACCCTACGAGGCGGGTATGGGGATGCAGCTGAAGTTCGATCTGGAGGCTTTCTGCAGCCATTTCAAGCTCAATCGTACCATGGCATGGTATTCAGTCAAGTACATTGAGAGGGAGGAGCACTGGACAGTCCTCGAGGATGCCGACATACCCACAAGGGTACAGATTGTCGTATCCAGACAGGAGCTGTATGATGTGAATCTTCCGGAGCCTGCCATGGACACCGTACTGGAGATGCTCATGCGCCGGTACACCGGAGTATTCTCATACCCTGTGTCTGTGGAGGAGGACTGGCTTGCCTCGGCCTCAGGTGTAAGTGAACCCCAGCTCAGGAGGCTCCTGTACCTGCTTTCGTTGGAGCATGTCATAAAGTACATACCGTCAGACCATACTACCGTCATTTATCTGCGGGAGGACAGGCTTCATCCCAAGGATGTGAAGCTGAGTGCCGCAAGGTATGCGCAGCTACACAGTTCTTCAGAAGAGAGGACAGAGAAGATGATTTCATACATCAGGGAGGAGGACACATGCCGGAGCCGTTATCTCCTGGGGTATTTCGGACAGGATGATTCTGCTGACTGCGGCTGCTGCGACATTTGCCGGGCTGCTGCATCCAGACCGGCAAAGACCAGGGAATCACTGAGTTCCTACATCCTTGAAGAAAAAGGGGGAGATTATACACTGAATGACATTTCCGTAAGGTTCGGGTCTCCGGCTTCTGAAAGCGGATCCGACTATATCGAGCAGCTGAGGGATCTCATCGACAAGGGAGAGGTCCCGCCGTACAGGCTGTGAGTCCTCTGTATCCGTAAATCCGCCGGGCACTTGGAGACTGTTTGATTTCCAAACAGCTTCTAGTCCACGGACTCTATGACCAGGCCGTCATACGCCGGCCTGATGTTGTCAGGCAGTTCGGAACACAGGTCCTTGTATTTCGGCAGCTGGTGAGACAGGTGTGTAAGCCAGGAATGTCTGGCGCCGACCCGCTCCGCCACAGCCACTGCTTCTTCCAGGGAGAAATGCGATATGTGTTTGCCGCGGCGCACGCAGTTGATGACGAAATGCTCGAGACCTTCCAGCTTTGCGAATTCGCTTTCGGGAATGAAATTCATATCGGTAAGATATGCTGTCTTCCCGAATCTGTATCCCAGTACAGGCAGGTTGAAATGCCGTCCCCTTATCGGGATGACCTCCGCCTTCATCGGAGTATAGGGTGTCTCCCCGCCATATTTCCAGGCTTCATCCGGATGGTGCTCTGCCACCCATTCGCTGACTGAAACAGGGGTTTTCTCATATCCTTTCCCGTCTGTCCACACCAGCTTCCGGCTCGGGATGTTCTCTGTGACGGTGAAAGGGTGCTCGTCTATGTCGGTGATCTGCCATTCGGGCACCCCTGGATACCTGTGCTCGGCAAATGCGTAAGAATATTCCTGCCTGAGCGAGTCTTCCACGTATTTCTCGCAGTAAATCCGTATCGGAGCCCGTTCAATGTAGTTGAACGCCCTGACATCATCGAGCCCTCCCGTATGGTCCTTGTGGTTGTGGGTCAGGAGAATGGCATCTATGTGCCTTACCCCGGCACGAAGCATCTGGGTCCGGAAGTCAGGGCCTGCATCCACTAGGATTTCCAGCCCCCCGTATTCCACCAGGGCAGAAGACCTCAGCCTTTTGTCCCTTGGGTCGTCAGACATGCAGACACTGCATCCGCACCCTATCATCGGGACACCCTGTGATGTGCCCGTCCCTAAGAAAGTGAGTCTTGTCATTTTGTTGTCACAACGTCAGTTCGACGATTTTTCCTGCCAGGGTGGAGTCGTACGGCCGTTCCACCCTGATGTAATTGCCTGTATATCCGTACATCATCCCGTTCTTGTCCGAGCTTTCGAACAGGACTTTCTCCCTGACACCACGGTTGCTTTCCACAAATCCTGAGTGGAGTTCTGCGCACAGTTCCTCCAGGGCCTTGACTCTCAAGGTCTTGACGGACTCCTGCACCTGTCCTTTCATGGTGGCGGCCCTGGTCCCGCTCCGTCTGGAGTAAGGGAAGATATGTATGAAGGCGGGCCTTACCGTTTCCTTCAGGAAGCGGTATGTCTCACCGAACAGCTCGTCAGTCTCTCCCGGAAAGCCTACAATCACGTCAATGCCGAAAAACACTTTCGGTGAGCCGGGATGTTCCATCGCGTTACGTATATAACTGATTTTGCGTGCGAAGGTATCTGTGTCATACCGCCTTCCCATTGCCTTCAGCACTGTGTCGCTTCCTGACTGAAGGGGGATGTGGAAGTGCGGCAGGAACTTGGTGCCGGATGCTATCCAGTCCACAATCTCTTCTGTCAGCAGATTAGGCTCGATGGATGATATGCGGTACCTTTCGATGTCTTCCACATCTTCGAGCGCCTTCAGAAGATCCAGGAACTTTTCACCGGTGGTCTTTCCGAAATCGCCTGTGTTCACTCCTGTAAGGACAATCTCCCTGATACCTCCTGCGGCAATTTCATGTGCCTGTGCCACCAGCTCGGCTATGGGGCTGTTCCGGCTTCTGCCCCTTGCGAACGGCACCGTACAGTATGAGCAGAAATAGTCGCACCCGTCCTGCACTTTCAGGAAGGACCTCGTCCTTTCCCCGCTTGAATATGCCGGCAGGAATGACTGTGCGCCTGTATCGCAGGCTTTTGTGTGCCGGATGCTGCATTCATCCACGTGTATCTGCTCTTTGGCCCGGGAGCTGCCGCCGGATATGTGCTGCAGCACAGTAGGTACAACCTCTTTTTTCTGCTGTGCCCCGAAGACGAATTCCACTCCTTCTATCTTCTCTATCTCCGCTTTCTTGAGTTCCGCATAGCAGCCTGTCACAATAATCCCCGCACCGGGCGAGACCCTGTGCAGTTTCCTGATTATGTTCCTGCATTTCTTGTCGGAATGTTCGGTGACAGTGCATGTGTTCACCAGATAGAGGTCTGCCTCTTCTTCCCATGGGACTATTTCAAGTCCTGCCTCTGCAAAACCCCTTTCGTATGTCGATGTCTCGGCGTAGTTCAGCTTGCAGCCGAGAGTGACGAATGCTATCTTTTTCTTTTCTGCCATATCTGCTGTCTATTTTTTCCCGCGCCTTATGGTCACCCTTGACCATGCGGCTGTCCCGCCGACTGGAGGCCTCTGTTTGGATACCCTCACTGAGAAGTTCTCCAGACAGGGGAATGTTTCCGATATTTTATCGGCTATCTTTCCGGCAAGGCGCTCCAGGAGGTCGCAATGCCCTCCTTTCATCACTTCCGCCACAATTCCGTATATCTTTCCATAGTCCAGGGTGTCACCGAGCGAGTCGCTTACGGCCGCCCGGCTCATGTCCAAATCAGCCCTGAAGTCCACTACAAACAGGTTCTCGGACTTCTTCTCGTGCTCCAGGCATCCGTGGCATGCCAGGAATTCCATTCCTTCAAGTTCCAGTGTGTCCATGTCCTTCATCTGTGTGTCTGCTGCCCCAGCAGCAGGAATACGCATGGTCTCTTGCCGATGACATGCCCTGCGTCTTTCCACTGCCTTACTGTCATTGTCCTGATGAATGCATCCGGTCCGGTTATCCCGGCGGCCACGCACACTCTGGTGTCGTCGTGGCAGCATGCGAGAATGTCTTTCAGCATAGCATCGTTCCTGTACGGGGTCTCTATGAAAATCTGTGTCTGGCCTGTCGAGGATGAGAGCCTTTCTATGGATTTCAGCTTCGCCTTCCTTTCGTCCGGCCTGGCCGGGAGATAGCCGCAGAAAGCGAAAGACTGGCCGTTGAGTCCGGAGGACATCAGTGCCAGCATGAGCGAGGACGGCCCTGTGAAGGGCACCACCTCTATCCCGTGTGAATGCGCCAGGGCGACAAGCTGCGCACCGGGGTCCGCCACGGCCGGAAGCCCTGCCTCGGAAATCAGCCCTACATCATTTCCTCCTTCGAAAAGCTCCAGATACCCCTCTACCTCCTCCTGCTTCGTATGTTCGTTCAGTTCATGGAAGCGGAGCCCGTCTATCCTGCCTTTCAGCCCGGCCTTTGAGAGATACCTGCGTGCGGTCCTGGTCTCTTCGACCACGAACGTGTCCAGCTCCGCCAGCTTTTCGAGTACGGGGCGGGGAATGACCTCCCCGGGGTCATTGTCTCCTATGGGGGACGGTATCAGGTACAGCCTGCCTTTGCCTGTAGTGTTATTCCCTGTCATTGTTATCCTGTATTCTTATTGTCACTTTTTCTTCATTCATCAGGGCCTTCTCCTCCATCCTCTGCATGGCCTCCTTCCGTTTCCTCCTCGAGAATATCTTCCTGAAGAATTCCTTGAAACTGTTGAATTCCTGCTGGTAGGTGAGACCTATGCCGTTCCTCTGGGAGTTGTCGAGGTAGTTGGTGTACTGGTCTGCAGAGTGGGAGAACAGGTTGAGCCTGAAGGCCCCCGGCCTGTCTATCTTGATTTCTATGTCCAGGTCGCCGACCACATCGTCGTTGGTGCTTCCTGAAGTGTACTGCCTGTTGCCGATATTGCCGTTGATCACGACCCTGTTGTTGAAGAGCTGGGTCGAAATCGCCACATCGAAGATGTCGTTGCCCCGGTCGTTGGTCTGGTAGTTAAGCCCCAGGTCCAGCGGTATGTCCAGCTTCTGGAATATGGTGTTCAGCTGGTTGGACATAATCTCCGATACGCTTGATGCGAGGAACGAGGTATTGTTGAATATACCGGACTGCTCGTCAGGCAGGAAACTGTTGGATACCAGCAGTGAAAGGAACTGTTTCTGGACCTTGTCCTCCGTGCTCAGTGCACTTTCCACCCTCGCTTTGACGGTCGGGTCGATGTCCGGGACGTTTATGCTGAAGTCGAGCCTCGGGTTGCTTATCCTGTCAGAGATGTGTATCCCGCACTCCACTGTCCTTCTGGAACTTACGGAAGAAGTGTCCGCAATGAGCGCAGACAGGGAAGTCTTGGTGGTGTAGGTGGCGTCTATGTTGAGGGTGCTCTCCATGATGTCCCCGTTGAACTTGACAGAGCTCCCTTCGTTTATCGCGAAGTCCTTGGCAAGACCTATGGCCACGAACCTGTAGTTCCCTCCGGAGAGAGTATAATCCCCGTTTATGTTGAATATGTCCTTGCCCGGGTTTATGTCCAGGTCAATCGTCCCGGACCCGTATCCCGAGAGCACGTTGCCGGACGCCTTGTCTATTTCAACGAATGCCCTGACGCCTGGCGTGGCAGCCACCATCAGGTTGATCTCGAAGTTTCCCCTGGACTTTTCCCTCTTCTGGAGCCTGGAAATCATCATTTCATACGGGTCAACTGTCTCCTCATTCTCTATCTTTTTGAATGTCAACAGGTCACTTGTCTTGAAACTGCTTGACCCGGATACAGGCACATGGAGTTCCCCGCTTCCGGTGGTAGTGGCTTCGACAGACATCCTCATGGCGTTCATCGGTCCGGTTATGCTGATTCCGGCGGTGGCGAACAGATGTCCGTAGAAGGACTTGCTCATCTTTTCATTGAGGTCTATACACTCGATCCTGTCGGCATCGATACGTGTGTTGAACCTTATGTCCCTGAAGTTTTCGTAAGTGATTTCTCCTGTCACTTCTCCAGGGTTCCCGTGCCTGTCAGTGAGCGAGATGCTGTCGAAATACACTCCTCTGCTGTCTATCCTGAAGCCTCCGTTCAGTGTGTACGGGACGTTGGTGAAGGCAATGCGCATGGTGGCGTCGTCAAGTCTCGCCCCGGTACTCTCTATTTCCAGGCTTGAGGTCTTGCCCCGGACTGCGAACAGCCCTGAAACGGACCCGGATGTCTCGCTGAAGATACTGCTCAGGTACGGGGAGATACATGATATGTCGAGTCTGTCGAGCCTTGCGGTCATGTCTATTTCCTTCTTCCCCGGGGAGTATGTCCCTCCTATGTCGAAGTTGCTTTTCCCGTTGTACGAGTTCCTGAGGCTGGCGTTCAGCAGCTTGGAGTCCTCGTTCCAGTCGCATCCGAGCCTCACCGTACCCATCTGTGCCCCGGATATGCTCGTGGAATCGCACAGGAAGTCCAGCATGATGCTCTTGTCCCCGTTCCCTGAGAGCAGGGCGGCATTCCCTGATGCCGTTCCGGCGAATGCGGAATTCTTCCCGAGCAGAGGGTTGATTATGGATATGTCGAACCGTTCAACATCGAGGAAAAGGGTGTCCTTGCCTGAGTCCGATATACCTCCATGTATCCTCAGGGACTGCTCCCCGCTTTTGAACTCTATGTTCTCCACATCTATATCCTTTACGGACACGGTGAGTCCTGACGGCATGATGTTCCATTCACGGGCATTGAGATAAATGCTGGAAGGGAGTAGTGAAATCTTGTATCTGAGGCTGTCCGCACTGTCCCGGATGAGGTCTCCGAGAATGAAGAACTCACCGCGGTTGTCAAGTTTCCCCTGGTTGTCGTAGGTGTATCCCGCCCCGATGTGGTCCTTCCCGGCGAATATTTTCAGGCTGTTGTTCTTCAGAAGCAGGGAGGCTGCGCTGACAGTCTCGCTGCGGAGCTCGCCGGCAAAGCCGTTCTCGTCATTGGAGAAGTCCAGTGTGACGTCTTTCAGGAACTGCTCCTTATAGGCTATCCTCTGGGATGTGAGATCCCCGTCAAGCCTGCCGGATCCTGCCACATGCATGTTGAGTATGGTGTTTTCGGCTATGTACACTCCCGGGGCGAGGAAGGCAAGGAGGTCCATTGTGTCGAAAAGCCTGAATGTGAAGTCATAGCTCCTGTTGTTCCATACGAATGCCGAATCCCTGAACATGGACGGGAGCTGCCTGTGCAGTGTGAGTCCCTTGACATCCCTGATGAAGTCCGACATGGAGCCGCTTCCCTTGAACGAGCCTTCTGCGAAGTCGGATTTCAGCCTCACCCTGTACAGTGTGTCACTTGAGTGAGAGGATATGGAAAGGTCCCCTATGTCATATCTTCCATGGGAATTCTCTAGGGTTATGCCGCTTACGTTTATGTTCCCGAGCATGTCGGTGCCTTTTATACGGTAGAAGTCTGCGCTTGTCTGGAGGCTTACTCTCGACATGCCCCTCTTGTCAAGGTTCAGGGCGTACAGGTCTGCGTAGCCTATATTGGTGTAGAACCTGTAGAGGGCGTTCTGGGTCTTGCTCGAGAACGAGAACATGCCCTGGAAGAGGAAGCTAAGGTTGGGGTCGCTGCACACTATCTTCCCGTCGAAAGCTTCCTGGGCAAGTGTCCCGGCCGCAGCTATTCCCGTATAGTCGTATTGCTTGAAGTTCAGCCTGCTGACTGACAGGGAGTCTATCTCAAGCTTCGGACCCTCTTTACCTATCGAGGCCCTGAGACTGGAGTTCATGGTACATTCGTGGATTAGGTCTGACCCTACAATCCTGCCTATGTCCAGGTTCCATGTGCCGAGACTGCCTTTTATTTCGATGTCCTTTCCCTTGCCGGCAAGGCCTGTAATGTCGAGACCAGGGATTATCGCCCCGATTCTGGAGCGGAATACCCCTCCCAGGTGCAGACTGTCCAGCCCGCCTTTTACAGTTCCCTTGAAATTGAATACGTTGCCGGGAGCGTACTTGTCTATACCGTTGGCTTTCCCGTTTGAAAGTGCAGCGAGTATCCCTTCTATGGAGGCTGTGGTGAAGCTGAGACTGTCTATCCTTATCTGCGAATCCATCTTCTCCACTTCCGGCAGCCCTTTTATCCTGCCCCCGAGTGCCAGATGCACCCCTTCCTTGTCGAGGGAAGTGCCCAGGGAGGCAATTTCCAGGTCAGATACCGTGCCTCTGACCCTCGCATCGTGTATGTCCATGGCAAAAGGGGTCACCTTTACGCCAGGAACGAAAAATCCGAGGGTCTTCATGTCCAGCCTGCTCCCGGATACAGAGGCATCCAGTACTATCCTGTTCACGAAATCCTTGAAATCATGCGCATCCTCATAGGACATGCTGAACTCCGGAATGAATATGTCGGACCACGGGTCGGAAATGGCGAGGTCCCTTATCATGCTTATCCCGTGGCCCACTGAGGCGCTGCCTGAAATGAAATTGCAGACATATCCGCTCTTTTCCCTGAAGGAAAGCTGGTCGAGTGTACCGGACATGGCCTTGTCTGCAAGTTTAAGATGCCTGGCCTCAATGTTTATGTCGTACAGCTCCAGGTCGCTCCAGTCTATCCCTACGTCATGCTGTCCGGAAAAGTCTTTCCTGAAATTCCGGAGCCTGAATGTCATGCCGTTTATGATGGCCCTCCTGAGGTCAAACACATTGCCCTGGCTGTCCTTCTTTACCCTGTCCTTGCTGATGCCGAACATCCTTTCGAGGTTGGTCCTGTCCTCTTCGATGACCATGTTCATCTCTGCACCCCTGATGTATGCATTGCGTATGTGGATGCCTTCATTTTCCCTCAGGCCTCTGAGCGAGAAGCGTGCTATGATGTATTCCGCCTTGAAGAGCGTGTCTCTGGCGGATGTGTCGCACGGAGCCTTGTCCACGACAGATATATCCTTTATTATTAGTGTGTTGAATGGTTTGAAATGGATTTTTCCGAAACTTATTCCGGCATCGGGACCCAATGTCACGCTGTCCAGTATCTTCCGTGTAAGGTACGTCTGTACCTGCGGGGTCTGGATGGCAAGAATCCCCGCAATTATCAGCGATGCCAGCGCCACTGCTGTCAGCCACAGTATTTTCAGTGCCTTTCTGATACTTCTACGTTTTTCGGTAAAACCTACAAAAGTAACAATTATCTCCGATTATTTCTTATTTTTGCCACTTGAAAAAGAGTTTTTGAAAGTACAACCATCGAACTGACGCCAATACAGAATTCATTATGGATATAATCCTCGGAATAGAATCTTCCTGTGACGATACATCGGCCGCCGTGATAAAGGACGGCTATCTCCTGTCCAACGTGCTCGCAAGCCAGGATGTCCACAAGGCCTATGGCGGTGTAATCCCGGAACTTGCGTCGAGGGCTCATCAGCTCAATATAGTCCCGGTTGTCAGCCAGGCGATAGACAGGGCTGGCATCAGCCTGTCGGACATAACGGCGATAGCGTTCACACGCGGGCCGGGCCTTCTCGGCTCTCTTCTCGTCGGGACGTCTTTCGCCAAGGGTCTCTCGATCGCACTCGGATGTCCTCTGGTTGAGGTGAACCATCTCCAGGGGCATGTACTTGCAAATTTCATAAAAGAGTACGGAAAAGACACTCCGGTGCCTCAGTTCCCGTACCTGTGCCTCCTAGTCTCCGGCGGCAACTCGCAGATAGTCAGGGTGGACAGCCCTCTTGATTTCGAGATTCTCGGACAGACCACAGATGATGCCGTCGGAGAGGCTTTCGACAAATGCTCGAAGATGATGGGGCTCGGCTACCCGGGAGGGCCGGTCGTTGACCGTCTGGCCAAGCTGGGGGATCCGCAGAGATTCCATTTTTCAAAGCCCCATGTACCTGGCCTCGATTACAGTTTCAGCGGAGTCAAGACATCCCTGCTGTATTTCGTCAGGGACCGGCTTGCAGAAGATCCGGAATTCATGGAGAAGAACAAGGAGGATATCTGCGCATCGTTCCAGAGGACTCTGATCGAAATCCTCATGGACAAGCTGATAAAGGCTGCGAAACAGACCGGAATCAGGCAGGTTACGATCGGAGGCGGCGTCTCGGCCAACAGCGGACTCAGGGCAGCGGTCACCGAGGAGGGCAAAAAACGCGGGTGGACTACATATCTTCCTGAATTCAAGTTCACTACAGATAATGCCGCTATGATTGCAATTGCAGGTTACTTCCATTATCTGAACGGCGAGAGGACAGGGCTGGATGTCGCACCAGTATCCAGGATCGCTGATTTCGGGAGGTAGTGTCCCTGTGTCGCCATGCCCATCGCGGGGCTGTCACTGTCAGGTGACCGGGGGTGAACAGACGAAGGTCGCCAGACTTTCAGGGCCGCACCGGAGGGTCAGCGAGGTTTCCGGCAGGAAAAATAAATGTCCGGATTTTAAGAGAATATTGCTAAACGGTAATTCGTCGAACTGACGTTAAATTGTGTCTGAATTGTAACCGATTGATTGAAAACCTGTAAACAATGAAGGAAATCGAAATCTCCTGTCCGATAGGGAAAGAACCGTCACCAGAACAGATTATCTCGGCGGCCTCAAGGGCTCTGGGCGTGTCGCCAAAAGCCGTTGCACATTACCGCATATCCAGACGTTCTGTCGATGCGCGCGGGGAGATCCTGTACAGGTACAGGGTAGAGGCGTACAAGACCGGGGAGGAATATCAGGAATACAGGCTTCCCGAGTATAGGGATGTGTCTTCGGCACGTCCGGTCATTGTAATCGGAGCCGGACCTGCCGGGATGTTCGCAGCCCTGCGGCTTCTCATGCGTGGGCTCAGGCCTGTGATCCTGGAGCGTGGCAAGGATGTCCACAAGAGGAAGTTCGACATGGCGCGGCTCTCCAGGGAAGGTGTCGTGGACCCTGATTCCAATTACTGTTTCGGAGAGGGAGGCGCAGGTACTTTCTCTGACGGCAAGCTCTTCACCCGCTCTTCAAAAAGAGGGGACATCCGTGAAGTGCTTCATCAGCTCGTGGCATTCGGGGCTG
Source organism: Candidatus Cryptobacteroides excrementipullorum (assembly GCA_017695065.1). GTDB lineage: Bacteria > Bacteroidota > Bacteroidia > Bacteroidales > UBA932 > Cryptobacteroides > Cryptobacteroides excrementipullorum. The sequence goes on from JADILZ010000014.1 coordinate 46,049, forward strand.
ACCCGTCGATTCTCATAGACGCACACCCGCATATAGGCAGCGACCGCCTGCCTGCCATTGTGGAGAACATCCGCAAATGCATAGTCGGGCATGGCGGGGAGTACCATTTCAGCACCAGGGTTACGGACATATCGCGTTCATCAGACGGGACATTCACCGTGACTGCAGACAGGTGTGCAGAGGACGGGAGCGTTTCAGGCGTTGAATTCAGGGCTGGCAGAGTGATTCTTGCCACTGGACATTCCGCACGGGACATATACATGCTTTTCGACCGGAAAGGGTGGGAACTGCAGGCCAAGGGTTTTGCCCTCGGCGTGCGTGTGGAGCATCCTCAGTCCCTGATCAACAGGATTCAGTATCACGGTAAATACCAGCCTTTCATGCCTGCAGCCGAGTATTCTTTCGTCACTCAGATTGAGGGAAGGGGGGTCTTTTCTTTCTGCATGTGTCCGGGTGGGATTCTCGTGCCGTCCTCTACCGCCCCGGGGGAGGTGGTCCTGAACGGGATGTCCAACTCCGCACGCAATTCAAGGTGGGCCAATTCCGGGGTTGTGGTTTCTGTGGAGCCTGATGACATGCCGCAGTATTCGAAATACGGGGCCTTGTCCCTGCTCCGTTTCCAGATGGATGTCGAGCAGTCGATGTTCCGCTGCACGGGTTCCATGAAGGCTCCGGCCCAGAGAATGATGGACTTCTGCAGGAAGACGGTCTCATCCGGCCTTCCTGTCACTTCATACCATCCTGGTGCGGTGTCCGCGCCTCTGCACGAACTTCTTCCTGAACATGTCGCTATGAGACTGAAATATGCTTTTCCCGAGATAGGCAACAGGAAAATGAAGGGATACTACACCAACGATGCCCTGCTTCTTGGCGTAGAGTCCCGCACTTCATCGCCTGTACGCATCCCACGGGATCCCGAGACATTCGAACATACTCAGGTGAAAGGCCTTTTCCCGTGTGGGGAGGGAGCAGGGTATTCTGGAGGTATAGTGTCTTCAGCCCTGGACGGAATCAACTGTGCTGCAAGGGTATAGGCTCTTCCTTAGCCTTCTTCTGAGGTCTATCGGATGCCGTGTGCCAGCTCTTCCGGAAGTTTGCATATGTACAATTTCGGCCTGACAGGACGGATTTAATTTTGTATTCATGAAAAAATGACTACCTTTGCAACGGGTAAGTCATACACGACCAGCTCCCTTTGAATTCCCCCAGGACCGGAAGGTAGCAAGGGTAGGAGGTTGTAGCGGTGCGATGTATTCAGCTTACCCTTTTTTCGTTCAAAATTCCAGAAAAGGTCATCTGCTGCGTTCTCCATTCCATCCTTGTCCTCACAACCCCCAAGGTTGCTGCGGGAAGTCTGTCATGTCGGGCCTTGCATCTGCCCCTTTTCTGAAATTTCGCATGGCGCGGTCTGCCTCCATCATTTCAGAGAATCGAATATGAACGGGAGGATATCGTCAACCCTCGAGAATTTCCATATTTTCTCTGAACCTACCAGAAGTACCTCCATCGGCTTCCCGCTTCTGGCCTGGTATTGGGCCATGACCTGACGGCATGCACCGCACGGCGTCGCCGGGAACGCGCAGACCTTCCCGTCCTGTTCCGCCGCCACCGCGAGAGCTGACATGGCAGCATCCGGACGGGTGGCTCCGGCATGGAACATTGCTGTCCTTTCCGCACACAGGCCTGAAGGAAACGCGATGTTCTCCTGGTTTGCCCCAATGACAATCTCGCCGGTCGAGAGGCGGACCGCCGCGCCGACGTTGAAATGCGAGTATGGCGAGTATGCTCCCCTGATTGCATCCAGAGCCGCCTGGGCAAGCTCCCTGTCTTCCGTGGAAAGCTCGTCCAGGCTGTCATATTCCATGTAGTTGATCTTGAGTTCGAGCGACTTCATATACAGCCTGTTTTTAAGGTTTTGCCCTTCCCTGTGCATCCGGTCACGAATATATGGTTATCTTTGTACCCTGGATATATGGCCGGAATGCAGCAGATACAAGTGCAGTATAAATGGCAACAAGGCAAATATAATGAATTAATCGCTTCCGTGCCATGCCTTTTGATAAAAATCAAGTGTCATTTGCTTACAGATAGGAGAAAAAATATGAAGATTTGTGTCGGATTGTCAGGCGGAGTTGATTCCAGCGTGGCGGCTTACCTTCTGAAAAAGGCCGGTTATGATGTCTTTGCCTTGTTCATGCAGAACTGGCATGACACCACCGGCACTCTTCACGGGGACTGCGAGTGGGAGGAGGACCGGTTCGTGGCCGAGATGGTTGCCAGGAAGATCGGAATCCCGTTTTACTTCGTGGACTTGAGCAAGGAGTACCGCCAGAGAGTGGTGGACTACATGTTCGACGAGTATTCAAAAGGCCGCACACCCAACCCCGATGTGCTGTGCAACAGGGAGATAAAGTTCGATGCATTCCTCAAATGCGCCCAGAAGCTTGGAGCCTCCTATGTTGCCACAGGGCATTACTGCAGAAAGGACGAGATTGCCGGAGCGGACGGAAAGCCTGTATTCCGCATCTTCGCGGGGGCGGATCCCAACAAGGACCAGAGCTATTTCCTCTGCCAGCTCACCCAGGAACAGCTCTCCATGGCGATGTTCCCGATAGGGGACCTTGACAAGCCAGAGGTCCGGCGGATAGCGCATGAGGCTGACCTTCCGTCTGCGGACAAGAAGGATTCGCAGGGGATATGTTTTGTTGGTAAAGTGGACCTGCCCACCTTCCTCCAGCAGAAACTTCAGCCCAGGAAAGGTGATGTGGTGGAAGTCTATGATGCTTATTTTCAGGATAATGAACAATACTCTTTCATCCATGACACCCTTCTGTCCCTTAAACAGGACGGCAGTTCATCGGGAGATGTCCAGATGGTGACAGACTATATATCGGAGACCAAGTCTCTGAAAGTCAATGACCCTGTGCATGAGTACAGTGCGGCCGGCAATCCGGACAATGAGGGAGGATGTTCCTCTTCTTCACCTTTTTCGGCGGAGAAGATAGCGGCTCTTCCGGATGACGCATTGTTCAGGTTGTCTGCCCCGGTGTCTTACGACATAAAGTTCGAGACTGAGACCTACCGCAGCGGCAGGAAGCACGTCAGGAAGACGCGTTACAAGGAAAACCCGTACGGCAAGATTGCCGGACATCATGACGGGGCGCAGTTCTATACTGTCGGACAGCGTAAGGGGCTCAATATCGGGGGACACAAGGATTCTTTGTTTGTCATAGCCACCGATATTGACAAGAATATAATATATGTAGGGGAGGGGCATACCCACAAGGGGCTATCACGCAGCTGCCTCCGCATAGCACCGGAGGATGTGCACTGGATCCGGGAGGATATACCCATGAGAGAAGGGGAGCTGCGCCGGTACCGAGTGCGCATACGTTATCGCCAGCCCTTGCAGGATGCCACCCTGGTAATGCGCGGGAACGGCCTTTATATCCTTTTCGACACACCGCAGCGCGGCATAACTCCAGGGCAGTTCGCCGTGTGGTATGACCGCGACGAGATGGTCGGGTCAGGGGTGATATGCTGATCCGGTTAAAGTAATGACCTGGCAGCACTTGACCCGGCCAGGTTTCCGGTGGAGAAGGCTATCTGCAGGTTATATCCTCCGGTGTCGCCGTCAAGGTCGAGGACCTCGCCGGCGAAGTACAGCCCGCTGCAGAGCCTGGACTCCAGAGTCTTGGCAATGACACTTTCTGCTGATACCCCTCCTGCAGTGACTACACATCTCTCATAGCCGACAAAGCCGGCTATGTCGAACTTCCACGCTTTCAGCGCTCTGGCGATATTCTTATGGTCGGTGCCGGGGTTGCATTTCATAAATCCCGGAATCAGGGACGCAGGGAGCAGTTTTCCTGACAGTACACGGAACTTGTCCTTGTATTGTTTTCCTTTGCTCCTCCTGTCCTCGGAAATTTCGTTCCACAGTTTTGAAACCCTTGCTTCCAGGGCTTCCTGCCTGACGGCAGGTTTCATGTCTATTGACACGGCGGCTTTCGCCCCGTTTATTATTGCGTTGACACATCTCCTGCTTACCTTGAATCCTACAGGTCCTTCGATTCCTCCGTCTGTAAAGTCCAGATCCCCGAATTCCTCCTGGACAGGATTGCCGTCAATCCACAGGGTAAGGCTTATGTTCTCAAGAGAGTTGCCGTTGAGCAGGGTTCCGGTCTCTGACATCGGGACAGATCTGCCTATATGTCCGTGGATGCTTTCCGCGGCATTCCGGGTGTCTTTGCCTGACGGAATGGATTTATAGTTCCTTGGGACTATAGCTGTGAGGGACGGGAAACGTCTGCTGATTTTGTGCCCTGTCTCTTCAGCCCATCTGTAACCGTCTCCTGACGAGCCTGTGGACGGGTAGGAGAGTCCTCCTGTCGCGATGATGAGCCGTCTGCATGTGAAAGTCTGACCTCCTTTGCACCGGATTTCGAAGAACTGCTCTTCTCCGGCCGGCTTCCGTACGGATATGTCCTCCGCCTCGCATCCGGTCAGGATTTTCGCTCCGGCATTCTTCACGGCCGTTACCAGGGCATCTACAACGTCAGCTGACCTGTGGGATGCCGGGAAAACCCTGTCCCCGCGTTCCAGGACCGGTTCGAGGCCAGTGGATCCGAGCCATTCCACAGTCTTTACCGGAGGCATTGAGAAGAAGGCAGGTTTCAGAAGATTGCTTTTGGGATGGACATGTGTGGAGAAACTTTCCCAGTCTTTCATGTTCGTGAAATTGCACCGCCCTTTCCCGGTTATCATCACTTTCCGTCCCGGTCTCGGCATCTTTTCAAGCACAGTGACACTCCCTGTCCTTCCGGACGCTTTGATGGCCGTCGCAGCACCGGCTGCTGCAGCCATCCCGGCTGCACCTCCTCCTATTATTATAATGTCTTCCATCATCTCATTTTTGCTGACATATCATGCAGTATGCCTCCCATATATAAAAATGATGATGAAAATCTGCACCTGCATGGGGTAATTTAAAATATTTTATTAAATTTGCAGTCCCTTTTCGGAGACACTTCGGAAAAGGCGTTTCAAAGCCACTTTAGCTCAGTCGGTAGAGCAACGCATTCGTAACGCGTAGGTCGTGGGTTCGAATCCCATGAGTGGCTCTTCCCTAGAAAAATATACTGAAACCGAACAGGGCGTTCCCGCAGAATGTCCCTGTTATCCTTATCTCTTCCCGGTCCTTCCCGAGTTCTCCTTTCCCGGCGAGTGGGGCTGGATCTGCCAGCTCTACGGCAACCATGTCACCGATTCGCAAAGAAACCGTGTGTGATACCTCCGAGACCGCATCCTCGATCATCTTCTGTGATCCGCATGAGGTCCTGAACAGCTCGCTTCCGTCCTTCTCTACTGTAAATTCATTCGAGCCTTCCTGGAGTGTGACCCTGTTGTACATTGGAAATGGCAGCACTGAGGTCTGGTCCCTGCATGATGACGCCGCGTAGGCCATCGCGGAACCGTCCATCAGTGTCCCGTCATAGAGCAATATCCCGTAGCCTATTGAGTCGTAGTATCTTTCAGCGAACTTCCTGCCTATGCATTTTCCTGCCTTGCATATCCTTGCGAACAGCACAGGTGTGTACAGGTAGCTGTTTACGGAATCGGGAGAGAAAAGATCCCTGTCTTCCCTCTCCCAAGTAGTATCCGGACGGCAGTAGCACCTGCCTTCGTGTGTCTTGACTATGATGTTCATTATGTGTGTGTTAGGAAAAGTCCCGGCATGCGGAGAAAATCTCAGAACAGCCTTCCTGTGAATTTCTCTTTCAGCTGGTTCACCGATTCGTCAAACTTTTCTCCTGTGAGAGGTTCCCTTCTTGCCGCCGCGGCATCCCTCTTCTCCTTTTCATACTGCTGCTTCAGCAGAGCGAACTGGCGCTTGGTGTCGAGGGTGAACTCCCCGTTGTCAATCCAGCTGAAATATGACGGTTCTGTCGTGTATACCTCCCTCGCGGTCTTGCCCTTGTGCTTTCCGAAATTGATGACGGGTTCTTTCCGCTCATTGTATGTGAGCCGCCCTGCATAATCGACCATCTTCTGCCTTTCGGAGAAATTGGACAGGAACTCCACACTGTTTTTCAGTGTCTCAGGGTAGCGGTCAAGCTGGGATTTCAGCACTTCGTATGTGGCGAGCGTATCAGCTTCCGCTGCATGGGCATTCTCGAGTTCCCTCCCGCAGTAGAATCTGTATGCGGCCTTCAGGTTACGTGGCTCCATCACATGGTATATGTTCTGGACGTCCACCATCTTCTTCTCGTGCAGGTTCACCGGTATGTCTTTGCCTTCGTAGCGTCTGACACGTTCCAGTTCCTCAGCCAGCATCGGAAGATCGAACTTGGTGGAGTTGAACCCTGCAAGGTCGCTTCCTTCAAGCCATTCCACCACTTCATCCGCTATGTCTGAAAATCTCGGACAGTCCTTCAGCTCCTCATCGCTTATCCCGTGGACAGCCTGTGCGCTCGGGGCGATCTTCTTCTGGCAGTTTCCTGCATAGTCCCAGGGCTTTACCCTCCATGTCTTTATCCTTTCTTCAGAGCCGGGCATCACCTTGACGAAGCTCAGCTCTATTATCGCGTCTGAGGCTATATTCAGGCCGGTACTTTCTATGTCGAAGAAAAGTATCGGCCTCTGGAGATTCAATTCCATATATGGTCGCTTTGTATGTGTTTTGTTATGAAATCATTATAGGCATGAGAATGCCGCAGATCCTCTCGCTTTCAGCCTCATCTTCGGAAGGGACCACGAGGGCTGCGCGCCTGCTGTCGGCAAACTTCATCACGATCTCGTTGCAGGTCATGTTGCTCAGAATCTCGGTCACGAAAGTGGACTTGAAGCCTATCGTAAGGTCCTCGCCGTCATACTGGCAAGGAACTTTCTCGTATGCTGCGATGGAGAAGCCGAGATCCTGTGCGGAAAGCTCCAGTGTATCGTGCGTCATGTCGAATTTTATCAGGTTCGAAGCCTTGTTGGTGCAGACCGACACGCGCCTTACGGTATTGAGGAACTGTACCCTGTCTATGCGCAGGATGTTGGAGTTGTTCTGCGGGATGACATCACGGTATTTCGGATATTTGCCTACGACGAGCCGGCATACGACCATTGTCTTGTCAAACTTGAATACGGCGTTCTTGCTGTCGAACGAGATTTCCACGTCTTCTGTGTCCTTGCTTATGATGGAGCGCAGTACGGCTGCCGGTTTCTTGTGGAGGATGAACGATGCCTTCTCCGATGCCTTCACATCCTTGGTAGTGTAGCAGATGAGCTTGTGTGAGTCTGAGGCTACCAGTGTAGTGGAGTCTGTATCGATGTCGAACAGTATGCCGTTCATGGCAGGCCTTATCTCATCGTCTGCTGTAGCGTATATCGTCCCTGCAATCCCGTCCACAAGGCTCTGTGCAGGGAAGGAGAGTGTCACTGCCGTGTCGTCTGTCGTGGTGATGGCAGGATAGTCGGCTGCAGGGAAATACGGCAGTGTGGAGGCTCCGCTCGACCACCTGCACTCGAATGAGCTGTCCCCCGTCGTGCAGATGGACAGAGGCTGGTCAGGAAGCTCCTTCAACAGATCCGTGATGTGCCTTGCCGGTACTGCAATCTGCCCCTCCTCCTCCGCGCTTTCCACTTCTAGCTGTGTCCGTAGCGTAAGCTCTGTATCGGAAGCTGTTATTTCCAGCTGGTTCCCGTTGAGGACAAAAAGGAAATTCTCGAGTATCGGCTGTGCTGACTTCGCCGGGATGGCTTTTGAGACTGCAAGAATGCCTTTAAGCAGTTCTGCACTTGAAACTATGAATTTCATATATTTAATTTTTACTTTCTTTCTGAAAAGTTCCAATCACAAATGTATAAAAGTTTTTCGAGATGTTTGGCATATAATTTGACTTTTTCAGGCGCGGTTCTGGCTGACAGGGCCGTTCCAGTTTGAATTTAAAGTTTTTAAATATGAAAAAAGGTATTATTATGGTGCTGTTGTCAGCACTGGTAGGTGGAATTACGGCGTACGCCGTGGTAAAGACTGCAGAGCCTGAAGGTAACAAAGTGATAGTGTCCAATGACGGTGCGGCATACAGGACTGTCAATCTGGCACAGACCGATTATCCGGATTTCACGTATGCGGCCGAGTCGGCTGTAGATGCCGTGGTTTATGTGAAGGTGACAGCAGTTGATGTCAGGAGATCGGCTCCAAGTTCCATATTCGATTTCTTTTTCGGATATGAAGGCACTCCGGAAAAGAGGGAGAGGGTCGGCAGCGGTTCCGGAGTGATCATACGCCCGGACGGTTATATCGTCACCAACAACCATGTAGTTGAAGGCGCCTCCAAAATAGAGGTTACGCTCAACAACAACAAGTCTTACGAGGCGACCCTTATCGGCACTGACCCGGCAACTGACGTCGCCCTCATAAAGATAGAGGCACAGGGCCTTCCTGTCGTGCCGTTCGGGGATTCGGACAACCTGCGTCTCGGGGAATGGGTCCTGGCTATAGGAAGCCCTTACGACCTGAGATCTACCATCACAGCCGGGATTGTAAGCGCAAAAGGCCGTTCGATGCCTAACTATAAGGAGGAATTCAAGATCGAGTCTTTCATCCAGACCGATGCGGCCGTCAATCCTGGAAACAGCGGCGGCGCTCTTGTGAACAAGGCAGGCGAGCTGGTCGGAGTCAATACCGCAATCATTTCCCAGACAGGGTCTTATACCGGATATTCATTTGCAATCCCTTCCAACATTGTCAAGAAGATATGCTCAGACCTTATCGATTACGGAAGTGTCAAACGTGCCCTTCTGGGTGTTACTATGACGCCGGTTACAGATGAAATCGCCAAAGATTTGAAACTTTCTTCAGTACAGGGCGTATATATAAAAGAGGTTTTGAAAGGGAGCGCTGCTGACGAGGCCGGCATAAGGGAAGGAGATGTGCTTGTAGCCATTGATTCCATGAAAGTCGTGAATGCTTCGGACGTGCAGGCCAAGGTTAACAATTTCTACCCTGGCGACAAGGCTCTCATGACCGTAGTGAGAGACGGGAAGGAGAAGACAGTCGAGGTCACCTTCAAGGGTACGGCCGCCGAGAACGGCACTGTAGATGAGGAAGGCGGAGTGGCATTCTATGGCGCACGCCTGAAGGAAGCGCCTCAGGAAGACCTTGACAGGCTTGGTATCAAGCATGGCGTGGAGATAGTCTCCGTCGGTCCTGGCAAGATAATGGATGCTGGAGTATCGGACGGATTCATAATACTCTATGTCAATGACCAGCCGGTAAGCAAGCCTCAGGATGTACTGGATATCGTGAAGAAGCAGAAGAGGTCTGTGTTTATCGAAGGAGTCACCTCCTATGGCAAACCATCCTATTTCGGCTTCGGAATATAGGAGACAGATTTATATATGAGACAGCTAAAGATTACAAAATCGATTACGAACCGTGAGAGTGCTTCGCTGGACAAATATCTGCAGGAGATCGGCCGTGAAGAGCTGATAACAGTGGAAGAGGAGGTAGAGCTCGCGCAGCGGATCAGGAAAGGTGACCAGAAGGCACTTGAAAAACTTACAAGGGCGAACCTGAGGTTCGTGGTCTCTGTGGCCAAGCAGTACCAGAACCAGGGACTCAGCCTCCCGGACCTTATCAACGAGGGCAATCTCGGGCTGATAAAGGCGGCTGAGAAGTTTGACGAGACAAGAGGCTTCAAGTTCATTTCATACGCGGTATGGTGGATCAGACAGTCTATACTCCAGGCCCTTGCGGAACAGTCGAGGATTGTAAGACTTCCGCTGAATCAGGTAGGATCTCTCAACAAGATCAACAAGGCTCTTTCAAGATTTGAACAGGAACACGAGCGGATGCCTTCAACCGATGAGCTTTCGGAGATGATAGATGTCCCGAAAGACAAGATCGCTGACACGCTAAGGGTGTCCGGCAGGCATGTCTCTGTGGATGCCCCCTTCGTGGAAGGGGAGGACAACAGCCTTCTGGACGTGCTTGTGAACAACGACTCCCCGAATGCCGACAAAGGTCTGGTGAACGAGTCCCTGAACAGAGAGATTGAAAGGGCCCTTTCCACCCTTGCCACCCGTGAGAGGGAGATTGTCAAGTCGTTCTTCGGGATCGGATGCCAGGAGATGACACTGGAGGAGATAGGCGAGAGGTTCGGGCTTACGCGCGAGCGTGTGAGACAGATCAAGGAAAAGGCCATCCGGAAGTTGAGAAGCAACTCGAGAAGCAAGCTGCTCAAGAGCTACCTCGGATAGCGGGACAGTAGAGAGTGACCCAAAGGGGATGCGGGACTGAATTTTCCCGGAAAGCATCTTTTTTGAGTCACTTCCTTTGTGTACAGGAACATAGTCAAGATAAAACATATACCCGGAAATGGAAATGAATATAAACCCTGAAAAGTTTTTGGCAGAAAAGGCCGCGGAGGCGGTCAGGACTCTTTACGGAACCGATTTTGGACAGTCGGCGCTCCAGGTCCAGGTGACAAGGAAGGAATTTGAAGGTGACTACACTCTGGTGGTGTTCCCCCTGCTCAAGGTCTCCAAGGCTTCACCGGAGGCCACGGGAAATGCCATCGGTGCATATCTGACAGAAAACTATGCGGAAATCTCTGGTTACAATGTCGTCAAGGGATTCCTGAACATATCGTTCTCTACAGTATTCTGGAACGGCCTGTTCGCAGCCATCGCCTCTGCGGATGATTTCGGACAGCTCCCGTCCTCCGGCAGGACAGTGATGGTGGAGTTCTCTTCCCCGAATACCAACAAGCCTCTGCATCTGGGTCATATCAGGAACAACCTTCTCGGCTGGTCCGTCTCCAGGCTCCTTGAGGCCAACGGTCATCGGGTTCTTAAAGTCAATCTGGTGAATGACAGGGGAATACATATTTGCAAGTCGATGCTGGCCTGGCTTAAGACTGGCAATGGGGAAACTCCGGAATCTTCCGGCAAGAAAGGCGACCACCTTGTAGGTGACTATTACGTTGCCTTCAATGATATGTACAAGGCCGAGGTGGACAGGATGGTCGCTGAAGGGACACCGAAGGAAGAGGCTGAGAAGAATGCCCCGATATTGAAGGAAGCACAGGCCATGCTCCTGAAATGGGAACAGGGTGATGAGGAGACTGTCGCACTCTGGAAGAAGATGAACGGTTGGGTATATGACGGTTTCGACAAGACATACCGCGATCTGGGTATCTCTTTCGACAGGACATATTATGAATCCCAGACATACCTTTTCGGCAAGGCTCTGGTGCAGAAAGGTCTGGATATGGGGATCTTCGAGAAGGAAGCGGACGGCTCCGTATGGTGCGACCTCACTGCGGACGGGCTTGACCGCAAGCTGCTTCTTCGCGGGGACGGCACATCCGTATATATTACCCAAGACCTCGGGACGGCGGAGCAGAGATTTACCGAATACAGCCTCGACGAGCATGTCTATGTAGTCGGCAATGAGCAGAATTACCATTTCCAGGTGCTGAAACTCATCCTCAAGAAGCTCGGCTTCGCGTGGGCGGACAACATCTATCATCTGTCATACGGCATGGTTGAGCTTCCGGAAGGTAAGATGAAATCCCGTGAAGGCACGGTGGTGGATGCCGATGACCTGATAGAGAAGATGTACTGCACGGCCAAGGAGACATCTCTGGAGCTCGGCAAGCTCAGTGACATGAGCCAGGATGAGCAGGAAGCTCTTTTCCGCATGATCGGACTCGGGGCACTGAAATATTTCATCATCAAGGTGGATCCTAAGAAGACCATGCTTTTCGACCCGAAGGAATCCATAGATTTCAACGGCAACACAGGGCCTTTCATCCAGTACACCCATGCTAGGATTAAATCCATCCTGAGGAAAGCGGATGCAGCGGGACTGTCATACGGACCTGATGCTGTCAAGCCTGACATGCCTCTGTCGCCTAAGGAGATACGCATCATCAAGATGCTTGATTTCTTCCCGGGGAAGATTGCTGAGGCAGGAGCAGCCTACTCTCCGGCTGTCATAGCCAACTATGCATACGACATTGCTAAGGAGTTCAACCAGTATTATCACGACACGCCGATTCTCAAGGAAGAGGATGCAGGCATGCTGAGATACCGTCTTGCGCTCATCAGCAAAGTGGCGCAGGTGCTTGTAAAGGCCATGTCGATACTCGGTATCGAGCTTCCTGAAAGGATGTGACGGGACGGCTGTCTTCGAGACAGAAAAATGAATACTTTTTTGATTATTTTTTTTGAAAATGTACGCTGTATTCGGGAAAAATGTTCTATACTTGCATCCGAATTTCAGAAACGGGTTTTTCAGATACATTGAAAGAAAAAGTAAGACATGGATAATAAGTCAATCAATCAGAAAAAGAGAGCAGTAGTCAGCTTTGAAAACATGACTGAGGAGCTGGCGGCGGCATTTGCCGAGAAGTACCCTAAGGGTTTCAGTGACTATTTCCCTGACCTGCAGAAATATGACAAACCTGACGGTACAAGTTTCTATGCTGTGACACTGGAGATTCCTGATGCAATCTACCTGGTGAAGATCAAGGTCAAGACAGACGATGCTGATGACATAGAGCGGTGGCTTGACGGAGATGATGACGGAGATGACGGAGTAGGAGATGACGGAGATGGAGAGGATCTTCCAGATGACAATATCGCACAGTATGCGACAGGTGACGATGACCCGTCGGATTCTGATTAAAGAACAGATTTATGATGCAAAAATCCGGAACCGGATGACAGGCTTTAACGGGCTGTCATCCGGTTTTCTGTATGCCCTGCGGACCGCTTCCTGGAATGAAAAACCTTTAAAAAAAGAAAAAAGGCAAAAAAAAGGAAAAACATGCTTGCGGACATCCTGACGTTCATCGGCTCATCCATATATTTGTGCCCCAAAAAACGAGGCGATGAAATCTGAATGGATAATCTGCGGATTGCTTATCCGGCTGGCATTGGCGGCCGTATCTATTTCCGGGTGTTCTTCCGACATGGACGGACTGTCCTCATATACGGCCTCCAGACGTACTAATGTCACTTTCCATGCATCTGTAACGGGGATGGACGGCAGTGCGGCTGAAGATGCAGGGGACCTCCTGGAGGATGTGAGTGTGTTTGTGTACCATGACGGAAAACTTGCTGCATCTTCTTATTCAGAAGGACCGGATATCCCGGTGATGCGGCTGAAATCCGGGCTGGCCTACAGTATCTATGCAGTGGCAAATATGGGCCGGTGCACGCCTCCGGAAGAGGAATCAGTGCTTGCCGGGATGGAGTATTTCATCAATGGCCCGGATGCTCTCGGAACCGGCATTGTCCCGATGTCCGCGAAGGGCAGGGTGACCGTTGAAGGCAGTCATTGCCGGGTGGATATACCTTTTGTCCGGCTTGCGGCAATGACAGGATTTGCCCTGGAGTCCTCTGTCTCATATGAGATAGAATATGTGGCCTTGTTGAACGCCCCGGCCGTTTGTGCGCCTTTTTCAGACTGCTCTTCGGCTGATTCCGTCTTTTCCGGAAGGTATTATGCTGGTCCGGATGACGTAAAGGTCCTCGGGTCAGGAGGTGTATGGTATTTCAGCATACTGGAGAACTGCCTGGGCGTGCTTCTTCCGGACAATACTGACCCTAGACAGAAGAAACCTTCCTGCCTCGCTCCCGACACAGCCGGTTCATGTCCATATCTTGAGGTTTCCCTGAATTTTCAGGGAACTCTTGGGAGACGGGTTTACCGCTTCTGTCTCGGGAACGATGCCACATCTGACTTCAATGTCCGTAGAAATACATATACAAAAGTCACACTTGTTTTGGGTTCGGGAAAAGACGAATATACATGGACCGTGGACAGAGGAAAAGGTCACATGCCTGGCGTCAGATTCATTGCCGGCGGGGATTCAGGCAATATTGTGTATACTGACGGTCAGGGGGAAGCTGTGAGAATGAAACTCGGCAGCAGGTCATGGACAGATGTGGTCAGCTCTGAAAAGGGGACCGTCCTTGTGGGAAATGGTGGAAACATAGCATATTCGGAAGACTGCAGGACATGGCAGCTGTCGGACCACGGAAATATCAGGTTTTCCGGTGTCGATTACGGGCTCGGCCGCTTTGTGGCAGTCGGGTACAATACGGCTTCCCGCTCTGGTAATTATGGCTATATCGCGGTTTCCGAAAACGGAATGGAATGGTCTGTCGAGGAAATGCCATATTGTACATGGATGGATGTGGTGTATGGCCAGGGGAAGTTTGTCGTGTCTGGTACAACCACTTACGGACATTCTTTCTCTTGCGGCAGATTCATGTGCTCGGAAAATTGCGAGGAATGGCAGATAATCGATGCCACATGCAGGAATTACCCGTACCTTGCTTACGGAAACGGACTTTTCGTCGCGATGGATTTCGGCTCATGCATACATTCCGCAGACGGGGTATCGTGGTCTCCGGTTGAATTTACGGGATTATCCGGTATAAAGGGACTGGCCTATGGATCAGGAACTTATGTCGCCGTAGGGAGTTCGGGATGCATAGCGGTGTCCCAGGACAGCAGAGACTGGACACAGGTATCCGTGACTGGTTTCGGCCTGGAAAGCGTCTCTTACGGAAATGGCCGGTTCATAGCATCCGGAAGGACAGGGGAAATATTGCATTCTGCTGACGGAAAGGAATGGGACGTCTTTGATACCGGGCTGGAATGCAGGCTTGGATGCGCATGTATAATAGGCAGGTGACCCCGGTCAAAGTTCCGGGATCACCTTTTCCATGTGTATTCCGTGCGAGCCCTTGATCAGTATGACGGACCCTGCCACAGGATGCTCTTTCAGATAGTCCGCAAGCTGGCCGGATGTGCCGAAAGAAATGCATCTGTCCTTGTTCGCTTTGCACCGGGACAGTGCGGCGCTGAATTCCTGTCCTACGAAATATGCTTCCTGAAGATGCATGCAGCATACCCGCTCCACGATCTTGTCATGCTCCGGCCCTGATTCGGTCCCGAGCTCAAGCATATCCCCGAGCATGACTGATTTATTGTCCGAAGGGATGGATTCCAGACTGGAAAGGGCGGCTTCCATACTTACTGGGTTGGCGTTGTATGCATCGATGACAAGAGTGTTGCGTCCCGTCTTCGACATCTGTGACCTGTTGTTTGACGGGATATATGATGCGATGGCCTTGAGGCAGTCCTCCACTGGAACCCCGAAGTATCTGCCTATGGACAAGGCTGCCATGACATTCCCGGCGTTGTACTGGCCTACGAGGTGTGTCTCAAGTACAGTGGACTCCCCGCACGATACAGGTATTTCCATCTTCAGGAAAGGGGTATCCGGGGAAACGGGCAGAATTTTTGCCCCGTCATATTCTACTCCATAAGGGACCACATCGTCAATTCCTCTTTCCTCTGCCATTTCCCGGAGGTAAGGCAGGTCTTCATTCAGGAATATCTTTCCTCCGTTACGCCCTATGTAGTCATAGAGTTCCCCCTTTGTCTTGCGGACACCCTCGAAACTGCCGAATCCGAGCAGGTGGCCTTTGCCTACATTCGTGACAAGCCCGTAGTCCGGCATGGCCACAGAGACGAGGCTCTCTATGTCACCGGGATGGCTTGCCCCCATCTCTATGACCGCAATCCTGGTTTCAGGTGTGATGCTGAGAAGTGACAGAGGGACACCTATTTCATTGTTGAGGTTTCCCCGGGTGGCCGTTACTCTGTACTTCACGGAAAGTACAGCATTGATGAGCTCTTTGGTGGTTGTCTTGCCGTTTGTTCCTGTAAGTGCTATGACAGGCAGCCTCTTACCTTCTACGGTCATGGAGCACCTGTGCGTGCGGGCAAGTTCCTTCAGGGTGGAAAGTGTATCCTCTACAGGTATTATCCTGCTGTCTTTTACGGACTCTGACGCTACCCTTGAGTCCGATGAGACCACTGCGTAGGCCGCTCCCGCTTCTAAGGCTTTGGAGGCATAATCGTTACCGTCGAAATTTTCGCCTCTCAGGGCGAAGAACATTTCTCCTTTCCTGACTTCCCTGCTGTCAGTAGTCACTCCTGCACTTTGTCTGAATAGACTGTAAAGTTCTGTAATTGAAATCATAGTGTTAATATTGCCGATGATTTGCAGATTCCTGTCCACCGTCATTTCCCTGTACTCCCGAAGCCGCCTTCTCCTCTTTCTGTACTGTCAAGTGATTCTGTCTCGTCCCATACGGCCTTTTCGTATCTGGCGATTACCATCTGGGCGATTCGCTCCCCGGGATTGACTGTGAACGGGGTCTCGGAAAGGTTTACCAGTATGACCTTTATCTCACCCCTGTAGTCTGCATCGACAGTTCCGGGTGCGTTGAGAACGGTGATGCCGTGCTTTGCTGCAAGGCCGCTTCGTGGCCTTATCTGGGCTTCCGTTCCTTTGGGAAGGGCTATGTAAAGTCCTGTAGGTATCATGACCCTCTGCAGCGGAGACAGGGTCACAGGTTCCGCAATGTCTGCTCTCAGGTCCATTCCAGCAGAGTGCTCCGTCGCATAGGAGGGGAGCTGGAAAGGCGACCTGTTGAGAATCTTGACTTTTATCTCATTCATGTTCAAATGTCTGTCTGACAGTTTAATCCGTGTCGTACACATGGCCTGTATAATTTTCAAGGCCCAAAGCCAACAAATTTACATATAAAATATTGCATTATAAAATAAAATTCCTACCTTTGCAGTGCGTTGAAAATAATGAAACGATTACGGGGGTATAGCTCAGTTGGCTAGAGCATCTGCTTTGCAAGCAGAGGGTCGTCGGTTCGAATCCGTCTATCTCCACAAAGAGGGCGAGTCTGACTTTTGACTCGCCCTCTTTGTATTCGTACTCCTGATAGAGTCCGGTTCCAAATATATTCAATTCTCAAAGAGGAAAAAGGCTCACATTGGAGCCGGGATAATTGGGCTGTAAAGGAGCAGGTCCTTTACAGCGCCCGGAATGACGGTGAAAGAATCGCTTCTTCGTTTGGTATGAGATGGAAAAGCTGCATTTCCTCCAATTGATAAAGAAAACGGATAATAGCTCAATTTATTGATTGGTAGTATATTATAAATAATTGTCGTGACAAAATGCACATCATGTTGACTTTAAAGACAGCATTCTATGTGTCTCTGAGTGCATTTCATTGTCATATCCGTTTAAAATTAACGTAAACGGATAATCATCCTCTATTTTGCAGCGTTTAAAAAAAAAAGTAAAAGAGGATGGATAAAAGTCTTTATATGCTGCTGCCGCTTCTCATTTTGGGAGGATGCTCCGAAAAAAACGCTGTTATGGAGTCCGGGTCTGTATCCGGTGCTGAAACATGTGTCTCTTTCCGTATAATGTCTCCTCCTGCATCATCAAGAAGCATGGTCACTGCTGACGAGGACAGGATCGAAAACCTTAATGTTTACGTCTATGGAGACGGGGTGCTCGAAGGCGAACTCTATGCAGACGGGGATTCACCTGGTACACTGAGGCTGATGTCCGGGCGGTCATACAGGTTCTATACACTCGCCAATGTCGGGAAGGTTTCAGCTCCATTGAAGGAATCAGACATTAAGGGATACCGCCACAGGCTTGCAGATCTTTCTGATATTGCGGACGGAGGCCTGCCTATGGCCTCTGTCAACGAGACAGTTGTCAGCGGAAAGGAAACAGTCGTGAATGTGGAGCTGGTGCGACTGGTGGCAAAGGTGTATTTCCGTCTTGAATCCGGTGATGTGCCAGGCCTGGAAGTGAAATCCATCAGACTGGTGAATTCCCCGTCCGACATGACTCCTTTTTCGGAGTCGAGTGCGGCTGAAAGTGTCATGTCCGGGGATTATGCTTCCCCGTCGGACATTAAGGCCGTCAATTCAGGAGAGTCCGCGTATTTCTATATGCTTGAGAATTGTCAAGGAGTCCTCCTACCGGACAATGATGACCAGTGGCAGAAGGTCCCGGACATGTTGCCTGATTCCAAGGCCGGCCTTTGTACATATATGGAGGTGACGGCGATACTGGACGGGACATCGGGGATGACAGGTCCGGTGACATACCGGTTTTATCTCGGGCAGGATTCCACATCCGATTTCAATATTTACCGGAATACCGAGAATACCGTAACGCTGGTCACATCGATGGATGGCCTTGAAAAGTTCTCCTGGCGGATAGACACAAGCAGCCTGATTTCCAACTTTGTACCGGTAGTGGTTGTCGGCGCCAACGGCCTGATTGCATATACGGACAGGTTCGGCAGGACCATCAGGAAGACTGTAGGCCAGGCGAACAGGTCATGGAATGCAGTGGCATATGGAAACGGGAAATATATAGCTGTAGGGACAAAAGGGGGTAATATCGCTCCTCCGTCACCGGGAAATATTGCCGTATCATCCGATCTCTCAAACTGGACAGCGAAGCCTGTGGTCTCCTACAACATGACGTATCACGACATCTACTATGGCAGGGGGACTTTCTTCGCTCTCGGTACTGTCACTTTTCCTAATGCATACCTCGATTTGTCACAGGACGGCCAGCAGTGGAGAGTAGTCATTCCGAAATCAGGTTCATGTACATGTATTACGTACGGCAAGGAATTCGTCCTTTTGGGCCCAAAAGGTTCTATATCGGTATCTCCTGACGGGGAAGCATGGTTTAACCTCACTGACGGAACCAAGGATTTTCTGGATGTATGCTACGGGAACGGAATATACGTATGCCTGCGTTCAAGTACTGACAAGACCTACGGGTCCATAGGGTATTCGGAATATCCTAAAAACAAATTCACCTATATAGCTACCGGCGGTATTATATACAGATGTATCGCATACGGGAACGGCAAGTTCGTCGCAGTCGGGAACAACGGCAAAGTCGCATGTTCATCAGACGGTAAAGTATGGGAGCATAGTTCTGCACCTGAACTCTCGGGATTCCAGCCCATGGACATTTGTTTCGGGAACGGCCGTTTTGTGGCTGTCGGAAACAACGGAAAACTTTTCTATTCTATAAACGGTACCGGATGGATCCAGCAGGAAACAGGCATAGAAGAGGACCTATACGGCGTTTGTGTGATCCCCTAATCCGGCTTTACGGATGCAGTATCGGGCAAGCCATGCTGTGAAAAGACCGAACAGTATACCTGTGATGATACCTACAATCACGTCTCCGAGGTAATGCTTGCCTACAAATATCCTGCTGATGCTCACCATCAGGGCCCAGAAGAAAATCCATGCTGCATAGCCACGGTATCTGAGCCTGGTGTCATTCCTGAATCCGGAAAGTGTCGATACTGCAAAACTGAAGGAATTGGCTGCGTGGGCGGAGAAGAAACCGTACATTCCTCCTCCGCCTTCGAGCATCCACAGTCCGTTCTGTATCATGAAGTCGTCCTTGCATGGACGGAGTCTCGCCACAGCATCCTTTATCAGGTTGCTGAACTGGTCGCACATTCCGAATGCAAGGGCAACGGATGCGATGACGATTAGGGCCCGTTTCCAGCCTAACCGGATGAAGAGGAATACTACCACTATAATGTACATCGGAATCCACACCTGTATATGAGAAAAGAATTTCATTATCTCATCGGTGAATCCTGTGTGGAAACTGTTGATGAAAAGTGATATTTCCTGATCTAACTGATGGACTTCCTGCCAAAAACTTCCCATTTTCTGTTTACTGGTTTTCATTGAGGACAGCCCAGAGCATGTCTTTCAGCTGCTGGATTCCTTCCCCTGTGATTGAAGAAATGAAGATATGCGGAATGCCGTCAGGAAGCTCAGCCTCTATCTCCGATTTCAGTTTCCCGTCAAGCATGTCCGATTTGGTTATGGCCAGGACACGCCCCTTGACCAGAAGTTCAGGGTTGTATTCCTTGAGTTCGTTCAGGAGTATCCTGTATCCCTGGCTTATGTCATCGGAGTCCGCCGGAATCATGAAAAGAAGGATTGAATTCCTTTCAATGTGCCTGAGGAATCTGAGTCCGATCCCTTTACCTTCATGCGCCCCTTCTATTATCCCCGGTATGTCTGCCATTACGAACGACTTGTCATCCCTGTAGCTGACGATTCCCAGATTCGGTTCCAGCGTGGTGAATGCATAGTCGGCAATTTTCGGCTTTGCCGCGGTGACAGTGGCGAGCAAGGTGGATTTCCCTGCATTGGGAAAGCCTACAAGGCCGACATCGGCCAGGATTTTCAGCTCGAGAATGAACCATCCCTCTTTGCCGGGTTCTCCAGGCTGTGCGTACCGTGGGGTCTGGTTCGTGGCGGATTTGAAGTTGTTGTTCCCCAGTCCGCCTCTTCCTCCTTTGACGAGGATGCGCTCCTCTCCGGGCTCCACCAGCTCGAAGAGGACTTCGCCTGTCTCGGAGTCCTTGGCTACAGTCCCGAGAGGCACATCCAGGATGACATCCTGGCCGTTCTTGCCTTTGCACAGCTGTCCGCTTCCGGCCTCACCGTGCTCCGCGCGGATATGTTTGCGGTATTTCAGATGAATGAGTGTCCAGAACTGCGGGTTGGCCCTCAGTATCACATGGCCGCCACGTCCGCCGTCACCGCCGTCCGGTCCGCCCTTAGGTACATATTTCTCTCTCCTGAGATGCATGGATCCTGCGCCTCCGTTACCGGAAGCGCAGAATATCTTTACGTAGTCTATGAAGTTGCTGTCAGCCATTAAGACTATCCATTAGGGTGAAGACATTGGTGCGGACCTGGTCGATGGTGCCTGTCCCGTCGATTTCCCTGTATTTCCCCTGTGCCCTGTAGTATTCTACAAGCGGCTCGGTCTTTTCGTGGTATGTCTTTATCCTGTTGTCAATGGTTTCCTCTTTTGCGTCATCGGCCCTTCCTTCGATTGTGGCCCTATGGCGTATCCTTTCCTTTATCATTTCGTCAGGAATCATTATGGATACAACGGATGTCACTGTTTCACCGGTCTTTGCAAGTATCTTGTCAAGAGCCTCGGCTTGTGCTGTCGTGCGAGGGAACCCGTCGAGAAGGAATCCTGCCACTCCTTTGACTGTGTTGAACTCGGACTCTATCATGCCTTCGACTACTTCGTCAGGCACGAGTGCACCTGCATCTATCAGGGACTTGGCCCTGAGACCGAGTTCGCTTCCTGCTGCTATCTCCTTGCGCAGAAGCTCTCCTGTGGAGATATGGCGGAGATTGTATTTCTCGACAATAGCTGTGGCCTGTGTGCCTTTGCCGGCACCCGGAGGCCCAAAAAGGATATAATATTTCATTTGATGTTATGTGTTGGATATAAATCTATTCGTCCAGGACATAGATGTCCTTTAAATTTCTTCCTATCTCGTTATAGTCCAGACCGAAACCCACTATGAAGTCATTGGGGATCTGGATTGCCACATAGTCGAGCTTTACATCCCTTGTGCATGATTCCGGCTTGAAAAGGAGAGTGCACACGATACTTTCAGCTGCTCCGGCATCTTTCAGTATCTGTTTCAGCTCTACTATGGTATTCCCTGTGTCAACGATATCCTCTACTATGATCACACGTCTGCCTTTTATGCCTGCTGTAAGTCCCATGGCCTGACGTACGCGGCCGGTCGAGCCGGTGCCCTCGTACGAGGTCAGCTTTATGGAGACCAGTTCACAGTTGAACTCAAGTCTTTTCATCAGTTCGGCGGTGAACATTATCGATCCGTTCAGAACGCATAGGAGTACCGGGATGTCTTCGCATCCCCTGAAATCGCTGTTCATCTTTTCAGCGACATCGTCAATGGCCTTCATTATCCTGTCATACGGGATGAAAGTCTTGAAGGTCTTGTCAAACAGTCTGACCTTTTCCATGTGCGGTTTTGATTATCAGAGCGCAAAAATAGTTAAAAAAGGTATAAAAATATAAAAAAGGATAAAATCTTGTTTAAAAAACAGAAAAACATGAAAAAACCCCTTCCTGCTTGTCTGTGTTAGAGATAAATTGCATCCTGATATTCAATCGGGAACGTCAATGAGATATGGAATGAACATGGTTGCGCCGGCCGTTCTGGCGCTTTTCCTGGCACTCCCGTCATCAGGCCAGGATGTCCGGACGCAGGTGTCCGGTGTTGCAGAGGTAGAGCAGATGGCGGCACTTTCCGGGGCGCTTTATGCCGAGGATATGGGAGAGGAGGAAATCGAGAGGCTGGTGAATCTTCAGAACCGTCCTCTGAAACTCAACCTTGCATCGAGAAGCCGCCTGACGGAGTCAGGGCTTTTTTCCCAGTATCAGGTGGCTGCGCTGATGGACTACAGGGAGAGGAACGGCGACATACTTTCGGTCTCAGAGCTTGCAGCGGTTGACGGATTCGGCAGGGAGGCGGCTGAAGCTGTGGAACCGTTTGTCAGTTTCGCGTCATCTGCCCTGCCTGGAAGGGCTTCCTTGCGCAAGTCATACATTGTCAATGAACTGGTTGCAAAAGCTGCCCTCAAGCTGCAGGCGGAGGACAGGGATGAGGCTATGGTCCCTTATTATAATTATGGTGTGAAATACAGGTTTTCCATGGAAGATTGCTTTGAGGCGGCGGTTGTCACGTCCAGGACGTATGACACAGTGCTGCTTCCTCCGGAGGCTGTCTCGTTCTATGCGGCATATTACGGACGGGGGACCTTGGGGAAGGTCGTCATCGGTGATTTCAACACCAGGTTCGGCCAGGGACTCGGGATGTGGAGCGGCTTCTCGATGAGCGGGGTGCCTTCACAGGGGGCCTTTTCACGGAGGCCGTCCGGAATATCTCCATACTGGTCATATTCGGGGGAGGGAAGCCACAGGGGGGCGGCCGCCGACTTTTCTTTCGGGAATGTGCTGTTTTCCACATTCGCTTCATTTCCTGGAGTGAGGGAGGCCGCTGTCCATGGAGAAGATGCGGCGGTGTCTTTCCTTCCGGGATTCAACATTGCCTGGTCGGGTATGGATGCCCAGGCCTCCGTGACATGCTTTGCATGCAGCAGGACTCTGTATGCGAGGGAAGACGGGGTGGATGTGCCGTCTGTCCCGGGCCGGAAAGCTTTTTTTGAAAGCGGAAGGGTTTCGGCGGACATGAGATACAACCTTCAGGGAACGGAGCTGTTTTCTGAAGCTGCCATTGATTTCCCGTCGCTCTCGGTTGCCGCGCTTGCCGGATGCAGGTTCCGGCCATGCAGCGGGCTTGGCCTTGCTGCCGGGATCAGATACTATCCTGCGGATTTCCGTCCGGGATATTCCGGTGCAGTACGCAGCGGGAGCAGGTGCAGTAACGAATACGGGATTGCCGTTTCCGGGACTTTCTCATCCGGGGGCTATGTCGCTCTGGCGGGGAAGACCGGGTTCGGGTCCTCTGTCCCGAGGCATCAGGGAGGGTTCAGTGCCGACCTGTCCCGTTCTCCTGAATCGAAGTACGGAGTGCACGGGGCATCGTCGCAATGCAAGGTGGTTTTTTCATACCAGTGGCAGATCTCCGGATCCGTTTCCATGGTGTGGAAACTCTCGGAGAGGATGAGGTCATACGGTGAGAAGTTCCGTACGGATGTGCGGTGCGACCTGAAGTATTCTTCGGGGAAGTGGTTCTCGGCCTTGAGGCTCAATGTTCTGCAATGTGTCGGGGCCGGGATGCTATCCTATGCCGAATGTGGATGCAGGAGCGGCATGCTGTCTGCGTGCCTGAGGGGCGGCCTGTTCCGGACTGACGATTGGGATGACCGTATATATGCCTATGAGAGGGATGCCCCGGGGAATTTCTCTGTCCCGGCTTTTTACGGCAGGGGATTCTGGACATCTTTTGTCGCTGGTGTAAAGGTCTCCCGTCTGGGGCGTTTTTATGTAAGGGCATCATACACAGGATATCCGTGGCTGTCCCCATCACAGGAAAAGGAAAAGCCCGGCAGGGCCGAGCTTAAGTTCCAGATGATGTTCAGGCTGTGACAGCCTGCCGCACAAGATCAGAGCTTCGGGATCTTTATTTTCATACCTGGTTTGATCTTGCTGCTTATACCGTTGAAATCCATGATGTTCTGTGCACTTACACCCGGGTAGTTCTTGGCGATGAGATATAGAGAATCCCCGCTTTTCACGACATACACCGTGTAGTCTGTGCCGGCAGGTATAGGTTTGGATGATGACTTCCCGGCCGAAGATGCCGTAGTCTTGGAGGCTGTCTTGCCGGAAGAGGATGCCGGTGCTGCACCTCCTCGGTATATGACGAGGCGCTGGCCGATGTTAATCCTGTCGCTCCTCAGGTTGTTCCACCTCTTTATCTGGCTGACGGAGCATCTGTATTTCAATGCTATGCTACCGAGCATCTCCCCGCTTCTGACCCTGTGTATTATCCGTTCTCCGTCGCCCCCGTCCTTGATTTTCTTGATGACCACAGGGTTGAAGAACTCATCTGCCTTGTATGAGTACAGGGAGTCCTCGTGGTCTATGAAAGAATTTGAATACTGGAACGGTATCCTCAGGATATATTCCCGTTCGTTTCCTGGGATTATGTCGTGCCTGTACTGCGGATTGAGATCCTTGAGGGTCTGCATCGGGACCCCGGCAAGATCACTCACTTGCTTGAAGTGCAGCATTTTGTGTATCTTGAAGGTATCGGTTACGGCAGGAAGGGCCACCTGCTGCGGGATGATCCCGTGCTCTTTGTAATAAGTCATTGTGTAAAGCGCCCCGACAAAAGCCGGTACATAGCCTCTGGTTTCTCTCGGAAGATACGGGTAAATGTCCCAGAATGCCCTCTTTCCGCCGCTGCGGCGGATTGCCTTGTTGACGTTCCCTGCACCGCAGTTGTATGATGCGATGGCGAGGTTCCAGTCTCCGAAGATGGCGTATGCGTCTTTGAGGTATTCCGCCACTGCATGCGCTGATTTTACCGGGTCGAACCGTTCATCGACGAAAGAGTCTATCCTGAGGCCGTACAGCTTTGCCGTCGAGTACATGAACTGCCACATTCCTTTGGCCCCAGCCCTTGATACTGCAGTAGGATTGAGGGCGGATTCGATTATGGCGAGGGCCTTCAGCTCCTCCGGCATGTCGTGCTCGTTGAATATTTCCTCGAATATCGGCATGTAGTAGCTGCAGAGTCCGAGCATTTCCGGCATCCTGGTGGACATCTTCTCGGAGTAGAGGATGATGTAGTTCCTGACGATGCTGTTGTACGGGAGGTCTATGAAGGAATTCATTTCCTTTAGCCTCTGGATATAGACTTCATCAGGGACATTGGACTCGAACTTGACCGAATCCATGTCATATTCTATGGCGAAATCCTCAGCGCTCAGCTTCTTGTGTATATACCACAGGTTCAGGAGGCTGTCCGTCACCTCGGGAGTGTAGTCCTCCGGATTGAGCCCTGCTGCGCTCCTGTCCTCGTTTTCTTCATATATGTCCAGTATCTCTGCTGTCAGGGAGTCCCTGGTCCGGATCTCTTCCCTGTATTTTCCTATTTCGGCAATAAGGGAATCAACCATGTATGTCAGCTCCTTGTTCTCCCTTATCAGGGCAGCCTTGTTCTTCTGCGGCTTCATCCTTCTGGCAAGGCTCGTGGAATCTCCCGCTGCATTGCATATCGACGGCAGGCACAGGAGCGATGCCAGCAGGAAGCATATCGGGAATCTTTTCAGGTTCATTTTCATTATCTTATAATAGATTGCTAAAAAATATTCCGGAAAGTCAGAAACGTATGCCGAGCCTCAGTCCTATCGCCTGTTCCGAGCCCCCAGACCCTATGGTCGGAATCTGCAGGGCATAGGCGTTGTTCGGCGCTATTACGGCAGGCTCAACCTTCATCGTGATGTCGTCGCTCACCTCGAAGTCATGCATGTAGGCGAATACGTTGGCATCTATCACCTGGAGCAGATATACCAGTGCAGTGGCCACTATGGAGTAGTCCCTGTACCTGCGGTAGACATCCCTGTACCACTGGGCCGTCTCGGCGGAAATCGAACCTGTGTATTCAATGTCCGGGTTGGTGGCTTCCCTGTATATCCTGCGGAATCGCTGGTAGTTGAGGTTGTTGGTGTACAGGTAGTGAACCGCGGCCAGCATGCCGCCGTAGTATATCGGTATTTTCCAGTATTCCCCGTTGTATGCCTGTCCGAGACCTGGGAGAAGGATGGAGTATATCGTGGCTCTTCCAGGGTGCGGCTGTTCGTCGCGCTTGTAGCTCACCACTCCGTCCATAAGCGAACCCCAGTATATCAGTCCTGCCCCGATCATAAACCATGTGCCGGTCCGTCTTGCGCCATAGTCAATGCCGGGGGTAATGACCACGTCTGTGGCGTCTGCCGGAATCATGGACAGTAGTTCGTTGTACCGTTTCTTCGACACGTTGTACTTATGGAGGTAATATCCTCCGATGCCGGCGCATGCGCCTATCCCTCCATACACGATAGGGAGTTTCCAGTAGTCCCTGTTGTATATCTGGGAGGCTCCTGGCAGGAAAACAGAGCCTGCGAACATTGTCCCGATCCTGAGGTCCTGCTTGTGGGCGAGCCCTCCGAAAAGTTCCTTGAAGGAGAACATCTTGTCGGATGTGTCTGCCTGCGCGGTAGAATCCGCCGGGTTGTAGCTCTGGGTGAACGCCTCTTCCTTGAACTGCGCGTTGGCGCTGATGGAAAAGCCGGTCAGACAGGCTATTGCAGTCAGGATATATACTAAAAGTGTCTTGTTCCTCATGTCTTGTGCTGCATCAGAATGGATATTCTGTTCTTTCCCAGGTCAGATTCCGGAATCTTCGAGCGCTTTAAGGAACTTCTGGACCTCTTCATCCGAAGAGAAATGTATTGTCATTGTCCCTTTTCCTGCTGATGTACGTTTAAGGCTTATGCTGTTTTCAAAATATTTCCCCACAATTCCGAGCATCCTGTAATAGTCGTCCGGAAGTGACTGTTCCTGCCGTGCCTGTGGCTTGCCTGCCCCTTCAAGTCTCTTTATCCTCTCTTCAAGCTGCCTTACAGACAGGTCTTCCTTGATGATGAGGTCGCAGAGCTTCTCCTGGAGGTCGATGTCCTCGATGCCGAGCAGCACTTTGGCGTGTCCCACGCTGAGCAGGCCTACCTTGAGGTCGTGCTGCACTTTCGCAGGCAGTTTGAGAAGCCGGAGATAGTTGGTGACTGAAGCTCGCTTCTTCCCGACCCTCAGTGCCATCTGCTCCTGGGTGAGATTGCACTCCTCTATAAGTCTCTGGTAGCTCATAGCCACTTCTATAGGGTCCAGGTCTTCCCTCTGGATGTTCTCCACGATGGCCATTTCCAGCATGCCCTGGTCGTTGGTGTCCCTTATGTACGCTGGAATCTCTTCCAGCCCTGCAAGCCGGCAGGCCCTGAATCTCCGTTCCCCGCTTATGATCTGGTACCTGTCCGGGGATTTCCTCCTTACGGTTATCGGCTGTATCAGGCCAAGCGACTTTATCGACTCGGCGAGCCCGTCCAGGGACTCGTTGTCAAACGACATCCTCGGCTGGTATGGATTCGCTTCTATAAGGTCCACAGGTATCAGCATAATGTCTGCTGTGGCCTTGGACGGCTCCGGCGATTCCGGCGTCACCACTGTCTTGTGGACATATTCCACAGGCTTTCTTATCTGGCTCAAGGCCTGGTCTCCCAGCAGGGCTCCAAGGCCTTTGCCAAGTCCTCTTGGCTGCTTGCTCATTTCGACTGGTTTTTCTCAAGTATTTCTTTCGCGAGGCTGAGATAGTTGGCTGTGCCGTTGCATATCACGTCGTAGAGAATGATCGGTTTCCCATGTGAGGGAGCCTCGCTGAGCCGGATGTTACGCTGGATTATGGTCTTGAATACCATATCTTTGAAATGCTCCCTGAGCTCTGCCTCCACCTGCGAGTGGACTCTGGTGCGGCCGTCGAACATCGTGACTACAAAACCTTCGATGGCGAGGTCGGGATTCACCCCGTTCTGGACGAGCCTGATGGTCTGGAGCAGCTTGCCGAGCCCTTCAAGGGCGAAGAACTCCGGCTGGACCGGAATGATCACCGAGTCTGCCGCAGTAAGCGAGTTCACAGTTATCAGACCGAGTGACGGCGAGCAGTCGATAATGATGAAGTCGTAGTCGTTGCGGATGGGAGCAAGGGCCTTTTTCATTACGGATTCCCTGTCTTCCGCCTCCAGCATCTCTATCTCCGCACCTACGAGGTTTATGTGGGACGGAATCATCTGCAGATTTGCTATCTCGGTCTGTATCAGAGCATCGGATATGTCTATCCTTCCTATCATGACTTCATACAGAGTCCGTTTCTGGTCATTGTCAGGAGAGAAGTTCAAGCCCGAGGTGGTGTTTGCCTGCGGATCCGCATCAATGATCAGGACCTTTTTCTCGAGGACGGCAAGTGAAGCCGCAAGGTTGATCGCTGTGGTCGTCTTGCCCACACCTCCTTTCTGGTTTGCGATGGCTATTACTTTTCCCATAATTCTGCTTTTGCTTCAATGACTAAATCTCGGCAAATTTACAAATAATTTCTTTACCGCTGACAGGAAGTGCTCCCGATTGTTGCAAAAACTTGCCTGATTTCCTAAATTTGCACACCTATTCTTTTAATGATGAACAGTATCGGAGAAAAGTGGTTTGCGGTGGTCAATCCCCATGCAGGGAGCGGAAAGGCCGGTCTTGAATGGGAAAGGGTGGAAAAGCTTCTGCGGGCGCACGGGATAGACTGTATCACCAGCGGCACCGGCTGCAGCCGGCATGCTACTGAAATCGCCTGCAGGGCTGCTGAAGAGGGGTACCGCAGGTTCCTGGCGGCAGGGGGTGACGGTACTGTCCACGAGGTGCTGTGCGGTATCGCCGGAGCAATAGGGAACGCGTCGCTCAGGGGTGAAAGTATGTCCCTTCGTGAATTTACACTTGCAGTGATGCCGATAGGTTCCGGGAACGACTGGATAAGGTCGCACGGCATCAGGCATGACCCGGACGAGGTGATAAGACTTCTGGAGAAAGAATCGTTTGCATTGCAGGACATAGCGAAGGTGACGGTGCTGGAGCCTTCCGGGAAAGTATCCGGGACTCTGATACCAGGGCCGTATTCGTATATGGTGAATATCGGCGGGGCGGGTCTTGACGCCAGGGTATGCGAACGTGTCAACTGGCAGAAGTCCCGCGGGGGAAAAGGAAGGATGCTTTATGTCAAATCATTGATTTATAATCTTATTCACCGGCGTGTTTCTGATGTGAGGATAGAGTGTGACGGGAAGGTCGCGTACGAAGGGAAGTGTATGTCCGTTGCTTTCGGGATAGGACGGTATTCCGGAGGCGGTCTCAGGCAGACGCCGGATGCGGTGACCGATGACGGGCTTCTGGACTACACGGTGGTCCCTCCTGTGTCATTGGCGGACATATTCAGGGTGGGGCCGCGCCTTTTCAACGGCACGTTCACCAGGTCTGGCATCATCATTTCCGGAAGATGCAGGTCACTGACTGTCTTTCCTCTTGACGGGGACGGTGACATCGTGGAGGTGGACGGGGAAATCATAGGGACACTGCCGGTGAAAGTGGAAATCCTTCCGAGTCAGATAAACGTCCTGCATGACTACGGCTCAACCCATTCAGCACGGATCGACATCGATTGAAATGTGTCCCTGGTATCTTGCCTCTCTCTCGAAACCGAGCACAGTATCCAGCAGTTTTGACTTGCTGTCCGACAGATGCCTGTCCTTGGGCAGGGATACGCGTACCGTGCGGATGAAGGAGCCTGATGTCTTGCCGCTGCCTGTATGATACGGCCCGGTGAACCGGAACCCTTTGCCGGAGAGTGACACGGCAAGCCTGTCCGACATCGCCACGGTCCTGTCTTCCCTGCTGTCCCTGACTGTAATGTCTATGATACGGCAGAACGGCGGATATCCGAATTCCCGCCTCTCTTCCATCAGACGATCGGTTCCTTCGTCCATCCCGTTATGAAGAATACGCTGGTAAACCGGGTGGTCCGGCTGGCATGTCTGGATTATGAATGTGCCTCTGTGTCCGCGCCTTCCGCAACGTCCTCTGAACTGCTCAAGAATCTGGACCGCCTTCTCGTCCGCACGGAAATCCTGGGCGGCGAGCAGGGAATCGGACCCGATGACAGCCACGAGTTCGAGCCTGCCGAAGTCAAACCCCTTGGTGACCATCTGTGTGCCGACGAGGATGTCCGTTTCCCCCCTGGCGAATTTCCGTATGGCATCGCTTTCGTACTTTCTGTCCTGCGCCGAGTCGCTGTCAAGCCTTGCAACCTTTGCCCCTGGGAATCTGGCGGCTATCTCTTCCTCGATTTTCTGTGTCCCTGCGCCGAGTCCAGCAAGTTCCCCTCCGCACTTCGGGCATATTCCGGTATGGGCGACAGAAAAGCCGCAGTAGTGGCATGTGTCGGAACCGGAGGACTTATGGTAACTGAGGCTCACATTGCATCTCGGGCATTTGGGTATGTAACCGCATGAACTGCACTGCAGTGACGGAGAGTAAGAACGGCGTGAGCGCAGTATAATCGTCTGTCCTCCGTTTTTAAGCGTCTCCTCCATCTTCAGCAGAAGTTTCAGGGACAGGCTTCCGGACATGCCTCTTTTTCTCCTTTCCGCGAGCGTGTCCACAAGCATGACTTCTGCATCTGGTGCCCCGTGGTACCTCTTGTTGAGTTCGATAAGGGCGTATTTTCCTGACCTGCAGTTGTAGAGGGATTCGAGAGACGGGGTCGCGGATCCCAGAAGGACGTGGCTTGAATGTATTCCTCCGAGCATTATGGCGGTATCTCTTCCGTTGTACCTCGGGGCGGGGGAGTCCTGCTTGTAGGAACTGTCGTGCTCTTCGTCTATTATAATGAGGCCGAGGTTCCTGTGCGGGAGGAACAGGGCGGACCGTGTCCCTATCACGATGGAACAGGAAGTACGCCCCCGTATCTCTCCGGCGACTTCAGCCCTCCTTGTGGCGGATTCTCCGGAATGGAAGGTGAGCAGTCTGTCTCCGAATATCGCCCTGAGCCTGTCTTCGAGCTGCTTGCCCAGCGCTATTTCCGGTACGAGGTACAATACGTTCCTTCCCTCAGACATGGCCTCTTCCGCCAGCTTGATATAGATTTCTGTCTTTCCGGAACCCGTTATCCCTTTCAGGAGCACCGTCTTCCCGTCAGTGAACTCGCGGCGTATGCTCTCCATAGCCTTCTGCTGGTCTGCGCTGAGGATGATACCGTCATGTCCTGTGGCTGCAGCATAATCCCGTGCCTGTGGTCTGCCTGCCCGTGTGTCTGTGCCGTCTTTCATGCGGGACAGGGATTCCTTAAGTCTGTCTGAAAATGCCCTTGTTTCTGCAAGCCTGTCCTTTGCCTCTGAAATTCTGGCCTCAATGCTGACAATCTCCCCGCCGAGCTTTTCCGCATCGCAGACATGTTTCTCCCTTGTGCTGTCTTTCCTCGATTTTCCTGCAAGCTCCAGTTTCCTTGCCTTCCTGTCCGACAGGGCTGTCTTCCTGGCTTCCAGCGACATGAGCACCCTTTCAATCCACTCTGCCGACATCCCGGCTTTTCTTATTGCTGCCGCGGTTTCAGCCATTTCCCTCTTTTTCAGCCTGTCCGCCTTCCTTGCTATAGCCTCTTCGGACGATATCTTCTGCATGGGGTATGCGGCCTTGTACACTTCCCCTACGGTACACATATAATAGGAAGAGACCTGTCTCCACAGCTCTATCTCCTGCCAGCTTATTCGTTCAAGGGATTTTTCCACCGACAATACATCCTTTATCCTGCCAGGGTCCATTCCGGGGTCCGGGACAATTCCTGACACCACCCCTATATACTCTTTGCCGGCGAACATGACCCTTACCCTGCTGCCTGTGCCGGTCCCGGCTGTCCCGTCGCCAGTCTCATCTCCTTCCGTCCGACAGTCCGGGGGCAGTCTGTAGCACGGTTCCCACTCAAGCCTGAGCGGCAGGATCACGGATATGTATATCCCAGCATCTTTCATCGTTCCTTTTCTGTGTGGCTTCAGACAAAAATACGTCAATCTTTCAGAAATTTGCTTAAAAAGTGAAAAAAAATTTGGAGTGTCTTATATTTTGCCTATCTTTGCAATCCCAAAACGAAAGAGAGGGAAGTTCTTACAGAAAATGGTGTCATAGCTCAGTTGGTAGAGCAAAGGACTGAAAATCCTACAGTCCCTGGTTCGATTCCCGGTGACACCACTGTAAATGAGAGAGTTGCAGAGATGTGGCTCTCTTTTTTTGTGCCCCAAACACACTCAAATGGCTTGGAAACTGGGTTGTGTTTTCTAAAAAGTTTTACCCAAAATGGCAACGGTAGAAGTTGTTTGTTACAAATACAAACCATTGAAAAATGGAGAATTACCCATTAAAATCAAAGTATGCAAAGACAGAAAGACAAGGTATATCACCTTGGTGTTTCTACCAGACAGGAGTTTCGGGATTTTGGATACATCTTTCCCTTTCAAGTGCTTTGTGGATTTGACTTGTTGAATGGAGATTGGGTAAAAATAGTTATATTAACGTGAATTCGATGAATTTAATTCATTAAATTACATCGAATTACCTATTAAGGAGCAGGCCCGTTGCCTGTGACATGTCCCCCGGCGAGGGGGAAGGAAGGGGGTGGCGCCCCTTAACAAGGGGCTGTCACGAAGTGACTGGGGATTAGACAGACAGGATTTCTTCCAGAAATCCTTAACGTCAGTGTGACGGATTCTGGTCATAAATGATAAAGTATTGATTTTTAGGATAATATTGTTAAACATAAATTCGTCGAACTGACGTTATTTATAATCATTTTTCGGCGGAAGAAGCGGTATTGTCCGGATATGTGAACGGAATGAACCTGGTCATGATGAAAATCGGTATCACTGCCGCCATTACCGCTATGAAGAAGACCTTGTACCCGAGAGCGTCGCTAAGGAAGCCGGAAACCGCGCCTGTCATCATCACAGAGAGGTTCATGATCCCGGAAGCGAACGCGTAGTGCGCCATCTGGTGCTTTCCCGGTGCCACCTGCTGCATCATGAAGAGCGTAAGTCCCACAAAACCGAACCCGTAACCGAAATATTCCACCACGATGCCGGTGCCTATAAGCAGCACAGAGCTTGGCTGTACCCACGCAAAATATGTATATACCAGGAAAGGAAGGTTGAAAATGCACACAAGGGAGAAAAGTGCCTTCCTGAGGCCCAGGTGCGAGATGTAATACCCTGCCAGCAGGGAGCCGAGCACGAATGCCGCCGCTCCGAAAGAGCCGTAGAAGACGCCTATCTGCTGCTCCGAAAGACCGAGTCCCCCGTCAGCCACGTCCGCCTTCAGGAACAGAGGCACAATCTTCATCACGAACCCTTCCCCGAGACGGTACAGGATGATGAAGAGGATGTACCAGCCGATGTATTTCTTGGTGAAGAAGTCACGTATCACCGCCCAGAGCTCGCCCAGGATGGCTCCTGCGGACCTCGGCTGCGACTGAGGCGCCGCACTTGACGGGAGCGATTTCGAATGGTAGAGCCCCAGGAGCACCAGGATTGCCCCGCAGACGACCATGATGACCGTCCATGCCGGAAGGGCCGCCTCCTGTGGTGTCGCCCCTCCAGCCTTGAAATGGTCGATAAGCACACCTGCAAGATAGACAAGAAGGCCGGTAGCCACAAGTTTGGCAAGGTTGTAGAACGCACCCTGCCAGCCTATATACTTCGCCTGGTCCTGCTTGGAAAGCTCCGCCATGTAAAGTCCGTCAAGGGCAATGTCATGGGTGGCGCCGCTCATGGCAATGACAGCAAGAAGCGCTATGCATACGGCAAAGAAATCAGGCAGGTGCAGGGCCAGGGCCACAAGACCGAACCCCACCCCCGAGACGAGCTGTGTCACCACCACAAAGAACTTCTTTGTCTTGAAAATCTCCAGGAAAGGACTCCAGAGGAACTTTATCGTCCACGGGAACATGATTACCGAAGTCCATAATGCAATCCGGCTGTCTTCTATGCCCATTCCCTTGAACATGAGGACACACACCATGTTCAATATCACGAAAGGCATCCCCATTGCGAAATACGCGCTCGGGACCCATCTCAAAGGCGAATATCCTTTATTATTCATTATGCGGTATTGTATTGTATGTTATGTCTAAATCCAATCTTGCAAATGTAGCAATAATTTCATGTTTTCACGAAAAAATGTATTAACTTCGGCAATGCCATATTTGGCCCTGATGCCATTTATACTGTCGGGTATATCTGGACTTCCGGCCATTCTGGCACGGCACATATCAGAACTTGTAAAACGGACATCACTATGGACACAATCGACGAATTGTTCCCTTCATTCGACGAGAAAGGGAAAGGTCTCATACGGGAAGCCTACTCCATAGCGGAAAAGGCACTCGAAGGACAGACCAGGGGAAACGGCAAGCCGTTCATCGGCCATCCTGTAGGGGTGGCGAAGATAGCCGCCGATGAAATCGGACTCCCGGCGGAGTGCGTGGCGGCGGTATTCCTGCATGAAGCCATGAGGTTCCACCCTGAAACCGACATCGTATCCGGACACACATTCGGGAAGGATGTCCTGACAATGGTGGACGGCCTCAACAAGATCTCCACCATCAAGCCAAAGGATACCAGGCTCGAGGCAGAGAACTACAAGAAACTGATAGTATCGTACTCGAAGGACCCGCGCGTGACTGTACTGAAGCTGGCCGACAGGCTGGAGGTCATGCGGTCTCTGGAGATATTCCCGAAGCTCTCGCGCGAGAGGAAGATTCTTGAGACACTGATGCTTTATATCCCGCTTGCGCACCAGCTCGGACTTTACAACATGAAAAGCGAAATGGAGGACACATACTTCCGTTACGCCGAGCCCGAGCAGTACCGCGCCATCACCAACAAGCTGAAAGCCACCGAGAAAGACCGTCAGAAGCTCATGACCCAGTTCATCGAGCCGCTGAAGCACAAGCTCTCGGAAGCCGGGATTGCCTACAAGCTGAAGATACGTACCAAGACAGCCTACTCCATCTGGAGGAAGATGCAGAAGCAGAAAGTCCCTTTCGAGGGAGTGTACGACGTATTCGCCATCAGGTTCATAATCGACTGTGACACAGACAGGGAGACTGAACATGCCCTGTGCTGGAAAGTATTCTCCTATGTGACAGAGGAATATGAATCGGACACAAGAAGGCTGCGCGACTGGATTTCAAACCCGAAACCCAACGGCTATGAGTCCCTTCATATCACCGTAAAGAACAGCGACAACGTATATCTGGAAGTGCAGATACGCACCAAGAGGATGGACGAAGTGGCCGAGAACGGGCTCGCCTCGCACTGGTCCTACAAAGGGATCAAGCACGAGGCCACGCTCGACAAGTGGCTCTCGTCGGTAAGATATGCCCTGGAGCATCCGCACACCATGATGCACTCCGGAGGCCAGGGACAGGCGGAAGACAGTCCAGGCGCCTATTACGAGGATGACATCCCGGAACCGCCGTCAAAAGAGATATTCGTGTTCACCCCGTCCGGAGAACTGAGGAAGCTGCCTGCCGGGGCGACAGTGCTCGACTTCGCCTTCGACATACACTCCAACCTGGGCATAAAATGCTCAGGAGGGAAAGTCAACGGGAAAGCCGTACCGATAAAGGAGAAGCTCAAGACCGGGGACGTGGTGGAGATCATGAGCAGCAAGAACCAGAAGCCGTCCCAGGACTGGCTGAGCATAGTGGTCACGTCAAAGGCCCGCACAAAGATCCGGCAGAAGCTCAGCGAAGCCGAGTTCCAGAAGGCTGCGGAAGGCAAGGAACTGGTGACCAGGAGACTGAAGAACTGGAAGATGGAGCTGGACGACGAGACTCTCGCCGCCCTGATGAAGAAGCTCCAGTACAGGAATGTAAATGCCTTCTATGCCGCTGTGGGCGACGGAACCGTGGACATCGGCACGCTGAAGGACCTCATACAGTCCATATCCGGGACTAAAGACGGGGAAAGCGGAGACATCCAGGAGACAGACAGCCAGACGCAGTCTTCCGGGCAGGCAAGGGACAAGGCCCAGACAGAAAAGAAGATGTGGGACGGACGCGGGGTCTCGTCGGACGACATCCTGGTACTCAGCGCCAGGAACGTAAAAAACCTGGACTACAAGATGGCCAAGTGCTGCAACCCTGTCTATGGCGATGACGTGTTCGGGTTCGTCTCCATCAAGGAAGGGATAAAGATCCACAGGATCTCATGTCCCAACGCTGCAAGGCTCATCGAGATGTACCCCTATCGTATCCAGAAGGTCAGGTGGAGCGACACCCCGAGCACATCGAGCTTCCAGACAACACTCAGGGTGAGTGCGGCCCTGGAGCCGTCAGTGATAAACGAAGTGATAGACGTGATAAACACGTTCAAGGCATCCATCAGGTCGTTCAATGTGAACGAGAACGGGAAGAACGGCACATACGACATCTCCGTCAAGCTCTCCATCCCGAGCAACCTGGAACTGGACAAGGTTCTCTCTCAGCTCAGAGCCCTGAGAAACGTGATAAAGGTCAGCCGAAGCTGACCTTTATCTCATTTGTCCCGGACCGGTTCCTCCTCTTCTTCGAGCCTGCATCCCCTGAAATAGAAATCCGATGCGGACTTCTCCGGGGAGAAGCAGTAATATGTCAGCTCCGCCTCGGAGCAGACCTGACCGTCATGGATGATGCGGGCCGAGATGAACGCGAAGTTGCGTTTCATCTCCTTGATGCCTGCCCTCACCTCAAGGACGACATCCGGACCTGTAGGGACTGGCTTCCTGTATTTCATTTCCATGTGTGTGGTCATCCCGGCACACTGAAGCTTGCGGGCCATCACCCATGCGGCGATCTCGTCCATGAGTGTAGCCTGGATTCCACCGTGCAGGGTATGGAGCCAGCCCTGGTAATTGTCGTCAGAATGCCACAGGGACACTATCTCGTCCCCGTCTTCATAAAATTCCATCTTGAGCCCGAGAGGATTGGTAGGGGCACAGCCGAAACAGTTGTACCCGTCCTTCACCAGTCCGAGCCAGGGATTGCTTATCTTCTTCATATCCGAAATACAAATTTGCAGCACAGGACTGCATCAAAAACTATGCTTGTCCCCGCGCGGCAGAACGGTGTCCGTAGATAATCACCACGATAAAGCATATCAGAGGCATGACGAACGAAACGTTGACGGCAGGCATGCCCAGCACTGTACCCATGTCTATGATCGCAGCCTGCACCGGAGGCATTACCGACCCGCCGAGAATTGCCATGATAAGACCCGCTGCCCCGAACTTGGCGTCATCACCCATCCCGTGAAGGGCAATGCCGTAGATTGTAGGGAACATGAGCGACATGCACGCCGATATTGCCACCAGGGAGTACATTCCCCAGATGTTCTGCAGGAAAATGGTCCCGAGAGTGAATATGCATGCGGCCACGGCAAGAATCTTCAGAAGGCGGCCAGGGTTTATGTATTTCAGCAGGAAGGTGCAGATGAAACGGCTGCAGCAGAAGATGGCCATTGCGGCAATGTTGTACTTCTGGGACAGCACCTCCGCAGCCTGTTCCTCCATCCCCATGCCCATGAAAAGTCTGGTGCCGTATTGGACGATGAAAGTCCAGCACATGATCTGCGCCCCCACATAGAAAAACTGGGCGATGACCCCTTCCCTGTAGTTGTGTATGGAGAAGATACGTTTCAGGGTCCTGAAAAAGTCCACATTGTGGTTCTTGTCATTGTTCTTGGGCATACGCACCACCCCCACAAGGATGAACATCACCAGGATGACCACCCCGATAAGCAGGTACGGGGCCACGAGCACAGCGAGGTCCGCATCCCTTACAGCCTCGAACTCGGCATCGGAAAGCAGGGCCCGTTCGGCGGTGTCCATAGGGTGCAGCCTGCTCTGTATGAAGTTCATGGCGACATACATGCCCACCAGGGAGCCAATCGGGTTGAAGGCCTGCGCGAAATTGAGTCTCCTGGTGGCAGTCTCTTCCGGCCCCATTGAAAGTATATATGGGTTGCAGCTGGTCTCCAGGAATGAAAGTCCGCACGTCATTATGAAATATGCCGCAAGGAACGGGTAGTAGTTACCCGTCTTCATGGCCGGGTAGAACAGGAACGCCCCAAGGGCGTACATCCCCAGGCCGAGCAGTACACCGGACTTGTAGGAGTATTTCCTTATGAAGACCGCAGCAGGGAAAGCCATGGCGAAATAACCGCCGTAGAAAGCCACCTGCACAAGAGCCCCTTCCGTCACGCTCATCCTGAATATCTTGGAAAATGCCTTGACCATAGGGTTCGTTATGTCATTGGCGAAGCCCCAAAGTGCGAAGCACGCCGTGATAAGTATGAACGGGAGCAACAGGGACTTCCCGATCACAGGTTTTTTTGCTGTAGTGTTATCCATTTGATTAATTCAACGTCTGTCAGAATATTGTTCAAGCATTAATGGGTGTCCGGTCCTGTCCTGACAGATGATATTTCAGTCTTGTCAGCGATTTCCCCGCACGCAACCGCCTGCATCAGTATGTTGCCTATTGCCGTGGCCTCGACCGGACCTGCCACCACAGGAAGTCCGGTCTCCTCGGAAGTCAGGGTGTTGAGCAGGGTGTTCCGGCTACCGCCCCCTATTATGTGCAGCCTCTCCACAGGCTTTCCGAGCAGAGAGTCCAGCTCCTCTATCCCCTTCCGGTAGCGGACTGCGAGGGAATGAAGGACACACCTGACATATTCGCCCTGCGTGGAAGGGACGCGCTGTGATGTCATGCGGCAATACTCCCCGACCGCTGCCAGCATGTCGTCCGGATGCATGAACATCCCGTGGTCAACATCCACGACCGAAGGGATGTCAGCCTTGGCGGCCTCAGACAGCAGATAGTCATAACTGTCGGGAAGTCCGGCCTCTTTCCACTGCCTCACAAGGCACTGGAGAATCCACAGGCCGGTGATGTTCTGCAGGAAGCGGATTTTTCCGCCGACGCCGCCCTCATTTGTGAACCCGGCCTTTCTCGCCGCATCCGTAAGCACCGGCTCATCGGTCTCTATCCCGAGCAGGGACCAGGTACCCGAGCTGAGGAATGCGCTGACAGACTCCTTCCCTTTCTCATACGGGATGGCGTATACGGCGCTCGCCGTATCATGTGACCCAACCGCCACCACCTTCACGCCGCGAGGGAGTCCGAGCTCGTCCGCGACGGAGTCCATGACCGTACCTCTTGTCTGCCCCGGGTGGATTATCCTGCCGAAAAGATGTCTCGGGAGTCCGAGACTGTCGATCAGAGGGAAGTTCCAGTCCCTTTTCCTGGCATCCAGGAGCTCGGAGGTAGATGCTATGGTATATTCGTTTCCAGGCACTCCTGTCAGGTAGAAACTGAACAGGTCCGGCATGAAAAGAAGATGCTGCGCTATGTCCAATGTCCTGTCTCCCCGCTTCTTGCGCACGTAAAACTGGAAGAGGGTATTGATGGACATGACCTGTATGCCGGCTGTCGAATAGTGTGCGGCGAGGTCATTGTCACGTCCCCATTCTTCCGCCGCCCCGTCCATGGACGGGTCCCTGTAGCACACAGGGTTGCCGAGAAGGTTGCCGTCCCGGTCCACCAGGCCGAAGTCCACACCCCAGGTGTCTATGCCGATGCTTCTTATGTCACTGAATTGCCCTGCGGCCATTCTCAGGCCTGTCTTCATCTCTTCGAAAAGTGACAGGAAATCCCAGTACAGCCTGTTCCCGAGCCTGATCTGACGGTTAGGGAAACGGTGTACCTCCACTGTATTCAAACGGCCTCCGGAGACGGTACCGGCAATCACCCTGCCGCTGCCGGCCCCGAAGTCCACTGCCAAGAATGTTCCCATGGGGTCATCCTGTTACTTTCCCGAGGACATATGTCTCAAGGTCTGAGATCTCTCCCGGGGAAAGGGTTTCATAAGAGCCACCCGTGAGGATGATGATGCGGCACGCCATCTCGAAGAACATCGCCTTTTCGAACACCTCGTCGAAATCCTTCCCGCACACCACCTGGCCATGCTTGCGCAGAAGGATGGAATCATGGTCCTTCATGGCAGCCACCACATGTCCGGCCAGCTCCGGAGAACCAGGCCTGAAATAAGGGATGACCGGAATCTCGGATCCCACATGGCACGGCACCTCCGCCGTCACGTTGAAATCCGACGGAATCTCCTTCATGCATGCCACAGCCGTGGCGTACGGCGACTGGAAATGCAGGACGACATTCACGTCAGGCCTCTCCCGCAATATCCCCAGATGGAAACCGCTTTCCATGGAAGGCTTTACGCCGTTCTTCACTGCACCGGTGGCTATGTCGCACACCGATACGTTCTTCCGCTGCAATGCAGGGACCCATGACCCTGTACCGGAGACAAGCGCCTCATCCCCGACACGCCAGGAAAGGTTACCGCTGCTGCACACAGTCAGGCCGGCATCGCCTACGCGATGGGCCTGAGCTATGAACTTTTCGAAATACTCTTCTGCTATCATCTCTCTGTCAGGGATTTATCTGTAAAGAGGTCCGTAAGCGGCACATGCCCTGTAGTCCGCCCCTTCCTTGTCCATTCCGAACGCGTTCCATGCCGCAGGACGGAAGATGCTGTCCTCGTCCACATTGTGCATGCATACAGGGATGCGCAGTATGGAGGCCATCGTTATGAGGTCCTTGCCTATGTGGCCGTAGCTGATGGCGCCGTGGTTGGCTCCCCAGTTGTTCATGACGGAATAAACATCCTTGAATGCAGGCTTGTCGCACAGGCGCGGCACAAACCATGTCGTAGGCCATGTGCGGTCGGTACGTTCGTTGAGTATGCGGTGTATTTCCGGATCGATGTCCACGGTCCACCCTTCGGCAATCTGGAGGACAGGCCCGAGCCCTTTGACAAGGTTAAGTCTTGACATGGTCACCGGCATGCCTCCCCTGGTCAGGAAGTTGGAAGAGAATCCGCCGCCGCGGAAATAGTCCCTGTTGGCAGGATACCATGTAGTGGCGCCGAGGCACTCCTCGACTTCCCGGTCTGAAATCTCCCAGTAAGGCTTCATTACAGGGTTGCCCTCGCCGTCAGTCTGGCGGCCCGTGCCGTCAAGCGTGGTGGCCCCGGAGTTGATGAGGTGGATTATACCGCCTGCCGCCATGCCGGTAAGCTCCTTGCCGGTGACACGTTTCACTGCTTCCGGGCTCCAGTATGTGCGCACGTCGGAGAATATCTGTGCACGGTTGGTGAGAAGATGGCCGAAAAGCATGGCCACGCCGTTGCATGCGTCATTCTCGGTAGCCACCACGTTGGCCTCGCGGGTGCCGTTCCAGTCGAATGAAGTGTTGAGAAGTGCCTCTGAATAGTCACCGTTAGGATAGAAGTCGGTCCACTGGCGCTGTCCCTGGAAGCCTGCGGCGATGGCATTGTGCCCGAGTGACTCTTCCTTGAAGCCCATTTCCAGGAGTTTCGGATTCCCGTGCATGAGGTCCTTCATTATCATCGTCATCTTCACGATGAATTCCCAGTCCTTGTCCTTTCCTTCGCGGGTCTTGACCTTGTGAGGGGAGTTGAAGTCCTGCCCTTCGTTCACCTTGCAGTACTTCTCTGTCCAGGCCATGGCCTTGGCGTACTCCTCCTTGTCATAGATCCCTTCTGTCATCCTGCGGATA
The DNA here is from genome assembly GCA_017695065.1 of Candidatus Cryptobacteroides excrementipullorum. Classification (GTDB taxonomy): domain Bacteria; phylum Bacteroidota; class Bacteroidia; order Bacteroidales; family UBA932; genus Cryptobacteroides; species Cryptobacteroides excrementipullorum. Next base: position 87,566 of record JADILZ010000014.1, read on the forward strand.
ATCTCGGTGAGATCGACAGACTCGTTCCTCATACCGAGGTACTCCTGGAAGAAGTCCGGATTCACGATGGAGCCGGCGATTCCCATTGACACTCCGCCCATGGAAAGGTAAGACTTGCCCCTCATGACTGCCACAGCCTGTGCGGCACGTGCGAAACGCAGCAGCTTCTCTGCCACATCGGCAGGAATGGTGTTGTCCTCAAGATCCTGTACATCATGGCCGTAGATACCGAATGCAGGAAGTCCCTTCTGCGCATGGGCGGCAAGAACGGCCGCGAGATACACCGCGCCGGGACGTTCTGTCCCGTTGAACCCCCACACTGCCTTCGGGTAATACGGGTTCATGTCCATGGTCTCAGAACCATAGCACCAGCACGATGTCACGGTGATGGTGGCCCCGACGCCCTCACGCTCGAACTTCTCCGCGCATGCAGCACTTTCAGCCACCCTGCCGATGGTGCCGTCGGCAATCACACATTCCACAGGGGAGCCGTCGCCGTTACGCAGATTCTCAGTAATGAGTGAAGCGACAGCCTTTGCAAGATTCATTGTCTTTTCTTCAAGACTTTCTCGGACACCGCCCTGACGGCCGTCGATAGCCGGGCGTATGCCGATTTTCGGGTAATTGTTCATATTGTCGGTTATTAATTATGTAATCCAATCCTGGTAAAGTTAAGAATAGCTCCTTTAAAATACAAGGATTTTTCCGGGATTATATCGAGGATTACACTGACATGCCATGAAAATCCCGCCGGTGCGCCGTCACTCGTGGCAGGCCATACGCTTCTCGGCGAGAGCCTCGTATTTCGTGCCGGGCCTGCCGTAGTTTGCGTAAGGATATATGGAAATCCCGCCACGCGGGGTGAAATACCCCGTGACTTCGATGTATTTCGGGTCCATCAGCCGTATAAGGTCCTTCATGATCTTGTTCACGCAGTCCTCGTGGAAATCGCCGTGGTTGCGGTAGCTGAACAAATAGAGTTTCAGGCTCTTGCTCTCGACCATCTTCTCATCCGGGATATAGCTGATGCGTATCTCGGCGAAGTCCGGCTGGCCGGTGATGGGGCAGAGGCTCGTGAACTCCGGGCAGTTGAAACGTACCCAGTAGTCGTTTTCCGGATGCCTGTTCGAGAATGTCTCGAGCACTTCCGGTGCATAGTCGCTCCTGTATTCTGTCTTGCGGCCCAGTGACTTCAGGCCCTCTGTTTCTCTTGTGTCCATATTTCTGATAAAATTAAGTTTAACACGATTGGATGCCGTCAGGGCATGCGTGAGGCGAGGTATTTCTCGAGACCGGCCCTGCGGAGCCTGCAGGCAGGACAATGTCCGCAACCGTCTCCAGGGATGCCGTTGTAGCAAGTGAGAGTTTCGTTCCTGACAATGTCCAGCACTCCAAGACTGTCAGCCAGGGCCCATGTCCGGGCCTTGTCCAGCCACATGAGCGGGGTATGTATCACGAACTGCTCGTCCATGGCGAGGTCCAGAGTGACATTGAGGGACCTGATGAAAGCGTCCCTGCAGTCAGGATACCCGCTGAAATCAGTCTGGGATACACCTGTGACAATATGCCTTATGCCCCTCTCCCTGGCGAAAACGGCGGCAATGCTCAGGAAAAAAAGGTTCCGCCCGGGGACAAACGTGTTGGGGAACGAATCCTCCGGCTTCTCCTGATCCATGACAATGGAAGTGTCTGTCAATGAGTTTGCTCCGAGCTGTCCTACCAGAGGCACATCCAGGATGTGGAAGTCCACTCCGGCCTTTGCGGCAAGTCTCTCTGCCATCTCCACCTCAAGCACATGTTTTTGGCCGTACCGGAAGGTCAGCGCGTGTACTTTACCGAATTCCTTTTTCGCCCAGAACAGGCATGTCGTGGAATCCTGCCCTCCGCTGAACACGACAAGGGCTTCGTTTTCGTTAGTTTTCATATTTTAACGTCAGTTCGACGAATTTATGTTTGACAATATTATATTAAAAATCAATATTTTATCTTTTATGACCGAAATCCGTCACACTGACGTTAAGGATTTCTTCCAGAAATCCTGTCTGTCCACCCCCAGTCACCTGCGGCGACAGCCCCGGCGGGGCATGCGGCTCCGCTTCGCTCCTCCGGCACCTTCACTGCTTCGGTTTCCCTGACGGAAACCTCGCTGACGCTCCGGTGCGGCCCTGATGGGCCCTGCTACAGAAATCCTGTTAGTCCACCCCCAGTCACCTGCGGCGACAGCCCCGGCGGGGCA
>JADILZ010000015.1 GCA_017695065.1 Candidatus Cryptobacteroides excrementipullorum
GACAGCCCCTTGTTAAGGGGCGCCACCCCCTTCCTTCCCCCTCGCCGGGGGACCTGTCGCAGGCAACGGGCCTGCTCCTTAATAGGTAATTCGATGTAATTTAATGAATTAAATTCATCGAATTCACGTTAAATATTCACCTTCCGAAATACACGAGCAGAACAGAAATGTCTGCTGGGGAAACCCCTGATATTCTCGATGCCTGAGCAATGGTTTTCGGTGCATAGCGTTTAAGTTTCTGTCTGCACTCTATGGAAAGACTTTCAACCTTGTCAAAATCGAAGCCCACCGGAATGACAAGGTTTTCAAGACGCGTTATCTTCTCTGCAAGTTTTCTCTCCCTTTCAATATAGCCCGCATACTTTATGGAAATCTCAACTGACTCTATCAACTCTTCTTTCGTATTGATGTCAATCAAGTCTGACATCGAAACAGGGGAATCTTTTTCAGGCAAAGGATATCCGCAGTTCCATCTGAGTACATTCATCGCGTCTTTATAAGATGCAGCCCCTCCGTCATAGGCAGATTCTTTCAGATACTCCATCTCCACTCCCCTGTTCAATGTTTCGAGATTTACCCTATAGTCAAAATCAAGAAAACACTTCTCAGGTGTAGGGATACCTACAATCATGTCATCATGGAAGTCCGTCCCATCAGGAAGAATTGTTCCACGTGGAACAATCTTTACAAGCTCACTCAATCTAACATTCGGTCTGACTGCAAGCTCCGAATATTTCTTTCTTGAATCAACAGGTGAAGAGCCGACTGACTCAAGATAAGGATTGGCCTTATCTGGCCTCACGGAAGAAGACTCAAAGAAATCAGTGTATCTGGAGACAGCGTCATATTTGGCCATAGTAAAATCATACCTGAACTTGTCCGCAAGTCCGGCTCTGAAAGAAAGAGGAGTAAGACGGAAATCAGCATTATCCTGACGGAGAAGAATCCTATACTCCGCCCTTGAAGTGAACATTCTGTAAGGCTCATCCACCCCCTTGGTAATAAGGTCATCAATGAGAACACCGATATAGGCCTGGTCCCTTTTCAAAACAAACGGCTCCTCTCCCCTGACTTTTAGATGGGCATTGATACCTGCGACAATTCCTTGGGCAGCCGCCTCCTCATATCCGGTGGTCCCGTTTATCTGTCCTGCGAAAAACAGGTTTTCTATTGTCTTTAGTTCAAGAGTAGGCTTCAGCTGGACCGGGTCGAAAAAATCGTATTCAACAGCATAGGCCGGCCTGTATATCTTCGCATTTTCAAGACCCTCTATAGCATGAAGGGCATCCAGCTGAACATCGAGCGGAAGGGAGGATGAGAATCCTTGCAGATAATACTCGTTCACCGACCTTCCCTCCGGTTCAAGGAACAGCTGATGAGAATCCTTGTCCGCAAAAGTCCTCAGCTTGTCCTCTATACTCGGACAGTATCTAGGACCTATACCGGTTATCATACCTGAAAAAAGAGGAGAGTCACCAAATCCGCTTCTGAGTATATCATGGACATGCGGATTGGTATGCACTATAAAACATGGCATCTGAGGAGTCCCGTTCTGTACGGTAGAGAGATACGGAAGATATGAAAACTTCTCAGGCACCGGATCACCGTCCTGTCTAACAAGCCTGGAAGTATCCACCGAAGAGATGTCAATCCTCGGAGGCGTGCCAGTCTTCATACGCGCCGTCCTTATTCCCATATCCATGAGCTGGGCGGTAAGTCCGTGAGAAGACAGTTCACCTATCCTTCCGCCTTCAAACTGGTTCCTTCCTATGAACAATTTCCCGTCAAGGAAGGTTCCGGCAGTAAGAATAACTGTCTGAGAATTGAATTTTGCTCCAGTAGTCGTACAGCAGCCCGTAATACGCGATCCTGAGAAGGTAAAACGGGTGACTATATCTTGGTAAATATCTAATTTACAATTAGTTTCGAGAATTTTTCGCCAATTGACACAAAACTGCAATTTGTCACACTGAGCACGAGGACTCCACATTGCAGGCCCTTTCGACCTGTTAAGCATCCTGAACTGTATGGTAGAGGCATCAGTCACAATCCCGGTATATCCCCCGAGCGCATCCACTTCACGTATGATCTGTCCTTTGGCAATACCACCGACTGCAGGATTGCATGACATCTGCGCAAACTTGTTCATGTCCATCGTGACAAGCAGGACAGAAGATCCCATATTAGCAGCAGCCATCGCAGCTTCACACCCGGCATGTCCCCCACCTATAACTATTACATCGTAACTCTTCTCCATCAGACCAGCTCCCTCAGCGAAAGATAATAGTTTTCCTTCTTCCTCATCATGGCAATATCCTCCTCCGTGTGGTCATCATACCCTATAAGATGGAGTATACCATGCACCATCACCCTGTTGAGCTCGTTGGAAAAATCAGTCCCGTACTCAAGGGCGTTCTCTCTCACACTGTCGATACTTATGAAAAGGTCGCCTGACAGTCTGTCACCTTCGCAGTAATCGAAGGTGATGATATCAGTAAAATAGTCATGCTGAAGATACTTCTGGTTTACATCAAGTATATAGTTGTCCGAACAGAAAATGATTGAAATGTCGCCTATACGTCTTATCTCGCTTTCCGCGACAAGTTTCAGCCATCTGTTGTTCAGCGTCTTATTCCTGAAGACAAAATCAATATCTTCATAATAATACAGTATCATAGCGGAATTTTTCCGCAAATATAAAACTTAACGAGAAAAAATTATGAAATAAAAAATATAATTTTTAACTTTACGCCGCTAAACCGGAAATAAACACATTTGATATGGAGATTAAAAAATCAGCTAAAGCCAATCTCGAGAACAAGAAGCTCCTTTTCACTGAGATTGGACTGATACTGTCTCTTCTGGTTGTATGGTTCGCTTTCGAGTGGAGCACAACAGACAAGCAGGTATCAGTTTTCGAAGAAACTGCTGAAGTAGTTGAAGCAGAGGAAATGATTCCTATCACACAGGAAACACCTCCTCCACCTCCAACTGCAGCGCCTAAAATTCCTGTACTTTCTGACCAGATCGACATCGTCGATGATGAGATCCAGGTTGATGACAACCTTTTCATGAATCTGGAGGATGACGCCAGCATGGGTGTCGAGATCATGGACTATGTAGAGACCGTAGAGGAAGAAGTTATCGAGGAAGAAGCTATTCCTTTCCAGTTCGTAGAGGAAAAACCATCATTCATGGGCGGCGATGCAAACGCTTTCTCAAAATGGGTGAACGAAAGACTCGTATATCCAGAGATAGCAAAGGAAAATGGAGTTTCCGGACGTGTGACCCTCCAGTTTACAGTGAACACAGATGGATCTGTAAGCAACATCAAAGTACTTCGTGGAGTTGACCCTTCACTTGACAAGGAAGCTGTCAGAGTGGTTTCAATGTCACCTAAGTGGACTCCTGGAAAACAGAGGGACCGTGCAGTGAAAGTGACTTACACATTCCCTGTGATCTTCCAGTTGAGATAAACTTGAAGCAGAGACTTTAAAAAAGGTCCGACCAATTTGGCTGGACCTTTTTTGTTGGTTTTTATACACAGTAAGACCATAAGGACATATGATTGAGATTAAAGAAAGATACATAGAAAAGGCGATTTTCGTAGGTGTAATAAAGCAGGGGGACGATGAGAGACAGGTTAACGAATATCTCGATGAACTTGAATTCCTTGCCGAGACAGCAGGTGCAGAAGGAAAGAAAAGATTCATACAGAAAGTAGACAAGCCTGACTCAAGGACATACATACGAAGCGGAAAACTCGAGGAAATAAAGGCCTATATTACCGAAAACGAGATAGACGTAGTGATTTTCGATGATGAACTGTCCCCTACCCAGTTAAGGAACATAGAAAGGGAACTTTCATGCAGGATACTCGACAGGACCAACCTCATTCTGGACATATTCGCCCAGAGGGCAAAGACTGCATACGCAAAGACACAGGTGGAACTAGCACAGTATCAGTATCTTCTTCCACGACTTACAAGGATGTGGACACACCTTGAAAGACAGAAAGGAGGTATAGGCATGAGAGGTCCGGGTGAGACACAGATAGAAACAGACCGCCGTATAATCCAGGACAAGATTGCCAGACTCAAGGAACAGCTGAAGAAAATAGACAAACAGATGGCGTCGCAGAGAGGAAACAGGGGCTCACTCGTACGAATCTCTCTTGTAGGATACACAAATGTAGGAAAAAGCACCCTGATGAACCTTCTTGCAAAAAGTGATGTTTTCGCTGAAAACAAGCTTTTCGCAACACTTGACACCACAGTCCGCAAGGTGGTCATAGAGAACGTCCCTTTCCTCCTGAGCGATACCGTAGGATTCATAAGAAAACTTCCAACGCAGCTCGTGGAGGCATTCAAAAGCACTCTCGATGAAGTTCGCGAGGCGGACATACTCATGCACGTTGTGGACATATCACACCCAAATTTCGAGGATCATATAAGGGTAGTGGAAGAGACACTGCGTGACATAAATGCCATAAACAAGCCTATTTTCGTCGTTTTCAACAAGATTGACGCCTACAGGTATGAAGAGTATGATGAGTTCTCACTTGAGCCTAAAAAGCCTGCAAATTACACTCTCGACGAGTTCAAGAACAGCTGGATAGCAAAAGAGAACACACCTTGCATATTCATCTCGGCAAAAGAAAAGATAGGTATCGACAAACTTCGGTCAGACCTTTACAAGATGGTCGCCGAAATACATGCCGGAAGATATCCTTTCAACAACTTCCTGTGGTAGATGTCAGAGGTTGATTCCGGACTGGATATCAAGAGGAAAAAAGAAGTCGATAAGAAGCCCGACCGCTATCCCGGCAATAAGAGCTACTAAAATGACTATGAACAACTTCCTGTTTTTTTTTTCATAATATAAAATAAGAGGGTGAATTCACCTTGACAATTCACCCTCTTCAATATTTTAAAGTCAGTAAGACTAGTCCTTGAATTTTGCTTTAAGGAACTCCCTGTTAAGACGGGCAATATGTGAAACTGTCACATGCTTAGGACACTCCATCTCACAGGCTCTGGTGTTGGTACAAGCTCCAAAACCGAGCTCGTCCATCTTGGCTATCATAGCTTTCGCCCTCTTGGCAGCCTCTACCTTACCCTGTGGAAGAAGTGCAAGAGAACTTACACGGGCTGCAACAAAAAGCATTGCCGAACCGTTCTTGCAGGTAGCCACACAGGCTCCGCATCCTATACATGCGGCACCGTCCATACTCTCCTCCGCGATTTCGTGTGAAATAGGAATCACATTACCGTCAGGGACTCCGCCTGTATTAACGGAAATGAACCCTCCTGCCTGCATTATCTTGTCGAAAGCCTTACGGTCAACAACAAGATCCTTGATTACCGGAAAGACGTTGCTTCTCCAAGGTTCGATGGTAATAGTGTCTCCATCCTTGAACTTACGCATGTGGAGCTGACAGGTAGTAACCTCATCGTCTGGGCCGTGCGCCCTTCCGTTGATATAGAGGGAACATGCTCCGCAGATACCCTCACGGCAGTCATGGTCGAAAGAGACCGGACCGCTGCTCTGGCATCCCTTCTCAACAGCTACCGGATCCATACCCTCATGGATGAGCTGCTCGTTCAGTATGTCGAGCATCTCGAGAAAGGAGCTGTCAGGAGATATATTCTTGACCTTATAGGTCTCAAAATGTCCTTTTGTCTTGGCGTTTTTCTGGCGCCATACCTTCAAAGTTAAATCCATTTCAATTAGTCTTTATAGTTTCTGGTAGCTATCTTGATATTCTCATATACCAGAGGTTCCTTGTGGAGCTCCGGCTCGACATTGTCACCCTTGTACTCCCAGGCGGCGACATACATGAAGTGCTCGTCATCACGCTTGGTCTCACCGTCCTCTGTCTGCATCTCCTCACGGAAATGTCCACCACAGGACTCGCGGCGATGAAGGGCGTCACGCGCCATAAGCTCGCCAATCTCGAGGAAGTCGGCAAGGCGCAGTGCTTTCTCAAGCTCCTGATTGAAGTTGTCCTTGTCACCGGCTACATATACGTCAGACCAGAATTCCTTGCGGAGAGCCTGAATGAGCTCGATGGCCTTCTTGAGTCCAGCCTCGTTACGTGCCATTCCGACATATTCCCACATGATGTGGCCGAGTTTCTTATGTATTTCATCAACAGTATGTTTTCCCTTGATTGAAAGGAGCTTGTCAATCTTCGCCCTTACAGCTTTCTCTGCAGCCTCGAACTCAGGGGCATTAGTGTCCGTCTTAGGGTTCTTGAACTGGGTGGCGAGATAGTCACCTATAGTATAAGGAAGAATGAAATACCCGTCAGCAAGACCCTGCATAAGGGCTGATGCACCGAGACGGTTTCCTCCATGATCGCTGAAATTGGCCTCACCGATGGCATAAAGCCCAGGTATGGTGGTCTGCAGGTTGTAGTCCACCCAGAGTCCTCCCATCGTATAGTGGATAGCCGGATATATCATCATAGGCTCCTTGTAAGGATCGGTGTCAGTAATCTTCTGATACATCTGGAAGAGGTTTCCGTATCTCTCACGGATCTTGTCCACACCAAGCCTTTCAATAGCTGTAGCAAAGTCAAGGAATACGGCAAGACCTGTCTCGTTGACTCCGAATCCTGCATCACACCTTTCTTTTGCAGCACGTGAGGCTACATCACGAGGCACAAGATTTCCGAAAGCAGGGTAACGGCGCTCAAGATAGTAGTCCCTGTCCTCCTCTGCAATCTGTGAAGGCTTTATCTGTTTCTTGCGGAGCTTCTCAACATCCTCCTTCTTCTTAGGCACCCAGATACGTCCGTCGTTACGCAGTGACTCTGACATGAGGGTAAGCTTGGACTGCTGGTCTCCGTGTACAGGGATACATGTAGGGTGGATCTGTGCGAAGCATGGGTTTGCGAAGAAAGCACCCTTCTTGTAGCACTGCCATGCCGCAGAACCGTTGCTGTTCATAGCATTGGTGGAAAGGAAGTAAGTGTTCCCGTAACCTCCGGTCGCAAGCACCACTGCATGTGCGCCGAATCTCTCAATTTCTCCGGTGACAAGATTCCTTGCTATGATTCCCTTTGCCTCTCCATTGATAAGAACCACATCAAGCATCTCGTGACGAGGATAACTTTTCACAGAGCCGAGTGCAATCTGACGGTTCATGGCAGCGTATGCGCCGAGAAGAAGCTGCTGTCCGGTCTGGCCCCTGGCATAGAATGTACGGCTCACCTGGGCGCCTCCGAAAGACCTGTTGGCAAGAAGTCCGCCGTACTCCCTTGCGAAAGGAACGCCCTGAGCGACACACTGGTCGATGATGTTATTGCTCACTTCCGCAAGACGATAGACATTCGCCTCACGGCTGCGGTAGTCTCCTCCCTTGATGGTCTCGTAGAAAAGACGGTAAACAGAGTCATTGTCATTCTGGTAGTTCTTTGCGGCATTTATACCACCCTGTGCGGCGATGGAATGTGCACGACGAGGGGAGTCGCTGATACAGAATACCTTTACATTATAACCGAGCTGGCCCAGAGTTGCAGCTGCAGACGCTCCTCCGAGTCCGGTTCCGACGACAATGATTTCGAGTTTCCTCTTGTTGCCGGGATTGACAACACGGATCTGAGACTTATGCTTTGTCCATTTCTCAGACAAAGGACCCTCAGGAATCTTAGAAATTAATTTTTCGGCCATTTTATGATGTTTAATGAAATTTCTGCGCAAGTTTAGTGATTTTTAGGCAAATGAGCAATTAAAAGTTAGGATTCATACCATATTTGTCAGATGGTGTGCATACCGCCACTATGAAACGGAATCGATCCCGTTTCCATTATAGTCTTGGAACAGTAAGCTGTTTCAAGACAAACCGGTCCATTTCTCTACTGTATGCGCTGAAAAAATCTCCGGACATCGTGCCATACCTGTCCAGGAAAGTCTCCCGGGAAATCTCCCCCGCGATATACACAGAATAAAGGGCAAAGAAATCTTCAATTATCCCGGACTCAACCTTCCTGCAGCACGAAATTATAGACGGAGTGTCGCCGTCACCGCACAGCAGCCGCCTCAAGTCAAGATATTCACTGCCGTTGCTCAGACTGAACCTGAACACATGCCTATACTTGATATCCAGGGATATATCGCACATCGGAGAGTGTCCGGACTCCCCTGACGCCTTCATGAAGCCGGGTATGATGTCCCTCTCGGCGACAGGGACAGGCACAGCCACCCCGCACGGAGGATAGCCGAGCAGCGTCCACATCACTGTTTCAAGAGGGTCCCCGCCCGGTACGGTACCCTGGACCACCACCGAGGCAGAAGTGCTCCTGCGTGGTATGAAATCCTGGTCCGGAACAATTCCTGAGCACATCCCGCTCTCCATCATCATCCTCAAGTCCCTGGTATAGTCCACACCGAGGAACTCGTGTCTGAAGGACCTTGACAGCGAGTCGAAAATGAACTCCGGAGTAAAGTCCGTGCCGTTCCTGACGACCTCTCCGAATACGGCCGATGCGGTGAGATAACGCTCGTATCCCTTATAGTCCTCTTTTCTCCCGGAGAAAGAGAAATTGGTAAAGACAAGGTATCCGTCCGGAGCCACGGACGGGTCGTTCACATCGTACTTCACATAGGAACTGTTGTTAACTTCGTACATGGCAGCCCCGCCCTCGGCATCTATCACGCCGAAATTGGCCTCAACCCCCATAGGGCGCGAAAGAGTGTCAAGGAAATTCTCAAAGTCACGGATATTTTTGCAAGTACCCAAAGCCTTGAATATCAGCACTCCTTCCCTATCCATAAAAGACCGCGGAACATCGTCGTCCTTTATATTGTAGGAAGCGGTATTCATGATCGAGAACCCGGCCGTATTGGCCCCGATCCATACCTCCCTGTCGGACGGGGACGCGCTCGGGGCTATGTTCCCGCCCGAATTGACCAGCCCTGTGAAGCAGAATCTTTCACCTCGGAAAAATTCGAGCCTGTTGTCCAGGCAGTCCGTGTCGCGGTGCTTCCACAGCAGCGGTCTACCGTCCGGAGTGGCGTTTCCTGATATTACTACAGCTGTGCAGGAAATGGCATCCTGCAAAGGGAAGCAAAGGAAAAAGAGTATGACTATAAGAAACCTTGACATGGCCTGAAAAATATGTATCCGAAGCGGGATCAGAACAGAAGATTCTCTTCAGGAATACCCCTGTCATACCCGAGATGCCTGTATGCCAGTTCTGTAGCCTCCCTTCCACGTGGAGTCCTCACAATGAACCCTTCCTTTATAAGGAAAGGCTCGTAAACCTCCTCAAGGGTCCCCTGGTCCTCCCCCACCGCAGTGGCTATGGTGTTGGCACCGACAGGACCTCCGTTGAACTTTGTGATTATCGTGCGCAGGATCTTGTTGTCCACCGCATCGAGTCCCCTCTTGTCTATATTGAGCGCGTCGAGAGCGTATCTTGCAATCTTGAGGTCTATCGTACCGCTGCCCATCACCTGGGCGAAATCACGTACACGCCTCAGGAGAGAGTTGGCGATACGGGGCGTGCCGCGGCTGCGCAGGGCTATCTCGTAAGCGGCGTCATTCTCTATGCCTATCTTAAGGATGGATGCACTCCTTTTTACTATATACTCAAGGTTGGAGGTGTCATAGTATTCGAGCGCACATGTAATCCCGAAACGGGCCCTAAGAGGGGAGGTGAGCAGCCCGCTGCGCGTGGTGGCCCCGACAAGGGTGAACGGATTCAGGGAAATCCTCACTGACCGGGCACCCGGCCCCTTGTCTATCATGATATCTATGACGAAGTCCTCCATGGCGGAATAAAGGTACTCCTCCACCACAGGAGAGAGCCTGTGAATCTCGTCGATGAAGAGTACGTCCCCCTCGTCGAGGGAAGTAAGGAGCCCGGCCAGGTCCCCGGGCTTGTCGAGGATAGGCCCGGAGGTGACTTTCATTCCTACACCGAGCTCATTGGCTATGATATGTGCAAGAGTGGTCTTTCCAAGACCCGGAGGTCCGTGGAAAAGTACATGGTCAAGCGACTCTCCCCTCATCTTCGCGGCCTTCACGAACACTTTGAGGTTTGATATAATCTTGTCCTGGCCAGTGAATTCTTTGAGATCCTGCGGCCTTATTATTCCGTCTAATTCTTTATCTTTGCCGTCATTGACATCGTGCGGGTCGAAACTGCCGTTCATCATCATCAGAAAATTATATACAAATATATATTTATTTTTAGGAATTATTGTTGTTTATATTGAGGTTGAAATGTTGAAAACTGTATAACGTCCATTGATAATCAATGTATTGACGCATCTGTCCGTTGTTGATAAACACCGGCCGCACCTAATGAAAAAAAATTGTAAAAATATTTTGAAATGATGTGGGGATGCCGTTATATGATGTTTTCTGCTGTGCTGCAAAAATACTTTTTATAAAGTTTCAACAGTGTTTTCAACAGGTTTTCAACAGAAAAACATAGCCGGATGTTGATAAGTAGCAAATCAAGCGGGGAACTTGCGGAAAGGCTCCGTTCATCTGAGGAAACATACTGCAGCGGGCTGTTCCTGTCCGCAAGGTGGTTCGTCTTCTCTTCTGTCGCGACAAGCGGTCTCCATGTCGTGATATTGCCTTCACGGGAGGCTGCGGAATATTGTGTGTCAGACCTTTATACCCTTATAGAGGGAGACAGGGTGTTTTTCCTTCCTGACTCTGGAAAAAGCCTTGAGAGGAGCAATTACAAGTCGACTATAAGCGTCCAGAGGACATCTGCGATAAGCGAGATATCCCGTTACGGGGGTGAGGGCCTCCTTGTGGTGGTGACATACCCTTCCGCCCTTTGCGAGAAGATACCGTGCCCTGAGAGGATAGAGGGGTCCGTGCTCAGGCTTGAGAAAGGCCAGGAGATAAGCCATGAAAAGATTACCGAGACTCTTCTCGGATATGGTTTCGAAAGGGTGGATTTCGTGTCTGCTCCAGGGCAGTTCGCCGTCAGGGGTGGCATAATCGACATTTTCTCATATTCCTTCAACAATCCTTACAGGGTCTCCTTTTTCGGAGACGAGATAGACGGGATAAACATATTCGACTGCAACACACAGCTTTCCAGGGAGCATGTCGTGTCTGCCGACATATACCCTGACCTCGGGGAAGGAGGCGGGACAGGGAGCGGTGACGGGTATCTTGCCGACATTCTGCCGCATGATGCCGTGGTGTGGCTGGATTCTTCGGACATGTACAGGGAGGAGCCTTTCTATGAAGGCCTTTCCTGCTTCAGGAAAGTGTATCTCGATGTTCCCCTGTCATGCAGGGATGCCGGTGCAGTGAAGTTCAACATTGCCCCGCAGCCGTCCTTCAACAAGAACTTCGACCTGCTGTCCGAAGACATAAGGAAAAGGATGGAATCAGGCTACAAGGTGACTATATACGGAGAGAAGGAATCGCAGCTCGACAGGCTGAAGTCAATACTTTCACAGGATGGAGGTGTGCTTCCGAGGTTCTGTCCGGGCAGGAACATACATAACGGTTTCATAGACCATGACGACAAGGTATGCTGCTATTCGGACCATGAGATTTTCGACAGGTTCCACAGGGTGGTGATACGCAGGTCGGTGGAAAAAAGCGAGCAGCTTACCATAAATGACCTCACTTCCTTCAATATAGGCGACTATGTGGTGCACATAGACCATGGAGTGGGGATATTCGGCGGGCTCGTGAGGATGAGGGACGACAAGGGCCGGGTGCATGAGGTGGTAAAGATTACCTATAAGGACAATGACGTGGTCTTCGTCTCGGTACATTCCCTCCACAAGATATCGCGATACAGGTCGAAGGACGGTGAGCCCCCTAAGATCAACAAGCTCGGTTCCAAGACATGGCAGAACCTGAAGAACAGCACCAAGGCAAAGGTAAAGGACATAGCCAAGGACCTGATACAGCTTTACGCCAAGAGGAAGAGCGCGAAGGGTTTCGCCTTCTCTCCCGACACATATATGCAGCAGGAGCTCGAGTCTTCTTTCATGTATGAGGATACTCCGGATCAGGAGAAGGCGGTCAAGGCAGTGAAGGCCGACATGGAGGATGACTGCCCTATGGACAGGCTCGTCTGCGGGGATGTGGGCTTCGGCAAGACTGAAGTGGCGATAAGGGCCGCCTTCAAGGCGGTTGCGGACAGCAAGCAGGTGGCCGTGCTTGTCCCTACCACTATACTTTCACTCCAGCACTACAACACTTTCAGGAGCAGGCTGAAGGATTTTCCTTGCAACATAGACTTTGTCAGCCGTCTGAGGACAGCAAAGGAAGTATCCGACATTCAGGACAGGCTCCGGAAAGGAACATTGGACATAGTCATTGGAACCCACAAGCTGCTTGGGAAGGGGTTTGAATTCAAGGATCTCGGGCTGCTCATTATAGATGAGGAGCAGAAGTTCGGTGTCAGCGCCAAGGAGAAGCTCAGGCAGATGAAGCTGTCTGTAGATACTCTCACCCTGACAGCCACCCCGATACCGCGTACCCTCCAGTTCTCTCTTCTCGGTGCCAGGGACCTGTCTATAATCAGTACTCCCCCGCCCAACAGGATACCTGTCCAGACCGAGATAATGCTTTTCGATCCGGACGAGATAAAGGGAATAATCAATTACGAGCTTGACCGCGGAGGCCAGGTATTCTTCGTCCACAACAGAGTCGAGGAACTACAGTCAGTATATGACATCCTCCACAGGCTCGTCCCTGACATGAGGATATGCATTGCACACGGTCAGATGGAGTCCAAGACTCTTGAAAACAAGATACTCGAGTTCATGTCCGGAGACTATGACATGCTTCTGTGCACCACAATAATAGAGAACGGTCTCGACATACCTAACGCCAATACCATCATAATAAACCAGGCGCAGAACATCGGACTGAGTGATCTGCACCAGCTCAGGGGGCGTGTCGGACGCTCCAACAAGAAGGCTTTCTGCTACCTCATAGTTCCTCCTCTTGTGTCAATAACTGATGACGCCAAGCGAAGGCTCAAGGCCATAGAGGCTTTCTCGGATCTCGGGAGCGGTTTCAACATAGCAATGCAGGACCTTGACATAAGAGGTGCCGGAAACCTGCTTGGTGCCGAACAGAGCGGTTTCATAGCTGACATGGGACTTGAGACATACCAGAAGATACTTGCAGAGGCCATGGAGGAGCTCGGGATGGAATCAGGGCTGGATTCCGCAGCCAGGATACAGTCACAGGTAGTATCAGACTGTACTATAGAGACGGACCAGATGGCGCTCATACCTGACGAATACATTAATGTCACTCCCGAGAAGATACGTATATATAAGGAACTGGACTCCATGAAGGACGACAGGACCCTTGACACAATGAGAGCAAGGCTCGAAGACAGGTTCGGCAAGATACCGGAGGAGCTAGACAGGCTGTTCTATGTGGTGAAGATAAGGAATATGGCTGGAAGCCTCGGTTTCGAGAAGGTGATAATAAAGAACGGCGTCATGATAGCGTTCTTCATATCTAACCCTATGTCCGGGTATTACCGGTCAAGCAAGTTCGCCGGGATTCTCGACTGTATAAACTCCGAAAGCGGAATTTTCGAGCTCAAACAGACAGACAACAAGCTGAGGATATTCGTCAGGAACATACCTGATCTCAAAAAAGCGTACTCTGTCCTGTCCATACTGAAGAAAAAATGACTAAATTGCCGCCCTTATGTCAAATCTCGTAATAGATATAGGTAATACAGCCCTGAAGGCCTCATGGTCTGACGGAATGACCCTCGGCAAGACTTTCAGGTACCAGGGGGAAAAGCTTTCTGACTATATTCTCGGGCTAACGGACAAGGAAATGCCCGGAGTCATGGTCATATCCACGGTCAGGGACTTGCCTTCCAGAAGTGCCGATGCTCTCAGGAACAGGTGCGGAAAGCTTGTTATCATGGACAGGATACATACTGAAGATGCTGTTTCCCATGGACTTCCACCATATCTCAGTCCTGACAGGGCTGCATCCATAATAGCATCAAGGTATCTGTTCAAGGGACGTGGATGCACTCTTTTCGATTTTGGTGCAGCGATGACAATTGATTTCATAGACGTGGACGGACGATATTCAGGAGGGAATGTCTCTCCCGGATGCAGGACCAGGTTCAAGGCCGTGAACAGGTATTCGAGGCAATTTCCTCTGATAGACACTCCTGAGGCTTTCAATATGACAGGCACATCTCTTCAGTCATCAGTGGAAGCCGGTGTAATGAATGGAATTTTGTTTGAAATCCAGGGATATATTGACAGATTTCCTGAAAATACGGTTGTTTTTACAGGTGGAGATGCAATTTATTTTGCAAAAAGGATGAAAAACTCCATCTTTGTAGTTTGTAATTTAGTATTGATGGGATTAGCTTTGATAGCTGATGGATATGTTAAGAACACTCATTAAGGTATTTCTGCCTTGTCTGCTGATATTCCTTCCCTGTTCCGGGTATGCCCAGAACGGTGCATACGGTGCATATACTCCATATTCCATATTCGGTATAGGAGAGATACGCAAGGAAGGTACGGCGTTCAATTCCAGTATGGGAGGTGTGGGTATAGCTACAAGAAACAAGAGGTTCATCAACTATCTCAACCCTGCATCCATAACGGCGCGTGACTCGCTTTCATTCATGGCCGATGTAGGCCTTTCCCAGAAGAACACAATTTACCGTCAGGGCGACCTGAAGTCAGGGAACAACACTTTCAACATGTATGACTTCATCATCAGTTTCCCTATCTACAGGTCATCGGCGTTCATGATAGGTGTCACTCCTTTCAGTGACATAGGATATGACTTCACAACGAGGGTCACAGATCCGGAAATAATAGGCAGTACCAATACGGTTACATACAGTGCTACAGGAGAAGGTGGTGTATATCAATTGTTTGCGGGTGGTGCCGCCACTTTCTGGAAGAAATTTTCGGTAGGTGCGGAAGTGATCTATTATTTCGGTACACTCGACAAGTCTTTCAACCAGAACTTCAGTGACGCTTCATATAACAGTATCAGCAGCACCAACAGTCTTCTCATACGTTCCACTACCGCAAAGTTCGGAGTCCAGTACGAGCAGAGGATAGGCGAGGACATGTCAATGGTGTTCGGGGCTACATACAGACTGAAGTCCGGATTAAGGGGAAGTTCGGAGAACCGCGAGACGCTCGGCTCTGCTTCCGATACTCTAAGTTACACATATTCAAATAATTCTGGCATAAATATTGCTGATGAACTCGGAGTCGGCCTTTCTTTCAGGAAAGGTGACAAGTGGAGTGTAGAGCTTAATTATCTGAGATCAGGATGGAATGCTTCTGGCATGGACAGTGCTCCTGGGTTCGCGGTAAAGTCTGACGTGGATTTCTCGACTACAGTCACAAATTCTATCAGGGCAGGTTTCGAGATTGTTCCGAACAGAAATGACATAAGGTATTACGGGAAAAGGATAACATACAGGGCCGGAGCGTATTATGACCAGTCTTATTACAAACTGGACGGCAACAGGGTGGATTCTTTCGGGGTCACTTTAGGTGCAAGTCTTCCTATAAACAGGTTGTATAACGGTATTACTGTCGGAGTGGACATAGGACAGAAGGGGTCTTTGAAACACAGTATGGTGAGAGAGAGGTACGTGATGTTCGTGATAGGCTTCAATATACATGACTTGTGGTTCCACAAACCAAAATATGAATAATGCTAAATTGAAAATAAGATGAAAAAATTAACTCTATTGTTTATGGCTGCTGCCATGATGACCATAGGCAGCGTCTCTCTCTTCGGGCAGGGAAGATACGGTGCTGACAGCGCAGAGTGTGTAAAGTATCTCTCCTATTATAAGGAGTATTACAAGCAGAAGAACTATGATGATGCCCTTCCTAACTGGAGAAAGGCTTTCAAGATCTGCCCTCCTTCGGCTAACCAGACAATGCTTGTTGACGGAACTACCCTGATAAGGCAGCTCATCAACAAGAACAAGAGTAACTCTGTGTACAAGGATGCTCTTGTCGATACCCTCATCAGGATCCACGACCTCAGGGCTGAGAACTTCCCTAAATATGCCACTACAGCTATCAACAACAAGGGTCTTGATATGGTCAACTACCTTCAGGACGAGCCTAAGGCTCTTTATGACGGGCTCAAGTCTGTGATATCTGCGAACAAGGAGAATTCAAAACCTCAGTTCTTCCTTTTCCTTTTCAATGCGGCATGCAGCCTTTATGAGAGCGGTGTCCTCACTTCTGATGACGTGCTCAATGACTTCGGCGTGGCAATGTCATATATGGACAAGATGCCTGCAAATGATGATACACAGAAGATCAGGACTGACATAGAAAACCTGCTTGCAACCAGCAATGTGGCAAGCTGCGAGAACCTTATCGCACTGTTCCAGCCTCGTTTCGATGCAACTCCTGACGACCTCAGCCTTGTCACCAACATCGTCAAGGTTATGGGCTCTACAGAAGGATGTACCGATAATGACCTGTTCTTCAATGCAGCCAACAAGATGCATGAACTCGATCCTTCATCATCTTCAGCATACTTCCTTTACAAGCTCTATGCTGGCAGGGAGGATATAGACAATGCCATCAAGTACATGGAAGAAGCCATAGCTGCAGAAGATACTGACGCCGCACAGGACGCACAGTATTACTTCGAGCTCGCCACATTCTGCTACAAGAACTCTTCAAACGCCAAGGCTTTCGAAGGTGCCATGAAGGCTGCCGAGCTTGACAGCTCGCTTGCAGGAAAATGCTATCTCCTCATCGGATCCATCTGGGGTTCACAGGTATGCCCTGGAAACGAAATCGAGAAGAGAGCTCCTTACTGGGTGGCAGTGGACTATCTCGTGAAGGCCAAGAATGCGGATCCATCCCTTGCAGAGGATGCAAACAAGCTCATAGCACAGTACAGCCAGTATTTCCCTCAGACAGCTGAAGCATTCATGTACAACTACAACAAGGGTGATTCCTACACTGTATCCTGCGGCGGCATGAGGGCTGTCACTACTGTAAGAACCCAGGACTAATTGGACAATATCAGAAATATGTTAAAGATGATTGCAACCGCTTCGGCGGTTGCTTTCGTCGTTTATTCTTGCAAGAGCAAGATACAGCAGGCCGATGACATAGACCTAAGCGCATATCCGGTGCAGGTAGTCAATGACATGTTCGTGGTACAGTCGGAGAACGGGCTCCTGCAGATGAGGATGGAGGCCGACCTTATGGAGCGTTATCAGAACGATTCGGTATCATATGAGATTTTCCCTGAGGGTTTTGCCGTTTACGGTTACAACGAGGAGGGGCTTCTTGAGACCGAGATAACTTCGGACAACGCCCGGCACGAGAAATTCGACAAGAACGACGTCGAGACTTGGGCTGCTTTCGGGAATGTGGTGGTGAAGAATGTGATAAACAAGGAGAGGATGGAGACAGATACCCTGTACTGGGACAGGAAGAACGAGAAGATATACACCGACTGCTATGTGAAGATGTTCTCTCCTAAAGGGTTTATGCAGGGATATGGGATGGAATCTGACCAGAGAGCGAGGAATTCCATTATTTTCAATCCGTTCGACAGTTATGGATTCGTAGTACAGGACAGTACTGAAGTTTCAGTGGATTCGGTCAATTTTATAGGTCCGTTTCCTAAAAAATAGTGAAGAATTGGAGGAAAATTGCTATCTTCGCAGCCCACAATGAAATAACGGAAAAAATAATTAAAAATTAAACATAAAATGGCGGTTCTTGAAAAAATTCGCGTAAAGCTCGGGATTTTTATAACAGTGGTCATAGCATTGGCCCTGCTGTCATTCATAATAGATCCGAGCACACTCCAGTCTGTTTCTGCAACGATGTCATCAAAGTACGATGTCGGTGAAATCAATGGAAAAACTGTTTCATACAATGAGTTCCAGAAAGACGTGGAGTACTATACTTCAATCAATGAGATGATGACCGGCACTACGGCAAGCACGGAGCAGCAGCAGGTCGCAATCAGAAACCAGGCATGGCAGGAGCTGATAAACAAGTTCCTCTTCTTAAAGAATGCGAAGGCTGCGGGTATCTCAGTGAGCGAGTCCGAGATGCTTGCACTCACAACCGGAGACATGGTATCCCCTATGATTGCACAGAATCCGGCTTTCATGGATGAGTCCGGCAATTTCTCTAAGGAGAGGCTCGTGCAGTTCGTCCAGCAGGCTGGAAGTGACCAGAGCGGTTCTCTCAAATCGTACTGGAACTATCTTCAGAATACCATCTATACTCAGCAGTACTATGCGAAATACGGCTCCCTCTTCACACAGAGTGACTTCACCAACCCTCTGATGCTTGCGAACGAGGTGGAGGATAACAACAATACCACTGACGTGGAGTTTGTGATGGTCCCTTACGGTTTCGCCACCGATTCTACAATTGTGGTTTCTGACAGTGAGATAAAGGCATATTACGATTCACACAAGAAATTCTACAAGCAGCCTGCAAGCAGGGATATCGAATATGTCGTAATCGAAGTGAAGCCTTCAGACGAGGACATAGCCGCTACCAACAAGATGGTGACGGATGTGTACGATGAGTTCGCCACTACTGACAACATGAAGAACTTCCTTCTCAAGAATTCTGACAGGCAGCTTTCCACTTATTATTATAAGAGGGGTGAACTGAACACCATCTCGCCTGACATAAATGATTTCGTGTTCAATGACGGGAAGGGTGCATCGAAGGTATTCACTAAGAACAATACCTTCTATGTTGCAAGGGTCTTGGATACCAAGATGATACCTGACTCCGTATATGTAAGGCACATCCTTCTCCAGGGGGATCAGGAATCCCTCGCTGACAGTCTCGTGGATGTACTCAAGAGGGGCAAGGAGAGCTTCTCAAATCTGGCGGCCCTCTATTCCGCAGACCAGAATACAGCCACACCTGAAAGAGGGGACATAGGCTGGATGACCCAGACTTACATGATACCTGGATTTGAGAGTGTCATGACAGCAAAGCTTAACACGATATTCACTCTCGACACACAGTACGGAAAGCATATTGTCGAGGTCACTGACAGGACTGAACCGATAGAGAAGAAGCAGGTTGCCATTCTTGAGAGGGAAACCCTCGCAAGCAAGGAGACATTCAATGACTATTATGCAAAGGCCAATGCTGTGGCTGCCAAGTCAGAAGGCAAATATGAAAACTTCAAGAAAGCAGTGGAGGAAGAGGGTCTTTACGCCCATCCTATGAACAGGATGCTCGAAAGTTCCGACAGGCTCGGTGCGATAGACGACACCAAGGAAGTTACAAGGTGGGTGTTCGAGCAGAAGAAACCTGGAAAGGTCTCCAACATCATAACTGTGAACAACAACTATTTCTTTGTCGTGGCTCTTACAGGCATACACAAGGAAGGGTATGCAAGCGTATCTGAGGTCTCTTCAAGCATAAAGTCAATACTCTATGCTGAAAAGCGCGGCGAGAAAGTAGCCTCTGAAGTGGCCGAGAAAATCAAGGGACTCGGCAGCATGGAGGCCATTGCATCCGCACTCGAGACAAGTGTAAGCACAAAGGAGGGTATAACATTCGCTTCAATGACATCCCAGGGACTCGATCCTAAGTTCATAGGTGCAGTCTCAGTGGCTGAACCAGGAAAGATTTCCGCACCTCTGGCAGGGAATATCGGTGTCTATGTGTACAAGGTGACCGCACATGATACAGGTGCTTTCTTCACCGAGGACGATGCCAAGGCAAGGGATGCACAGATGTCCCAGTACAGCCTTCAGATGCTTCTTCCTGTCATGATCCAGGATGCAGATGTGACTGACAACAGGGCACGCTTCTATTAACAGGCAGACACATCCGGAAAAAATAACAGGGCAGTCCGCACGGGCTGCCCTGTTATTTTTTATGCTTTTGGACTATAAGGGAATGACAAGAAATGAACTTTCCATTTGAGGAATCCATGACATGTCATGGGTGTTTATAACCTTCGCGACTCTCCGGTCATCAGACATTAAAGAGGAAGTGCATTATATCCCCGTCCTGGACAACGTAGTCCTTTCCCTCTATTCCCAGCTTTCCGGCCGCTCTGCAGGCAGCTTCGGACTTGAGCTGTACAAAGTCTTCATATTTGATCACTTCTGCCCTTATGAAGCCTTTTTCGAAGTCAGTATGTATGACTCCTGCAGCTTTCGGGGCCTTGTCCCCTTTGTTTATCGTCCATGCACGGCATTCGTCTGCCCCGGCGGTGAAGAAAGTCTGGAGATTGAGAAGCGAATAGGCACTCTGGATGAGCCTGACTACTCCCGATTCCTGGAGACCCATCTCTTCGAGGAACATCTGCCTTTCCTCATAACTTTCCAGTTCCGCTATGTCAGATTCTATCTTTGCGGCTATTACCAGTATTTCCGCATCTTCATCCTTTACGGCCTGACGAACCATGTCGACATATCCGTTCCCGTCCTTTGCCGATGACTCGTCCACGTTGCAGACATACATTACAGGTTTGTTGGTGAGGAGGAAAAGGTCTTTCGCAAGCTGCTGTTCTTCAGGTGATTCAAGTTTTACAGTCCTGCATGATTTGCCTTCAAGTAGAGCATCCCTGTATCTGAGGAGTATCTCATTAAGTTTCTTTGCGTTCTTGTCTCCGCCAGCCTGGGCCTGCTTCTGGACCTTTGCAAGCCTGTTCTCGACAGTCTCGAGGTCCTTCATCTGGAGTTCCATGTCTATGACTTCCTTGTCCCTGACAGGATCTACGCTTCCGTCAACATGGACTATGTTCGGGTCATCGAAGCATCTGAGAACATGGAGTATGGCATCCGTTTCCCTTATGTTGGCAAGGAACTGGTTTCCGAGCCCTTCCCCTTTGCTTGCCCCTTTTACCAGGCCTGCTATGTCAACAATCTCGACAGTGGCTGGAACTACCCTTTTCGGGTGGCAGAGCTGTTCGAGCACTTCAAGCCTCTTGTCCGGAACTATTGTCGAGCCGATATTCGGTTCTATGGTGCAGAACGGGAAATTGGCACTCTGTGCCTTCCCTGAGCTTATACAGTTGAACAATGTGGACTTCCCTACATTCGGGAGTCCTACAATCCCGCATTTCAACGACATATGTAAAACAGTTTTTGATATATTCCTATTATCCGGACACACATCCGGACAGTATTGCAAATGTAGTCCTTAAACAGTCGGCAAAGATAGCACAAAGTGCAGAATTTTATGAATTTTAGTGTTTTTTCTGTTTTTTAATGATTTAATTTCTCTTTTTTAATCTCCATGCCGATGACAATATGCACTTTTGCAGCACCGGTCAAATCCCCGGGCAGAATACATGAAAAGATATGCGGTATTTTTGTTTTATCTGATGGCGGCGTCCGTCTGCATGCATGGAGCCGCCCCGTGCACTGACCACGGTTATGACTGTGAAAGTGACGGGGACCTGCTTGTCATGTTCTGGAATCTGGAGAATTTCTTTGACTGGACGGACTCCGGGACTTCCGCATCGGACAGAGAATTTTCTTCCGCAGGCGAAAGACACTGGACAAAAGGGAGGTTCTATGTCAAATGCCGTTCTGTGGCCAAGACTGTCATGTGGGCCGGAAGCAGGTACGGACGAATGCCGGATGTAGCCGGGTTCGCCGAGGTGGAGAACGGATTCGTTGTAAGGTCAGTCATATTTACTGCGGCTTTGGAAAAATACGGATACGCCGCTGTCCATTATGATTCATGCGATCCGCGCGGGATTGACGTCGCCTTGATTTACAGGAAGGATGTCTTCAGATGCAAGTGGTCAAGGCCGTACAGGATAGCGGCCGGAGGGGTATTTCTTGCCACAAGGGACATCCTCCATGTATGTCTCGAGCGGAGGGACGGAGGGGAAAGGTATGATTTCATAGTCAATCACCATCCGTCCAAGTACGGCGGGGAGAAGGAGTCGTATCCGAGGCGCATTGCTGCCATGTCATGCCTCAGGCATATAGCGGACTCACTTCTGGAGGCCGGGCACTGCCGTGTGGTGGCCATGGGAGATTTCAATGACACTCCTGACGGTGACGCATTCAGGATTACGGAAGATGTGCTGCATGACATGTCCGCAGACATGTGCGGAACCGGAAAAGGGACAATACGTTACCAGGGAAAATGGGAGCTCATAGACAATTTTCTGGTCAGTGATGATATTGGCGGGAGGTCGTCCATGGAAATATGCCGTCCTCCGTTCCTTCTTGTGCCTGACAGTTCTTATCCTGGAATGAAGCCTTTCAGGACTTATTCCGGGCCCCGGTATGCAGGAGGAGTCAGCGACCATCTTCCGGTAGTGCTCAAGATTAAGGGGATAAAAACGGATGAAATCCATTGTATGTAAAAATAAACTGATTACCTTTGAAAGATATAACATATACACTAAAGCGATGCAAACTAAAATTTCTGAAAAATTCAACACCCTTTTTGGATGCAGCGGGGAATTCTTTGCCTCGGCTGGAAGAATAAACCTCATAGGTGAACACACCGATTACAACGGGGGATTCGTATTCCCCGGGGCAATCGACAAGGGTATCATGGCGGAGATTAAACTGAACGGTACGGGGAAAGTATGCGCATACTCCCTTGATCTGGATGAATATGTGGAGTTCGGCCTCAATGAAGAGGATGCTCCGAGCCAGAGCTGGTCTCGGTACATTTTCGGAGTATGCCGGGAGATAATCAAGAGAGGTGGTGAAATTTCAGGATTCAATACTGTATTTGCAGGGGATGTCCCTCTCGGGTCCGGAATGTCGTCTTCTGCGGCCCTTGAGAGTACATTCGCCTTTGCCCTGAACTATCTTTTCAATCTGGGTATCGACAAGTTTGAGCTCGCACGCATAGGCCAGTCCACGGAGCACAACTACTGCGGGGTGAAATGCGGGATTATGGATCAGTTCGCTTCTGTGTTCGGAAAGAAGGGACAGCTTATGAGGCTGGACTGCAAGACTATGGAATACAAGTATTATCCGTTCCATCCGGAAGGATACAGGCTGGTGCTCCTTGACTCTGTGGTAAAGCATGAGCTTGCTTCGTCTGCATATAACAAGAGAAGGGAGTCATGCGAGAGGGCTGCAGCAGCCATCCGGGAGAAGCATCCTGAGGTGGAGTTCCTGAGGGATGCCAACAGAGAGTGGCTTGACGAGGTGAAGGACAGCATATCAGAGGAGGACTATATGAGGGCCGAGTATGTCATCGACGAGGTGGCGAGGGTGCTTGATGTCTGCGATGCTCTGGAAAGGGATGATTACGAGACTGTCGGGGAGAAGATGTACGAGACCCACTACGGTATGAGCAGGCTTTATGAAGTGAGCTGCGAGGAGCTCGACTATCTCAACAACATAGCGAGGGAGTGCGGTGTCACAGGATCACGTGTGATGGGAGGAGGCTTCGGAGGCTGTACCATCAACCTTGTGAAGGACGGGCTTTACGACTCTTTCATCTCCAGGGCCAAAGCTTCATTCAAGGAGAGGTTCGGTCATGAACCTAAGGTTTATGATGTGGTCATAAGCGACGGGGCACGGAAATTGTAGTGCGTTCTGCACTATTTTTCACTACACACACTTTTTTATCATGGTCGTGTCAGATTTCTGTAGTCTGTGCACGACTTTTTTTTATCTGAAATAACGTGACAGCCATTCCTGATCTACCTTTGCGAAACCTTCTTCCGGCACAATCCCTGGATTCCTGCGCAGAATTCCCTCGCAGTCTTCGTAAACATTGAAGCCTATGTCGAGGCTTTTCATCCGGGCTTCATCAGGGTAGATGAATGTCATGGACTTCTGACCGTCCTCATTCAGGCGGAAGAAGTGGAAAGGCGCATCAAGTATCACCTTTGCCGCGTCTTCTCCTGATGCCTTGGATACCATTTCCATTTTAAGGACATACTTGCAGACTTCTATCACTGTGTCATCAAGCGCATTGTCAAAGATTATCACCTTTTCCATGAGGGAGCCTGTGTCCGTGACTCTCCGGAGGGTGTAGTTCCCTATGGCCTTTGCATGGAGTGATATGGAGTGCATCTGGGTTTCAGACATGTTTTCATCCTGGAGAAGCCATACCATCAGCTTTTTTTCAGGGTCATGGTACAGAATGTCGTATTTCGCCAGGTTCATCTGCCCGCAGTGCGGACATTTCCACAGGAACAGGGACCCGTCCTTCACCTTTTCCTTGAGTGAAGGGTCCTCGGATATGTTTATGCTTTTGTATGTTGTGATCTGCGTCCGTTTTCCGCAACTGCTGCATGCCGCTATGCTTTCAGTTTTTATTGACATGGTAAGAATGCTTTGCTTCAACTCCCAAAGATACACATTATTGTCAAAAATCCGTTTTGGAATGCTGATTTGGATTTTTTCTGAAATGCTTTAACTTTGCACCCTTTATGAAAAACTGCTACAGATGAAGAAATGGTTAAGACAATTTGCTTCCGAGGACTGGATAATAGTCTTTGCGGGAGCTGTAATCCTTGCCCTTGCAGGAATCTTCCCCGATGTAATGCCTGAGATGCCAGGCACTCTGAAGACAGGTGCTGACTGGCTCTCAGCCGGATATATGTTCCTTTTCGTACTTCTGCTCACTTATGTGACATCAGCGTTGCTCGGGAGGCCCCTCAAGTGGATACTGCCTTCCCTGCTGGTGATTTTCTCTCTTACGCTGTGCGCGCAGCTCATCGCCTCTGTCCCTGCCGTTAAGGAGCTCGGTTTCGAGTCTGTCTTCTTTGCAGTGATACTCGGGCTTCTCATAAGCAACGTGTTCAGAGTCCCTGACTGGCTCAAGTCGGCCGTACAGAGCGAGTTCTACATAAAGATAGGTATCATATGCCTGGGATCCACCATCCTTTTCGGGGAGGTGATGAAATCAGGTGCATACGGCCTTGCACAGTCGCTTGTGGTGGTGTTCACAGTGTGGTATTTCGCTTTCTGGTTCGGCAGGAGGATGAGGATAGACCCCGAGATGGGTACTATGGTATCCAGCGCGGTATCCATCTGCGGCGTATCGGCTGCGATAGCTACATGCGGAGTGATAAAGGGGGACAACAAGAAACTTTCCTATGTCATATCCCTGGTGCTTATTATAGCTATACCGATGATGTACCTGCTTCCTTGGCTTTCAGGTCTCATGGGGCTGAGTGAAGAGGTGGCCGGCGCATGGCTCGGCGGGACAATAGACACGACCGGAGCCGTTGCCGCTTCCGGTACCCTTGTCGGCGAGACAGCGGCCAAGACAGCCGTCATAGTCAAGTCATCGCAGAATGTGCTGCTTGGAGTAGCCGCATTCGTCATATCGCTCATGTGGTCATACCAGGGCAAGGACCATGCTGAGAAGCCTACCCTTGGGGTCATCTGGGACAGGTTCCCTAAATTCGTTGTAGGTTTCATCCTCGCTTCACTTGTGTTCAGCTTCTGTATGGACACGGAGACTGCCAAGACGGTAGGAAAGGTGACAAAAGGGTTCCAGAACACGCTTTTCAGCGTCGCTTTCGTCTGCATAGGTCTCGAGACCAGGTTCAAGGAGATATTCAGCAAGGAAAACCGCACTCCGCTGAAGGTCTTTCTTGTAGCTCAGGGATTCAATATAGTGGTCACCCTCGTTGTAGCCTATGTGATTTTCGGCATCATCAAGCCGATGATAGGATGATTCAGAGGTGCAGTCCCTGTTTCCGGGGCCTGGCTTCATGGAAATACTAAGTTCATGCTGTAAGCCTTCCCTATTGCGGGAGGCTTATATTGAATACGGGGCCTATATAGTGGCGTCCTATGTCACCTGCAGCTCTTGCCAGGTCTCCGAATGATTTCCCTCCGTTGTACGAATATGTCACTCCGATGCTTATCGGTGTACCTATCCAGAAGAAGCATCCGAACTCCACTGCAGCGGAGATTCCTGCCGAGAAAAGGTTTCCTCCCGGCATGAGGGTAATGTCGAAATGAGGTGTCAGTATTGCCCTTTTCACATAGAAGGCGGAAGAGATGTTGAAGTCCCCAAGATATACCGGAAGGGCATACTCTGCCGTGAGCTTGACGTCAGACCTGTGCCCAGACATGTATCTTGAAGCTGCGCTGCTGGAGCTGAGGCCTCTCGGGAGGTTGTTGACGGCACTGGTGGAGAAAAGCGACCCGGACCTGGTCTGTATCTGCCCTGTGGCAGTGAGTCTGAATCCGTGCGAGCCGAAGAATCCTGGCAGGTAGCCATATACATACCCGTATGCCACAGGGGAGAACCAGTCAGACTGCCCTATGTATCCCGACACTCCGGCCTCCACTCCGATACCCCAGTCCGGGTATATCTCCGAGGTGGCGGAAGCAAGCATAGTATATGCACGTACAGAACCTGTCAGGGACTGGTTTATCTTTCCTATGACCACATCGTTGCTCGCCGACCATGAAAGCTGAGGTATGAATCCCCTGTACCATCCCCCTGAGGAGAAATTGAACGGTATGTAGGTCCTCACTGTCCCTGAAAGGGAAGGCACTCCGGAACCCTGTGACATGAGCGATACCGTGTAATGCGTTTGGTCCACCATGCGCATGTCGAGAAAACTTCTCCTTGCAGCCCTGTCGTTGAAATCCACGGATGCTTCTATTACCGGATAAAGCCCGGTGTATGTGAACTTGGCATGCGCGGAATGTCTCCAAAGGTCCCTGTCATACGGGTCCTTGTGGGCTGAATATCCGAAATTGGCAGTGAAGGTTCCCAGATGGTTCTGCATGACGGCGGCCGTACCCAGGGAAATCATGTCATAGTAATAGTCGTAACTGAGGTCCTTTATGTTGTCATAGCTGAAATATACCGGCGCCCAGGAATGTATGTTGAAGAGATGCGGGAACTTGCGGTATTTTGAAGGCTTCTGGCTCTCCGTTTCCGCGTCCCGGAGAATCCCGTCGTGGTCTTCTTCCGCTGATGCTCCGAGCTCCCTTTCCTGCTCCGAAAGCTTTTCAGCCACTGTGTATATGTGGATGTCGCTGAAGTCTTCCTGCCTGTTTATGAGCGAGTCCGCATCTGTCCTGCTGAGTATTTTCCCGTCGTGTGTATAGGCTGAGTAGTAGAGAGTCTCCCCGTCCTGGCTGTACTGGAAGTCCGAGGCTCCGTAAGGGGTGGATGTTACCTGCACGAGCTTTCCTGATACTGTGGAGTATGTGTACATCTCATTCACGCCGTTCCTGTCGCTTGTGAACATGAGAGAGCTTCCTTCAGACTTAAGCCCGTTGATTTTCACAGGCTGGGGGGCGAGAACCATGCTGACTGTTCCAGCTTCCCCGCCTCCTACAGGACCTGTGCAGTACAGTCCTGACCCGCATCCGGATATCCCGCTGAAGAAAATCCTGTCCCCTATCCATGCCGGTTCCACTGCCTGCAGCGAGTCAGGGGCGTCTATTTCGAGTACCCTTTCCCCGCTATGCCTGAAGACAGCTATCCTGCTGCCCCCTTCTGCCGGATACTCAGTGGCGCAGACCAGACCCAGGCTGTCCGATACTGCCGGATTGAAGAGCTTGCCCCTTCGCGTAAGGCTTCTCTTCCGCCCTTCCTCAAGATCATAGTACCTTATCTTCGAGTTTGACTTCTGACCCCATCTTGCTCCGGGGACTGTCTCGCTCCAGTAAAGGCGCCGCGTGGAGTCCGAGTATTCAAGCCTGCTGGTCTCCCCTGCAAATGCAGTGACCCTTTTTTCGGTGCCGGAATCACTGCACAGGACCAGGGCCCTGCTGTTTATGAGGCTGCTTTTCACCGAATAAATGCCCTCGGGAGCTGATTCGTTGCCTTCATACTCAGTGTATCTCCTTATTTTGCTTTCAGAAAGCCTTTCCGACGGGATGAAAGGCCTGCGGAGCTCCCTTTCCCTTTCCCAGAGGCCGGAATAGAAAGAGATGATTTCATTGAATGTATTTCGGATATTCTTCCCGCTGATGCTTTTGGTGACAGTGTTCTCGAAGAAAAGGTTGTAGGGCCTGCGGGCAGCATAGTGGAGATACCTTGAAGTGAAGTCAGGGCAGTCGTACAGGTATCTTATGCCGCTTATGTAGAAGTAGCCCAGGGAATATTCATTCGGCGTGTAATAGCGGTAGGAGCCGTATTTCCATTTCTTGGACTTGCGGAAATCCCCGTTGTCAAAAGCAGCCATATACCAGTTCAGAAGGTCTGCCGTCCTGCCCCGCCCTGACCTTGTGAGGGCTGTCTCTGCCACTACGGCATCGCCTTCCAGAAGCCATTTGCTGGGATACAGCCCGGCTATGGCCCCGGTCCACATCTGTCCGAAAATGTAGTTGAACGGTCTGAAGACATGACTCAAGCCCTGCTGCATCTGCGCCA
This sequence comes from Candidatus Cryptobacteroides excrementipullorum, assembly GCA_017695065.1. GTDB lineage: Bacteria > Bacteroidota > Bacteroidia > Bacteroidales > UBA932 > Cryptobacteroides > Cryptobacteroides excrementipullorum. The sequence continues at coordinate 28,290 of JADILZ010000015.1, forward strand.
CATGTCGGGACTCGTGGATAGCCAGGTTCTGTACCCATGGAAGCGGTTCCGGAGAGTATGCCTGAGGAGTGGTGAAGAGTTCCATGCGCTTCGGGGCCCAGACCACAACACCGTTTGACTGTGCGTTGTATGCATGCAGGATGACTGGCATCCTTGTCCTTGTGTATTCCCCCGGGGCGTATCCTGCACTCCTGGAGACATCCATGCGGTATTTCTCGAGATTCAATGCATATACACCCGCAAGAGAATCCAGCCCGCAGGGGTAGATCACGTCATAGTGGCCGGTACGGATCCTTGACCATTTCAGCGATCCCGGGTCATCTCCTGTAGTATAGAACTGTGCACTGGCTGAAACAGCATAAAATAGCAATGCGACAATGGAGAAAAGATATTTCATTCAGCACTCAAGAATATTCCGGCGGCAAATCTAATTATTTTTATAATTTTGCCAAAACACACCGGACAATTAGTCCGTTTTAACAGACATATCCGGGAAATTCATTTACGAGATGGCGATTTATGACAATATAAAGGCAGCATGCCGGGCTATGGCCCTGTCCGGCTGCGTCATCGCATCATCTGTCCTTGCAGGATGTTCAGGAGGACACGGTGACACTCCCCTACCGCGGAAATTCCCTGTCCCTGAGGTCCCGTCCATCATTTCTTCCGGTGAGGATGCCATAGAATACCTTGCAATGCATTACTGGGACGGATATACCGACACGTCAGCAGTTTATCCATGTGATTCCACTATGGTCAACGGAGTGACGGAAGAAGACCTCGAACAGGCTTTCGCCAACTGGACAGCCATTCTCCGGAAGGCAGTCCCCGGGCAGGCTGCCAGGGCGGTATCCACCATGTTCGACAGGATATCGGGAGTAGAGAAAAAGGACACATCCTCCACTGTGTTCGAGACCGTGTCGGAACTGGCATACAAGTATTTTTACGATCCCAACTCACCTGTGCGCAGCGAGGACCTTTATCTTCCTTTCGTCTCCAGGATGGCTACATACGGAGGTTTCACCCCGGAGCAGAGGATGCGCTATGAGTATGATGCCAGGATGTGCTCCCTGAACAGGACAGGCACGCCTGCGGCCGATTTCACTTTCAGTGACGGTCAGGGAAGGATGCATACTCTATACAGTCTGGATGCCGAATATACCCTGCTGTTTTTCAGCAATCCAGGCTGCGAGGCCTGCAAATACATCATCGGCAGGCTGGAATCGGATCCGGTACTGGGCTCCCTGGTTTCTTCAGGCAGACTGGCAGTGGCCAACATATATATCGACGAGGATCTCATCTCCTGGCACGAATACCTGAAAGAGTATCCTGACGGGTGGTACAACGGATATGACCCTTCATTCACCATCCGGACCGACCTTCTGTACAACGTTAGGGCCATCCCTTCCCTCTATCTTCTTGACAGGGACAAGACCATACTGCTGAAAGACGCTCCCGAAAACAGGGTATTCGCCGCACTGCATGAAATTGCGCGGCAAAAATGATTATCTTTGACAGTCAAAATACTTTTTGAAACATTAATTCTTGATAACCATGAACATAGAAAAAGAACTCTGGGGCAAGTCCCCATGCGGAAAGGAAATCTGGCGTTATACGTTGAAAAATAGCAGCGGGGCGTATGTGCAGCTTTCGAGTGTCGGGGCCGGTATAGTGGCCGTTGCCGTGCCGGACAGGGACGGGAGACTCTCCGACGTGGTGCTCGGATACAAGGATCCGCTGAGCTACTTCGATGACGGCCCTTGCGCGGGAAAGGTGCCGGGCAGATATGCCAACAGGATAGCCAAAGGGCATTTCACCCTGGACGGGAAAGAATACACCCTGCCTGTGAACAACGGCCCAAACCATCTGCACGGCGGCCCGCAGGGGTTTCAGAACCAGGTGTGGGAGAGCAGGATACATGAGGACGGAGTGGAGTTCATGTATTATTCCGAAGACGGGGAGATGGGTTATCCCGGAGCACTCAAGGCTGTGGCACGCTACGAGTGGAGCGAGGACAACGAGCTCAGGCTTACCCTCACTGCTGAAAGCGACGCCCCTACGGTGGTGAATCTCACCAATCATGCATACTTCAATCTTGACGGTGAAGGAAGCGGGAGCGTACTTGACCATGAGCTCAGGCTCAATGCTTCTGAGTATCTTCCTACAGATGAGACTCTTATTCCGACGGGGGAGAGCGAGCCGGTGGCCGGCACTCCGATGGATTTCATCGTGGCGAAGCCTCTGGGACGCGATATCAGGGCTGATTTCCCTGCCCTGAAATACGGGAAAGGCTATGACAACTGCTGGGTCATCGACGGGGCGGAGCCGGGACAGCTCCAGACTGCCGCGGAACTCTACTCCCCTGCAAGCGGGAGGGTGCTTGAAGTCACCACTACCCAGCCTGGAGTCCAGGTCTATACTGGAAACTGGCTTGCAGGCTGTCCTGAAGGCAAGTGCGGGCGCTCTTACAGTGACTATGACGGTGTGGCCATCGAATGTCAGCATTTTCCGGACTCTCCGAACAGACCGGACTACCCTACCACAGTACTGCGTCCCGGAGAGACTTTCGAGGAGGCTATAATCTTTGCGTTCAGGGTGAGGTGAATGCCATTATGATACCGGGTATCCCGGTCAGATGAAAAAAGGGACGGGCCCGTTTTTTCGGGACGTCCCTTTTCCGGTATCCGGATTTTCTGTATGCTGTCATTCCGGATTGTCTCATTGATGACAGGGAATCTGTCTTCATTCACCTCATGGTCTTTACAGCTGGAAACAGCCGTCAGGCATGCACTACATGCCAGTATTCCAATAGTCAAATGCTTCATATGTAAATTTTTTTTTGATGTAAAAGTCATTTCAGTTTGTATTTGACAATGACCCAATTCGAGTCCTCCGTGATGGAAGAAAGCACCTTCCGTCCATGTTCATCAAGGACACTTTCATTGATGTAGTCCTTCAGTTCCTGCGGGGAGATGAAAGCATACATGGCGCCGTCCCTGATATGTCCCGGCATGCCGATGAAGACTCCCTCCGAAGTCCGTCCTGTTGCTTTGTATTCTTTTGTCCTGGAGTCATATATGAGTGTACACGGGTCCAGGTCGAAAAAGAACTGGAGGTATATTTTTCCGTCAGTCTCATCGGACGACACGAATCTCGAGGCTATCTTCCGTCCTTTAGTAAGTGCATACCGGACATAATATTCC
>JADILZ010000064.1 GCA_017695065.1 Candidatus Cryptobacteroides excrementipullorum
GCAGTGAAGGTGCCGGCGGAGCGAAGCGGAGCCGCATGCCCCGCCGGGGCTGTCACCGTCAGGTGACTGGGGGTGGACAGACAGGATTTCTGTAAGAAATCCGGTCATAAATGATAAAATATTGATTTTTAGGATAATACTGTTAAACATAAATTCGTCGAACTGACGTTACGGTAAGGTTTTCAGAAGTCAAATATTCCTCTACCAGCTGCCGGATGCCCCTCCGCCTCCGAAAGAGCCTCCACCGAATCCACCGAATCCTCCTCCGAACCCTCCGGAGCCGCCCCATGATGAATGTCCCCGGCTCCCATGGCCTAGAAGGCTTCCGATTATGAGGGCATCCATGATGTCTCCGCCGTCGTTGCGGTATCTTCCTCCACCTCCTCGCCCGTTGTCGTTCCCTTTCTTCAGTATGGACACCACCATGGCTACAATGAATACGAAGAATATGAAAAGTCCGAGGCCGATGAAGCCTCCGATGTCATCGTTCCCTGCACCCCTCGGTTCAGAAATCTCGCCCGAGGCAAGCTGCATCAGGACTGTGCAGGCGGCGGCGACTCCTCCATAGTAGTCGTCCTGTCTGAAATGCGGGATCAGTTCATTCTCAATGATTCTTTTTGCATACGCGTCAGGTATGGCGCCTTCAAGTCCGTATCCCACGCTTATTGCAGTCTGGCCGTTTGATTCCGGTGTCTTGGGTTTTACGAGGAGTACAATCCCGTTGTCGAATCCGGAGGTCCCCACTTCCCAGTCGAGTCCTATACGTGTGGCATACTCCATTGCGGAGTACCCTTCAAGGTCATTGACAGTGACCACGGTAATCTGGTTTGACGTGGAATCGTCAAACGCCACAAGTGTGTTTTCAAGCACTGCCACCTGCCGCGGGGAGAAAATCCCGGCAAAGTCATTCACGAGCCTCTGTGGAGACGGCCTTGACGGCACTGCGCTGCATAGCACGGCCGCCGAAAGGAAGGCCGCGGCTGCGATAATGTATGATTTAAGGTATTTATGCATGGGAAGTGTTGTCTGGTCCTTTCTTGGCGGCTGCGCTTCCGAAAGAGATTTCATCGGGCTGTTCGTTTATGTCGTCCTCCATGTACGGGAAATAGTGCCGGAGTTTCTCTCCTACTGCCAGGACCGCTCTTTCCAGGCCGCGGGCGAATTCTCCATTCCTGAAGTATCCCGCCATGATGTCCTTGACGTCGTTCCAGAACCCCGCCGGGACTGCTTTGTCTATCCCCGTATCTCCTATTATGCAGAACACCTTGGATTTGCATGCCAGATAGATGAGCACCCCGTTCCTCTGCGCTGTCCTGTCCATCCCGAGATAACCGAATATCTTCCCGGCCTGCTTCATGGGGTCTCCCTTGCAGGTCTCGTCGATATGGATACGTATCTCTCCTGACGTATTCTTCTCCGCTTCTTTTATGGCCGAGACCAGCATCTCCTGCTGTTCCCGTGTGAGGAATTCCGATGCTTTCATCTCAAGTCTGTCAGAATTCCACTTTCGGTGCAGTCTCCGTGCCTTCGGCAGCCTCGAAATACCCTTTCGTCTCGAAGCCGAACATGGAGGCTATGATGTTCTTGGGGAAGCTGCGGACCATGGTGTTGTAGCTTCTGGCCGTCTCGTTGAACTTCATCCGCTCGGTGGATATCCTGTTCTCCGTGCCTTCAAGCTGAGCCTGGAGTTCCATGAAATTCTGGTTGGCCTTGAGGTCAGGATAGCTTTCACGCAGCATTACAAGCCTGCCGAGAGCCTGGGTGAGTTCGCCCTGGGCTTCCTGGAACCTGGCGATTTCCCCGGCATCGAGCCTGTCCGGATCGACTGTCACCTGTGTGGCTTTTGACCTCGCCTCCACGACACTTTCGAGTGTGGACGATTCATGTGCGGCATAACCTTTTACAGTAGCCACGAGATTCGGTATCAGGTCTGCGCGGCGCTGGTAGACGTTCTCCACCTGCGACCATGCGGCCTTGACCTGCTCATCGCTTTTCACCAGTCCGTTGTATGAATTCTTCACCCAGAAGAAGAGTGCGAGCACGATAGCCGCTATTATGACAATTACTGTAAGTCCTTTTTTCATCTTATTGCATGTTTTGCCGTCATTCTGACGAATTAATGTTATTGGTATTATTTAGATATTCGGTTTTTACTCCTGATTCCGGAATCGCATCAGTCCTTTACGCATCTTACAGATGCGGCAAACGAAGACCTGTCATGTGATTCCATGTAAACATCCGGGCTCTCGTTGTTGATCACACGGCAAATTGCCTTCCCGGATTCGGGGTCGTAGCTTGATGTCCAGAAGATGGCGTATTCGTAGTTTCCGTAGAAACTCCACATGCCGTTCGTCCTGCGGGCATAGCCGACAGGTATGGCGGAGATTCCGCTCCTGTTTGTCGGGTCACCGACCGCATTCACATACTGCCACAGTTCCGTGTCGGTGTTGAATGTGGCACTCCTGGCCTCTTTTCCGTATTCTATGTCACTGTCGTAGTCATCGTCTGACTCCTGGATGTCATCCCGCAATATCTCCCCGGCCATGAACTCCCTGCTTACCTTGTATCCGTCGGCGGCCCAGTTGGCGCTGCTGTCTATAGGGGTCCATCCGTCATATCCTGCATATACCATGGTGGCATTCGCCAGTGCTGTCCATTCCTCGTCGGAAGGGATGTGCCATCCGTCCGGGCAGATTCCCTGCACATTGCCTCCGGCCGGGGTCTCGCCAGGCTCTATCCCGAGGGCCTCCTCCCATGTGTAGAACCTTCCGAACACGTCGGACATGGCTTCTGAGTCCCGGAAAGGGGCACCCACCTTGTTGTCCGGATCCTCTCCGTCGTATGCGAGGTTCTGTTTCATCCACGTCTTGCCGTCGGGCGCGGTATATACGAGGTAGTCGATTCCGTCATGGGACACCTTGCTGCCGGTGAAATCATAGCCGGCATGCTGGATGGAGCCGTTTTCCCCGGATGCCACCACCACGATGCTGTAACTTGTCGATTTCCCCGAGTACCCGTCCGCGAATGCCTCGCATGTGAGTGTCAGGGTACGCAGTGTGTCTCCGCTGTTTTCATGGATGTTGATGTCGAAGGCTCCGTCCCCGTCCCCGTTCTCTTCCTTGCTCGTGGTATATTCGCTGCCGCTCGGCGGAGTCAGTCTCCACCTGTAGCCGATCCCGTATCCGTCCGGATGTGTGACCCCGTAGGGTTCTATGTGAAACACGGTCTCGTCACCTGCCTTCACGTATGTCGGCACTCCTCTCAGGTACAGGTTCCCGTCGAGTGTCGGGAGTGTTTCCGAATTGTCTTTATTGCATGAAACCGAGCCTGCCGCAAGCACTGCAGCCGCCAATACCAGATGTGTTTTCTTGAGGATCATCTTTCCTAAACGTATGATTCCTCTTCTAAAAAATAAAATACAATCCTGCAAATATGCGCAATTTTCGTTTAAAATCCTCTATATTTGCCCAAATACTTTTTTCTTCATGATGAAAAAAATCCGGTTTTCATGTCTTGCGGCCGTCGTGCCCGCTTCTGTAATCTGTCTTGCAGGCCTTTTGTCGTGTTCTCAAAGTGGCGAATACGTCTCGATAAGCGGCTATGCCCAGGGTGGTACCTACGTAGTGAAGCTGAACCTGGAGGGGGAGGACGGGAAGGTCGCACTCCCTGCCGGGAAGATAAAGGAGGGGATAGATTCCGTGCTCCTGTGCATTGACAATTCCGTTTCCGGCTACAACAAGGGGTCTCTGCTGAGCCGTTTCAATTCCGGTGAGAGTGTCGTTCCGGATGCGATTTTCACCGATATATATGAAAAGTCGTATGGATATTACGAAATGACGGAAGGGGCTGTAGATGTGGCTGCCGCCCCCCTGTTTGACATATGGGGTTTCGGATTCACCGCCGATTCCCTGCCTCCGGCCGGAAAAGTGAAGGAGGTGCTCGCGTCATGCGGCATGGACAAGCTGTATCCGGTGATGAAGCCCGGCCCTGACGGGAAAGTCTCCCCGGGGGCTCTCCTCAGGGAAGGAACGGGAACTGCCCTGCCGGAGCTCAACTACAACGCTGTTGCCCAAGGATACAGTTGCGATCTTCTTGCCTCATATCTCAAGTCATTAGGTGTCAAGGATATGCTTATAGACGTGGGAGGCGAGATTTTCTGTCAGGGCGTAAATCCTGGCGGCAACCGGTGGTCTGTCGGTGTGGACAAGCCGGTGGACGGGAACAATATCCCGGGAAAGGACCTGCAGGGTATCATCGGTATCGGCCCGGAACCTTGCGGCGTGGTCACTTCAGGGAATTACAGGAAGTATTACATAAAGGACGGGAGGAAATACTCCCATACCATAGACCCGAGGACAGGTTATCCTGTCTCGCACTCGCTGCTCAGCGCTACGGTGATAGCCCCTGACGCAGCCATGGCTGATGCCCTTGCCACATACTGTATGGTCGTAGGGCTTGAAAAGGCGAGGGAGTTCATCTCATCCCGCCAGGACATAGACGGCTATCTTATATACAGCGACGGCGACACCCTTTCCGTCTGGCATTCGGATGGTGTCACAGTCCGCTGATTATTTCCAGGGAACTGCACATCGCCTGTATCATCATGTCGTCTGCCCTGATCAGGAATCCTGGGCAGATTCCGAGCGCGTGAAGCCCTGTCACCAGGATGGAAATGTAGATTATCGCTGAAGAAAGCGGTATTGCTATCAGGTTGGTTATAAGGAAGTAAACCGGGAATGTCCCGAAATGGTACCACACTGCCGGGGCTGTGAAAATCTGGCACGATATAGACATCGCGGCTGTGTCCCACAGCTTTTTCATCGGGCTTTTCATCCTCCGGTCAGTTTTTTCTCCGTATTCTTCCTCACTGCCGTCTTCCAGGTGCTCTCTGTACCATCCCTTCATGACCGGATACAGGAGGTAGATCCCGGCCATGGCGAGGTAGGAAAGCTGGAACCCTATGGACTTGAGCACTTCTGGGGACCAGAGCACCTGTATCATAAGGGCTGCGCAAAAGATGTTCGTGGGAATCCTCTTCCGGCCGGTGCATCTTGCCGCCTCGTTAAGTATTATGAAGAGGAATGCCCTTGCTATTGATGCCCCGGCTCCCGTCATGAGCGTATAGAATCCGGATACTGCGGTCACAAGGGCGGAACGTGTCCGTACCGCCGCCGGGGAGTTGCCCAGCACGGAGAAGACCTTGCCCAGTATGACATAGATCAGTCCGAGATGCATGCCTGAAAGCGCCAGCAGGTGCGATGCGCCGCTGATGCGGAAGGACTCGTTTATGCTGCGGGGCAGTCCGCTTTTGTCACCTGTGATGAGGGCCAGTACCATCGCGTTGCTTTCGCTGTGGGCGAATGGTATGCTCCGTATCATCTCCTCCAGGTTTTCTGCCGAGATGTCTGCCGCCCTCCTTACAGGTCCGGGCCCCGGATGGATGAATCCTTCGCAGATGCCGGCGATGGCAGGGGAGCTGAACCCGCAGAAAAAGAATGCCGCAAGCAGGGCGTACGGTGCGCAGGATGCAGGTACCTGCCTGCGGAATGAACCTCCGGGGAGCACTGTCATAGCGGCGAGGGCGGCGAATGCCACCGAGAGAGTGAAGCTTGCCGAGGCTGACATGTAGAGGCATCCCATGGGAATGTCCATGTCTGTGAAATACAGTCCTGCCGCGGCCCCGACAGTGAACAGAGCCGCGAAATCAGATATTTCCTTCCCCTCTCTCTCCATCTTCTTCTGACATTTGGCCTGATGCCTGAACTGCCTTAAAGGAAATTATATTGATATAAAATCAAAACAGGCACTAAATTAGTTATAATTTTTATAACTTTGTAGGATTGTGTTGAAATATTTGACAGAATAAATCCTAAATCATTCAATATATGATAATTCTCGTTTTGAACTGTGGAAGCTCTTCACTTAAATATCAGCTCCTTGATATGAAGAGCGATGATGTTTATGATCTTCTTGCCAAAGGCCTCGTGGAGAGGATAGGCATGGATACAGGCTGTATCAAGCACCAGGCTGAAGGAAAGGAGAAGTATGTGAAGGAGATGCCTATCGCTGACCATACAGTGGGCATCAAGGTCGTCCTCGAGGCTCTTCTCGACAAGGAATACGGGGTGCTCGAGACTCTCGAAGACATCGAGGCTGTCGGACACCGCGTCGTGCATGGCGGGGAGGAGTTCTTCTGCAGCAAGCTCATAGACGACAACGTGATTGACCAGATTGTAAAGTGCAGCGACATCGCCCCTCTGCACAACCCGGCAAACCTTCTCGGTATCAGGGCCGTGTCGGAGGCTCTTCCGGATGTGCCTCAGGTAGCTGTGTTCGACACCGCCTTCCATCAGACGATGCCGGCCTATGCCTACATGTATGCCCTTCCTTATGAATATTACGAGAAATACCGTATCAGAAGGTACGGCTTCCATGGCACAAGCCATAAATTCGTCTCGGAAAAAGGGGCCAGGTTCTCAGGCCTCGAGCTCAACAATTCCAAGATAATAACATGCCATCTCGGCAACGGCAGTTCCATCACGGCTGTGGCGAACGGCAAGTCTATAGACACTTCCATGGGATTCACCCCGCTTGAAGGAGTGATAATGGGTACGAGATGCGGCTCTGTGGACCCTGGGGTCATAACATATATCCAGGAGAAGGAGAACCTTTCTTTTGAGGAAGTGGCCAAGGTGATGAACAAGAAGAGCGGGTTCCTCGGGCTTTCATGCATCTCTTCGGATGCAAGGGACCTGAACGATGCCGCTAATGCCGGTGACCCGAAAGCGAAGCTCGTGCTGAAGAAGCTCGTGTATGATGTCACCAAGTACATAGGGGCCTATACGGCTGTCATGAACGGAGTTGACCTCATCGTCTTTACAGGGGGAATCGGCGAGAACAACAGCAGGCTGCGCCGCAGGGTGTGCGAGAACCTTTCCTATCTCGGTCTCAAGTTCGACTATGAGGCCAATGTGGCAACAGGCAAGGATGTCATGATCTCCCTCCCTGACTCTAAGGTGAAGGTGGCTGTCATCACTACGAACGAGGAGCTCGTCATAGCCCGCGACACAATGCATATCGTAATGAACGAGGATGAATAATAAAGTTGAATCAGAAATATTTTAACAGTATGTTTACGAAATTCGAGGAAATCTTCACCGAGCTCGCCAACAGAGGGGCGAAGAAAAGAATGATAGCTGCCTGGGCGGTGGACGGTCACACGATCGCTGCTGCCAGCAAGGCTGTTGACCTTGGTATCGTGGACGCCACCCTTGTCGGTGACGAAAACATGATCAAGGCCGAGTGTGACAAGGAGGGCATAGATGTCAACAAGTTCACTGTGCTCCACAACCCTTCCGAGCTGCCTGCTGTCACTCAGGCGGTTACAATGGTGAACCAGGGTATGGGGGACATCCTCATGAAGGGGCTCTGCAGCACAGACAAGTTCATGCGTGCCATCCTCAACAAGGAGACGGGGCTTCTTCCTCCGAAGGCTGTCCTGAGCCATGTGGCTGTGCTTGAAAATCCGAATTACCATAAGCTCCTGCTTGTGAGTGACATGGCTGTGATTCCTCTTCCGGATCTGAAGCAGAAGGTGGCCATTCTCGGCTATCTGGTCAATACTGCACACGCTCTTGGCAACAAGATGCCGAAGGTTGCCATCATCGCAGCCACCGAGCAGATGCTCGAAGGTATGCCTGCATGTGTGGAGGCTGCAATCCTCGCCAAGAAGGTTGACCGCGGACAGATCAGGGGATGCATAGCCGACGGCCCGCTTGCGCTTGACGTGGCTGTAGATCCGGAGTCAGTGGAGATAAAGAAGCTCGTGAGTCCTGTGGCAGGGGATGCCGACTGCCTCCTTTTCCCGAACATCGAGTCTGCCAACGTGTTCTATAAGACAAACTCCAAACTGGCTGCCGATGTCAAGCAGGCTGGCATGGTCGTGGGCGCTAAAGTGCCGTGCGTGCTTTCAAGCAGGGCCGACAGCATCGACACCAAGCTGAATTCCATTGCCATCGCTGCGATGTCTGCTAAATGATAGGCTATGACAGGAAGAGTTTTGGCAATAAATACAGGGTCTACTTCAACCAAAATAGCATATTTCAAAGACGGTGTAAAGCTGTTTGAACAGAACCTTGCACATAACGCGGAAACTCTTGCGGAATTTGACTCTGTGATGGACCAGGACATGATGAGAAAGGATGCCATCACAGAGTTTCTTTCTTCGAGAAACATACCGCTTTGCGACATTGACATAATAATGGCCCGCGGAGGCCTTATCACTCCCATCAGGACAGGGGTTTATGCCGTGACTCCTGTGATGAGGGCCGCGCTGAAGGAAGCCAGGGAGGGTGTCCATGCATGTAACCTCAGCGCCCTTATCGCGGATGACCTTGCCGTGGAGGTGAACAGGGCGAGGGCTGAAGCCGGTGTCGCCGGAGAGTGCAGGGCTTATATCCCGGATCCTCCGATGGCAGACGAGATGCTGCCCGAGGCGAAGGTCAACGGCCTTCCGGAGTTTTCCAGGAGACCTCTTTTCCACGCCCTCAATTCCAGGGCGATGTGCAGGAGATATGCCAGGAGTACCGGCATGAAGTATCAGGACCTTACCATCATCGTGGCCCATATGGGCGGGGGCACTTCCGTCACTTTGCATAAGGGGGGCAATGTCATAGATACGAATGACGCCCTTGGCGGTGACGGTCCGATAAGTGCCGAAAGGGCAGGCTCAGTGCCTGGTTTCCCTCTGGTGGAGATGTGTTTCAGCGGCAAGTATTCCAAAGATGAGATCAAGAAGAGGCTCGTGGGACGTGGCGGAGCCGTCGCGTGGTTCGGCACCAATGATTTCAAGGAGATTACAGCCCGGGCCGACGCAGATCCTGAAGGACGCGAGGCCTTGTTCCTGAAAGGATACTGTCTGAGTATAGCCAAGTATATCGCGGCCCTTACTACAGATGTATATGGTGAAGTTGATGCAATAATCCTGACAGGCGGGATAGCCTACAGCCAGAGGATAACATCTGAGATTTCCGACAGGGTCGGTTTCCTCGCCCCTGTTGTGGTGTATCCTGGCGAGAATGAGCTTGAATCCCTGGCCGAGAACGGGTATGGAATTCTTTCAGGGGAGTTTGAAGTGAAGACTTACGATCCGAACATGTCCCTGTGAGGCAGCAGGGAACTGTACTGCTCCCTGCATTTCCTGAACAGTCCTTCAGTATAGCGAGTGAAGCCGGGTCCTCTCCATGTGCTTGTGTTGGTTATCATTATCCAGCATTCTCCGTCAGGGAAGCATTTGACCAGCGCGCTTGTGCCGGAAAGCGTTCCGGTGCGTGTCCACTCGCCGTCCGGCTTGGTGTCATTCCATCCGAGGGAGTATGTGTCCTGGTCGAAATATTCGGTCATTTCCGCTATGCTTTCCTGGCTGAGTATATCAGGGACCTGCGGCTTTCCGTCTATGCTTGCCACAAGCCTGCACAGTTCTGCGGGTGACCCGCACCATGCCCCTGCACCTGAAAGCGCATTGATGTCATTTCCACCGTAGCACCTTTCCACAAGCTTGCCGCTCATGTTGTATTCCTCCACTTTCTCGCTTCCGGCATGCATGTAGTACCGTACCTCGTTGGTGTATTTCTGCTCGTAATAGTTCTTTGCGAGATGCATGTCGAAACATCCGGCGGGATGAAGCACATTTTCCTGTATGAAAGACTCGTAGTCCTCTCCGCTCACCTTCTCTATGATCATGGACAGGAGAAGGTAGCCGAAATTGGAGTATCTCTGCCAGCTTCCCGGACGGAATCCGAGAGGGCGTTTGAGGACACAGCTCACCAGTGTATTGTGGTCTGGCGGCCCTTCAAGCCCGAACTGGCGGATTATGTCACGTGTGGAGAACATAGGGTCACCCCTGCTGTTGGTGAACCCTCCCTGGTGTCTCAGAAGCTGTTCCACGGTGATGTCGTACATTGCCTTGTACCTGATGGATGCCGTGAAAAGGGAATCATCGAGAATGCCTGCCGGGCCGAATACCGTGTCCTGAAGCGAGACAAGGCCGCGTTCCTTCAGGACCATTATCCCGGTGGCCGTTATCAGTTTCGATACAGAAGCCATCCTCAGTATGTTGCCTGGCCCCATCGGCTCACCGAGCTCTTCATCTGCCCATCCGTATCCCTTGGCAAATACGAGTGAGTCGTTCCTCATAATTGCGAGTGATGCCCCCTTTATTTCCCACTGTCTGAGAAAGTCCCTGATATCCTTGTCCATGCCGTCCAGGGTGTCTATCTCTGACATTACATTGGTCAGTGTGTCATTCAGCCTCACCAGAGACGGTTTCACGGCTGAAGCGGTATCATCCGGTGCAGGTTCCCTGTGTCTCGATGCGGTGACGACGCCGGCCAGGGCTATTGCAGCGGCGCATAAGAATATTCCTGTGACAAGTCTCTTCTTCATCGCCTATTTCAGTTTGCCTGAACGTCTGGCGAATTCTATGATGAAATCCGCGGTGCCATCAATTCCCAGTATGGATGAATCTATGCACAGGTCATAGTTGGATGCTACGCCCCAGTTCCCGAAAGTGAAGTAATTGTAGTATGTCTCGCGCTTCCTGTCAGTCTTCTTCATCACTTCCTCCGCTTTTTCCAGCGTGGAGCCTATCCTCTCGGCTACGGTTTTCCTGCGCATTTCTTCAGGCGCGCATACAAATACGTCCACAGTACAGTCCATGTCCCTCAGAATATAGTCTGCACATCTGCCTATGATGACGGCGGATTCGTGCTCGGCAATCTCGCGTATGACCTGGCTCTGGATACGGAACAGCTCATTGTCATTCACGTAATTCTCTGCAGTCCCGAAATTCTGCGTGCTGAAAAACGAATTGAAGGAGAACAGGCTGCGTTTTTCATCCGACTTCCTGAACAGATACCGGCTGAATCCGCTTGCCTCTGCGGCTTTTGAAATGAGCTCGTTGTCATAAACCTTGATACCGAGCTTGTCTGCGATTTTCTGGGCTACAATTCTCCCTCCGCTGCCGAATTGGCGTCCGACGTTGAATATTATCTTCTTTTCCATGGACTTATCCTCCTATAGTCTGCTTCCGAGAACGGACGGGTCATCACCGTCCTTGAGCTTGTTGATTTTCCTCGCAATGCCGGCAAACAGCACGGCAGATATTATGAATGCGACAAAATCCGCTATCGGGAAACTCATCCACACGCCTTTCGCCTCAAAGAACAGTGGCAGGATGTAGACGCACGGTATCAGGAACAGAAGCTGCCGTGACATCGAGAGCAGGATGGCCTTGTTCACCATGCCGAGGCACTGGAAGAAATTTGATGCCACCATCTGGAATCCTACAAACGGATATGCCAGGACAAGGAGCCGCAGCCCTTTAGTGCCGAGGTCCACCATCTCGCTGTCGTGGGTGAAAACGGATACGGCGGCCTTCGGGAATATTTCTGCCAGGAGGAATCCGAAGCATGTGACTATTGTCGCGTATTTCACTGTCTTCCAGAATACTTCCTTTACTTTGCTGTAATTCCTTGCCCCGTAGTTGTATCCTGCGATAGGCTGCATGCCCTGGTTCAGCCCTATGACTATCATGATGAAAATGAAGCTGATCCTGTTCACTATGCCGTATGCTCCGATGGCCATGTCTCCTCCGTATTTCTTCAGCTGCTGGTTGATGAACAGGGTGACGATGCAGGCTGCGGAATTCATTAGGAACGGTGCGAGTCCGATGGCAAGGGATTCTTTCGCAATCCTGAAATCCAGGCGGAAGATGCCTTTCTGGAAATGCAGTATCCTGTCCGTGTTGCTGAAGTACCTGAGTACTATCACGAGAGCTATGACCTGCCCTATGACAGTGGCCGCCGCTGCGCCGCGGATCCCCCATTTGAACGAGAATATGAAAATGGGCGCGAGAATGACATTCAGGATGACTGTCATTATGGTGAGGTTCATTGCCAGTTTCGGATTCCCGGATGACCTCAGTGCGTTGTTGAGGCCCAGGTACATGTGTGTGACAGCATTCCCGGCGAGTATTATCTGCATGTATTCCCTTGCATACGGGATGGTGTTCTCGCTGGCTCCGAAGAAATAGAGTATCGGGTCAAGGAAGATGAGCGAGACTGTCATGAACACAAGTCCGATTATGGCATTGAGAGAGGCGATGTTGCCCAGCACCTTGTTTGCAGCCACGTAGTTCTTCTGTCCCAGAAGGACAGAGAGCATTGTCGAGGCTCCTACACCTACAAGGGTGCCGAATGCGGCTGAAAGATTCATGAGCGGGAATGTCACCGCCAGTCCTGCTATTGCCAGCGCTCCTACTCCATGGCCGATGAATATGCTGTCAATCATGTTGTACAGCGATGAAGCCGTCATGGCGATAATGGCCGGTATCGCATATTTTTTCAGGAGTTTTCCAGTGCTTTCGGTCCCGAGTTCAGCAGGTATTATCTTTTCTGCCATTTTCCCTCCTTAATCATTGTCGTCAGGATTCTCCACCACTTCTATCTCGAACATGAGAGGGGAGTAGGCCGGGATAGTGTTACCGCTCCCCGAATATCCGTAACCGTAGTTGGAATAGAATATTCCGATGGCCTTTCCGAACGGGTGCATCCTCCACAGGGTCATCGCGAAACCGGTTATCATGTTAGGTGTCGAGTCGCTTGTGCCCATTATAAGTTCTGAATAGCTGTCGGCCCACTGGATTGCCATCGGGGTGTAGTCTCCTCCGCTGAGGTTGTTGTCATCGGCCACCCTCTTGATATTTGTGTCGAATACCTTGCCGTTCAGGAGACGCCCTACGTAATTAATGTATATGGTGGTGTCGTTGGAGTCTGACGTGGTGAAGAAATGCGAATCCTCCCAGTCGTATCCGTCTGAAGTGTCCCCGCCGTCCCCGCTGTCGCTGCTGTCGTCATTGTTCAGTTCCTGTCCATGTTCTATCTCTATGAAATAGAATCCGTACATGTCGGAAGAGTCCTTGGCTGAAGTGATGCCGTTCTTCTCAATGTATGTACCGAGATCCAGATAGCCGAAGTCATGACTCCTGTATCCGCCGGCAAGGAACCTGCCTATCGAGTCTATCTGCCATTGCGTTATGTTCTGTATCGGGTCCACTACTGTCACTGTGTATATGGAGTTGGTCCCGCTTGCATTGTCAAGGTATTCCTGCTCGCTCCCATACCATGTGTTGCTCATGAGCCAGCCTGGAATCACGGCTTTGCGAGTCCCGCCCTGTCTCATTCCGGTGAGCATCTCGTTCACTCCGCCGTACATGAATCCGCTCGCCCTTGTCCATATTCTCGGGCCGTAGTATCTGCCGGATGTCTCGTCGTATTCTCCCAGCATCCTTGCTGTGGATTCCTCCGTGTAGTCGGTAATGGTGCCTTCAAGGTCAGTGGCCACATAGGACAGGTACACGAACTGTGAGTCTGCGACCGCTTCCCCGGTTCCCTCATCATCGTCCATTATGTATATGCCGCTCCCGTAAGGCTCGATGCCGGGACAGTTGAGCTGAATCCATGAGTCGAAAAAGAATTTAGCGTCCCCGTTGCTTGGGATATCCCTCTCTTTTGCGCATCCGGATGCAAGTATGAAGACAATGGCTGCGAGTCCTGCAGCCCGTAATATATTTCCCATTCTCATTAAATATTGACCTGCAAATATAACCAATATATTCAGTAATGCAATGCCGTTAACGGTTTGAAACGCTTTCCACACGTATTTCATACAGGAGGGCCGAGTTGGCCGGTACGGCACCCACCTGGCGTTTACCGAACCCGTATTGGCCGGAAAAAAGAATATAGCATATCTCTCCTGTACGGACGCCGGATAACCCGTTGTGCAGTCCGGTGAGAAGCCTGTCATTGCTGCCGAATGTTACTGTCTTTATACTGTAGTCCGCGTCTGTCATGCTCCAACCGTTCTCTTCTGCTGTCTGCTGGTGGTTGGTGGCAAACATGTTGTCCGGGTCCAGGCTGCCCGTGAACACATAGCCTGTGTAATAGAAAGATACGGTGCCGCCGTCCGAAAGACCGTCCCCGCTGCCTTCTCTCAGTATGACGCGGCTTGATCCCCCGTTGTATACAATGTCATGTACATAAAGTGCCTCAGGGTCATTGGGATCCCCTTCCGTAGACAGTGACGCTATGAAGCTGTCTATGTTTTCTTCCTGGGTCGCCCATTCTGTCTTGAGGTTCTGCTTTGAGCATGATACCAGTGCAATGGCTGCAAGGCACGCTGTAATTATTCCTGATGCTGTTTTCATATGTTGCTTCCTGTGGACATGAATTCCCGTGTGACTTTTTCAACGTATGAGGGCACGTCATGAATTGACCGGACATCATCCGGGACGGTCAGCCTTCCACCGGCGGCAAGCTCGTGCCCTCCGCCATGGAAGTATTCGGCTGCGCACCTGTTGGCCGAGATGCCTTTCTTGGACCGGAGCGACACTCTTATCCTGTCCTTGTCCTCCTTGAAAAAGCAGCTGAGCTTCACTTTCCCTATGCTCAGGGGGATGTTCACGAACCCTTCCGTCTCCCCTTCCTGCAGGTTGTATTTCCCGATGGTCTCCTTGTCAAGGACCATATAGGCCACTCCGTAAGAGGTTATCTTCAGGCTTCTGGACAGCAGTTCCCCCATGAGCCTTATCCTTTCTTCCCTGTATTCGTTGTACAGATGGCCTATCATCATGTCCCTGTCAACGCCTGCTCCCAAAAGCGACGATGC
This sequence comes from Candidatus Cryptobacteroides excrementipullorum, assembly GCA_017695065.1. Taxonomy (GTDB): domain Bacteria; phylum Bacteroidota; class Bacteroidia; order Bacteroidales; family UBA932; genus Cryptobacteroides; species Cryptobacteroides excrementipullorum. Next base: position 14,725 of record JADILZ010000064.1, read on the forward strand.
CATTTCCAGGGTGGATGGGTACACGGAGTTCGCGAAGTTGTTGGTGTCAGTCGTCATCCCTGTCATGAGCGCGAGCGCTGCATCAGGCGGGAGCTTTCCAGGATTCTGGCCGAATCTTTCCGTAGCCATCATTATATAATATAGGTATTCCGCCGTAGAAGATATTTCTGTCTCGGAGAACACCAGGTCAAAAAGTTCATGGGACGGGTTCAGGTGGTGGTCTATCAGTATCTTCCTTGCCATGGAGTTCCCGAGGGCCGACTCCATTTCCCCGGTGCGGTGGAAGGCGTTGTAGTCAAGGCAGAAAAGCAGGCTGCACCCCGATATGGCTGCCTCGGCTCCTGCCCTGTCGTCTTCATGGATGAGAAGGCGGCCTTCTTCTACAGTCCCTGTAAGGAAGGCCAGGCATTCAGGGCTCCTGTCCGGGAGGACAATCCTTGCATCCCTGCCTGCATCCTTGAGTATGTGGTACATTGCGACGCAGCTCCCTACGGCGTCTCCGTCGGGTCTCATGTGGGCCGTCACGGCAACCGGACCGTCTTCGCCGAGCATCTTCTCTAGTGCCTGTATTTTCTGGCGGCTGATATTGTCCATATATGTCTGTAAAAAAACGACTGCAAATTTACAAATTTATATTGCATATCATAAATCAAATTTCTAACTTTGTCCGGGATTTGGAGAAATTGTCCCAGAACTGTACTAAAATTGAAATATATAAATACATAAACCAATGAGCATACTTAAAAAACTTCTCACTTATCTCGTACTGCCCCTTATCATTATCGGGCTTGCCTATTTAGTGGTAGAGAGTGTAACAGCGCCTATGAAGTTCTCCAAGGCACAGTCAGCCCGCGAGGCAGTGGGCATCCAGAGACTTAAGGATATACGTGACCTTCAGGTCGCCTTCAAGTCCGAGTATGGACATTTTTCTCCTACTATCGATTCCCTGAAAATGTTCTATAACACGGGAAAGATCAAGGTTGTGATGCAGATAGGATCAAAGGACGATTCTCTTGCAGTGGCCAACACCAACGCCCTCAAGAAGCGTAACCCGCGCATCAAGCCGGAAGAGATGCTCGCTCTCTATAACCAGGGTCAGAAGCTCGTCTTTCAGATTGAGAATGATATCGCTGTAAAGGATACGCTTTTCAGTTCACGCAGGGATTTCAACATCGACTCCCTTGCATTCATTCCTTTCAGCGGGGATTCAATCATAATGCAGTCAACCATCAGAAAGGTGTCAGGTGTACAGGTTCCTCTGTTCGAGGCTTGCATGCCATACAGGTCACTCCTGAAAGGTCTGGACAACCAGTTGAGAATTAACCTCGATGCAGATATGAGGGACAGGGGTCGTTATGAGGGCCTCCAGGTCGGAAGTATCTCTGCACCTAACAACAACGCCGGTAACTGGGAGTAATGACATCCTCTGCAGTAAATACGGCAGTGAAAGACAGAATATCCATTCAAGTAGCCTTGAGTGGATATTCTTTTAAAGTGTCGGGCAGAGACTGCACGGATATGAGTTCCGGGTGGCTGACCGCTGACCGGGTCTTCACCACCATGGAGTTCCAGAAGCGATATGACACTGTGGAGATAGCTCTTTTTACGCCCAAGGTCGCGTTGTATCCGCAGCAGTTCTTCTCAGGGCAGAATGCGAGGCTCCTTCTCGGGGATGTTGCCTCTGTCACTGACACTGATGTGGTCGAGAGTATCCCGGTCCCGGAATACGGGGCAGTCATGGTTTACTCCAACTCCATCGGCGAGACACTCTCCAGGGTCATATCCGGGACAGTCCTCAGGACTGACGGTTACAGGACCGCTGTATTCCCGGAGCTGTATTTCATGCTGAAGAACCTTCCGGAAATACAGGATTACAATAAGATAATGGCCTCTTATGCGGACGGGCGGCTGTATCTGGTCATCGCCCAGGGAAAGAGCCTTCTGCTGTGCAACAGCTTCAGAGCGCAGGATTTCACCACTGCGGAGTATTTCATATTCAGGGCGATGAAAAAGCTCCAGCTGAATCCGGAAGTATCCCCTATATATTTCAGGACTCCACTTGACGAACTTCAGTCCATGTCCCTGTACAGGTATTTCACTTCTGTAGAGACTATTTGACGAGCAAAATGGCTCTTGTTTATATTTTCATATGAGGATAATCGGAGGAAGACTGAAAGGAAGGAGCATAACGCCACCTTCGGGATACAGCGCCAGGCCCACAACCGACTTCGCCAGGGAAGGCTTGTTCAACATACTTGACAATGAGTATGAATTCGACGGGCTCTCTGTCCTGGATCTTTTCGGAGGGACAGGGGCTGTGTCGGCCGAATTCGCTTCAAGGGGAGCATCCAATGTCTATTGTGTCGAGATGGCCCCTGCAAATGCATCATTCATCAGCTCGCAGATGAAGAAGCTTGGCCTGTCCGGCACCGTGAAGGTTGTGAGACACAATGTCTTTGACTTTATCGGTATATGTACTTTGAAGTTCGACATCATTTTCGCGGATCCTCCATACGGCCTTGCCGGCCTGCAGTCCATCCCTGAGGCCGTACTTTCGCGCGGGCTTCTTCATCCGGGAGGATACTTCATCCTTGAGCACCCGGACACATACTGTTTCAAGGACAGTCCGTGTTTTGTGAAGGAAAGAAAATACGGTAACGTGCATTTCTCTTTTTTTACCACATCGGAATAAAACGGATAAAATCTATGTCAGTAGGAATTCCAGTTGAAGAGCGGGAGAAAAGAATCACAAGGGTGACACTCCTCGGCTCTGTTGTCAATCTTGTTCTTTCGGTCGGGAAAGTGCTTGCCGGGGTCTTCGGACACAGTGCAGCCATGATTGCGGACGGGATACATTCGATATCGGACCTCGCGAGCGATATCGTGGTGCTTGTCTTTGTCCGTATTTCCTCGAAAGGGGAGGACAGGGACCATGAATATGGACATGGTAAATTCGAGACGCTTGCCACGCTGATTATGAGCCTGATCCTCATAGTTGTGGCTGCGCAGCTCATGGCTTCCGGCATAAGGACTATCGCCGGAGTCCTCTCGGGGGAGGCCATACCATCCCCGAAATACATAGCACTTGTGGCCGCTGTCGTTTCCATTGTGTCCAAGGAATGGCTGTACCGGTATACCGTGAAAGCCGGGAACAAGCTTGACAGCCCTGTCGTGGTCGCCAACGCCTGGCATCACCGCTCTGACGCCCTTTCATCAGTGGGGTCCCTTGTCGGCATCGCAGGTGCAATGTTCCTTGGCAGCAAATGGACCATGCTTGACCCACTTGCTTCCTGCTGCATCAGCATTGCGATTTTCGTGGTTGCTGTGAAAATGGCCGTTCCTTCTCTGAAGGAGCTTCTGGATGTCTCTCTTCCGCAGGACATGGAGCAGAAGATAATCGCTGTATCTTCTGCTGTTCCAGGGGTGATGAATGTGCACGGATTGAAGACAAGGAGGAACGGCCCGTCGATAATAATAGAGGCCCATATTGTTGTGGACCCGTCCATTACCGTGGTGCAGGCCCACAATATCGCGACAGCGGTGGAGGATGCGCTCAAACACAGTTTTGGAAACGAGACACAGATTTCTCTTCATATAGAGCCCGGAGTCAATGCCAGATAGCCCATGAAAATTAGGATTCCGTAAATGATATGAACAGACTAGCAAAGACCAACGCGGCGCGTCTTCTCGACAAGGCCGGTATCCCTTATGAACTTATTCCTTATGAAGTGGATGAGGACAACCTTGCTGCGTCCCATATAGCGGAGCAGCTGTCCGAGCCGCTTGAGCAGGTTTTCAAGACACTTGTGCTCTCAGGCGACAGGACAGGGCATTTCGTGTGTGTCGTCCCGGGAGACTCGGAGGTTGACCTCAAGGCCGCGGCTAAAGTTTCCGGAAACAAGAAGTGTGACCTCATCCCTGTGAAGGAGCTGTTGCCTACGACGGGATATATCCGTGGAGGGTGTTCGCCTGTGGGGATGAAGAAGCAGTTCCCCACGTATTTCCATTCGACAGCCATGGAGTATCCCTACATATATGTCAGTGCAGGAGTAAGGGGGCTCCAGCTGAGGGTGGCACCTGCGGACTTGATAGGATATGTGCACGCGGAGTGTGCTGACCTTATTAAATGAAAAACGGCATCGGGTCCTGCCCGATGCCGTTTTTCATTGCGCGCTATTTCACGTCTTATTTCTTGTCCGCAGTATTCTCCTCGACAGGAGTCTTGCCGACCTTTACCACATCCACATCGAAAATCAGGGTGGAGTTAGGGCCGATCTTGCCCATCGGACGGGAGCCGTATGCAAGTGAGTCAGGGATGAAGAGCTGTATCTTGCCGCCCTCTCCTACGAGCTGGAGACCTTCTGTCCAGCCTTTGATCACCCTGTTGAGCATCATCTTCACCGGATCCTTTGTCTTGTCGCTTGCATCGAATTCGGTGCCGTCGATGAGGGTTCCTGTATAGTGCACATATACGGTGTCCTTAGGGCCTGCCTTTACATCGTTTCCTGCATTGATGATCTTGTACTGGAGACCGCTTTCGGTAACCTCGACGCCGTCTTTCATCTTGTTCTTGCTGAGGAATTCCTCACCGGTCTTCTTGTTGACTGCGGCAGTGTATTCGTTCCTCTTTGCGATATAGCTGTTGAACAGCTGGTTCATCAGCTGCGGGTCTATGTCAAGCTGCTTGTTGAATTCAGGGCTGTTCATGTTTCCTTCAGCATTGATGAAATCCATCATACCTTTCTTGATCTGGCTGAAGTTGAGGTCATTGCCGAAGTTGTTGGCTTTGATGAAATAACCGAAATTCACACCTACGAGGTAGCTTACTGAATCTGTCTCAGCGCTTGAAGGAAGCTGTACGTCAACCTTGACATCAGGAGTCTTGCCTGAGTTGCATGCAGCCGCCAGGGTAACTGTAGCTGCAGCTGCTGCGAGAAATTTGATTGTTTTCATTTCCTTATTGAATTTAATAATAGTCAATTACAGGATTTGTCCTGCCATTCAGGCAGGACAAATCGCGCAAAGATACTTAAAAATATCATGAAACTGCTTAAATTTTTCCAAAAAATCGTTCGGAAGCATCTTAAATGTCTTTCCGGGCCGGTTCCCCGGTCTTCCCTCGGGTCTTGATCCTGTTGGTCTCTTCCGGGAGGATTTCCTCGGCTGTAAGTTCAGGGGCTTTCCCGCTGCAGGAGAGGCTCATGGCAATGAGTCCGAGTATGGCCGCGCTTGCCGAAGCGACCAGAATGCTTATCTTTCCTATATCCACAAGGCTTTCAGATGAGAAGGCAAGGTTGTTAATGAATATGGACATTGTGAATCCGATACCGCCGAGCACGCTGATCGAGAGCAACTGTGTCAATGTCACTCCTGTCGGCCTGGCGGCGAGCTTCAGCCTTATGCTTACTAAGCTGAAAAGGAAAATGCCTGCCGGCTTGCCTATAAGCAGTCCCAGGACAATCCCCAGAGTCACAGGAGAGAGCCCTCCCGAAGATATGCTGCTGAAATCCAGGGCGACACCTGCGTTGGCAAGGGCGAACAGCGGCATTATGATGAATGTGACTATAGGGTGCAGCTTGCTTTCAAACCTGTGCAGGAGCGGGTCCACGCTCTTGAGCTCGGTGCTCATGCTGTGGATGATGTGCTGCTGCTCCGGGCTCGTTAGAACGATGGTCTTGCGGTTGCTCGTTAGCTTGAACTTCTCGAGAAGCAGGCTGATCCTGCTCTGGAACCTTATCTCGTTTATGCTTCCCTTGGAAGGGATGACCATGGCGAGAAGCACACCTGCGATTGTTGCATGAATGCCGGAAAGGAATGTGAAGTACCACATGACTATTCCCGGGAGGATGTACAGGTACTTGTTCTTTACCTTGAGTGCGTTGAAAGCTGCCAGGACCGCAAGTATCAATCCGGCGTAAGCAAGGTATTCCAGATGCAGGGCATGAGTGGGGTAGAATATGGCGAGCACTATAATCGCCCCAATGTCATCTACAATGGCCAGGGCTGTCAGGAATACCTTCAGGCTCGGCGGTACTCTGTTCCCGAGCAGGGAGAGGATGCCGATCGCGAAAGCTATGTCTGTGGCCATGGGGATTCCCCAGCCCTGGATGCTTTCGGGGTGCCCGGCGTTGAATGCCCAGTATATCCCGGCAGGTACCAGCATGCCGCCCAGCGCCGCGACTATCGGAAGGGCGGACCTCTTTATGGACGAAAGCTGGCCAACGAGCATCTCACGCTTTATCTCGAGTCCTACGACGAAGAAGAAAATGGCCATCAGCGCGTCGTTGATCCAGTGCCTCAATGACATTTCTATCGAGAAGTCCCCGATGCCTATGCTTGCATGGGTCGTCCATATTGACTCAAACCATTCCCCTCCTGGCACACTGGCCAGGGTGACGGCCACTATGGCGCAGACAAGCAGCAGTATGCCTCCTGTGGATTCATTGTGGAAGAATGTGTTGAAAATGTGGAGGATTTCCCTGTTGCGGTAACCGGAAAACCTGTGCGCCTTTGCGCTCTCGTGGCTTGTATTTTCTGGTGTGGGTCCCATAATAGGATCGGAATAGGTTGGGTTTGTTCCGGCAAATGTACAATTAAGTTGCGGAAAATCCTTGTGTTGCATTAAATAATTAACGTCAGTTCGACGAATTTATGTTTAACAGCATTATATTAAAAATCAATATTTTATCATTTATGACCGGATTTCTTACAGAAATCCTGTCTGTCCACCCCCAGTCACCTGACGGTGACAGCCCCGGCGGGGCATGCGCCTCCGCTTAGCTCCGCCGGCACCTTCACTGCTTCGGTTTCCCTGCCGGAAACCTCGCTGACGTTCCGGTGCGGCCCTGTTGGGCCTTTCTATCTTAATCCCCAGTCACTTCGTGACAGCCCCTTGTTTAGGGGCGCCACCCCCTTCCTTCCCCCTCGCCGGGGGACCTGTCGCAGGCCACGGCCTGCTCCTTAATAGGTAATTCGATGTAATTTAATGAATTAAATTCATCGAATTCACGTTAATTAGCTTGTCTCCGGTGCGAATTATTTTGGTAAGCTCGGAATAATGTTATATCTTAGTAATTGCATTTTTTGTCAGCATTATGGATATTGATTCATCTACACTTCATTCGAAGCTGAAGGAATTTTTCGGATTCGACTCATTCAAGGGAGACCAGGAGGACATTATCAGACACCTTGTTTCAGGAGGGAATGCCTTTGTCATCATGCCTACCGGCGGGGGAAAGTCGTTGTGCTACCAGCTCCCTGCGCTGGTGATGGAAGGCACTGCCATAGTGATTTCCCCTCTTATAGCCCTGATGAAGAACCAGGTGGACGCCATAAGAGGGTTTGTGGCAGGAAATGAGGGGATAGCGCATTTCCTCAATTCCTCGCTTTCCAGACTTCAGCTGAACGAGGTCAAGGAGGACCTTCTTTCTGGAAGGACCAAGCTTCTTTATGTGGCGCCGGAGTCACTCACAAAGCCGGAGAACATCGCTCTGCTGAAGGAGATCAGGATATCTTTCTACGCAGTGGACGAGGCGCACTGTATCTCCGAGTGGGGCCATGACTTCAGGCCTGAATACAGGAGGATCAGATCAATAATAGAAGATATAGGCAAAGCCCCTCTGATAGCATTGACCGCCACCGCCACCCCTAAGGTGCAGAGCGATATCCAGAAGAATCTCGGGATGCAGGACGCCAGGGTCTTCAAGTCGTCATTCAACAGGCCGAACCTTTATTACGAGATAAGGGACAAGTCGGACCCGAAAAGGGAGATCATCAAGTTCATAAGGCAGCATCCAGGCAAGTCGGGGATAATCTACTGCCTGAGCCGCAAGAAAGTGGAGGAACTCTCCGAACTGCTTAACATAAACGGCATAAAGGCACTTCCGTACCATGCCGGCCTCGATGCCAGGACAAGGGCCGAGAACCAGGACAAGTTCCTGATGGAGGAGGTGGACGTGATAGTCGCCACCATCGCATTCGGCATGGGAATAGACAAGCCGGACGTGCGCTTTGTCATACACTACGACATACCGAAGAGTATAGAAGGGTATTACCAGGAGACCGGCAGGGCGGGCCGTGACGGCCGGGAAGGCATCTGTATCGCGTTCTACAGGTACAAGGACATACAGAAGCTCGAGAAGTTCATGCAGGGAAAGCCTGTGGCCGAGCAGGAGATAGGGAAACAGCTTCTGCTGGAGGTGGTCTCGTACGCCGAGTCCAACCAGTGCCGCAGGAAACTGCTGCTGAACTATTTCGGTGAAGACTATCCTAATGACAACTGTGGCGCGTGCGACAACTGTCTCCATCCGAAGAAGACATTCGACGGGCGTGAGGAGATGTCGCTGGTAATCGAGCTTATCGAGTCCATGCCGGAGCATTTCAAGATTGAGCATCTTGCCAATATCCTGGCAGGAGAGTCCAATTCCCTCATAAAATCATACAAGCATGACAAGATGGAGCTTTTCGGTGCAGGAAGAGACCATACGGTGCGTTTCTGGTGCGCCGTCATACACCAGGGGCTCATACTTCATCTGCTGGACAAGGAGATAGAGTCCTACGGCCTTATATCAGTCACGCAGAAGGGTCTCGATTTTTACAGGGAACCATACAGGCTGGACCTTACTGCAGAAAGGGATTTTGTGGAAGGGGAGGACGATGACGACGATTCCGCTTCACCGGCCGCCAAAGGCGGGGGAGGGGACCCTGTACTCCTGTCCATGCTAAAGGACCTGCGCCACGACATGTCCAGGAAGCTGAAACTCCAGCCGTGGGTAATCTTCTCCGATGCCTCTCTCGAGGACATGTCCATCCTTTATCCCGAGACGGAAGAGGAGTTGAAGAACTGCCAGGGGGTGGGAGAAGGAAAGGCCAGGAAATTCGGGGCTGAATTCCTCAATCTCATCAACAGGTATGTGGAGGAGAACGAGATAACCCGCCCTGACGATTTCGTGGTCAAGTCCATAGTGAACAAGTCTGCAAACAAGGTGTACATAATCCAGAGTGTGGACCGGAAGCATACGCTTGAGGATATCGCGGAAGCCAAGGGCCTGGAAATGGACGAGCTCATGGACGAGCTCGAGGCCATAGTCTATTCAGGCACCAGGCTTGACCTGGACTACTACATAGAACAGACTCTTGACGATGATGTGGTCTCCGACATCTATGACTACTTCATGGAGGATGCCGAGTCTGATTCCCTGGAGAGTGCAATGAAGGAGCTCGGAGGCGACTATGAGGAATTCGAGGTCAGGCTTGTCAGGCTCAAGTTCCTGTGCGAGGTGGCCAACTGAATATCCCGGTAGCTTACATGCTGATGAATTCCTTGTAGAAAGGCAGGTTCTCTTTCATCACAATATCTATCGGCATCATGTGGTGGATCTCCGTCTCTTCCTGCTTGTATAGCAGATGGCTGATGATGGATTTCACGGCCTGGAAGCCCTGGAGTTCCGGCCTCTGGCAAAGAAGAATGGATATGGAACCGTCGTTGAGGCACCGTATGTTGTTGGATGTCAGGTCAAATGATATGAGTTTCACATCCGTTACCCTGTATTTCTTCAACAGGTCTGCGATGATGTAGCCACGTGAGTTCATCACTGCAATGCCTTTCACGTCCCTGTTCTCCCGGAAAAAGTCCATCACGTTGTTTTCGTTCTCTTCCGGGTTCATCGCGGAGAATGTCGCGTTCTTAATGGTATGTGATACGTTTGGACCGGACATGAAATCGGTGAAGCCCTTTCTTCTGACAAGTGAGTTGTTGGCCTTTCTGTTCCCAACGCGCTGTGTGCTGAATATGGCGAGTTCCGAGTCACAAGGCGTGATTCCGTTGAGCAGTTTCCCGAGTATCCGGCCGCAGGCATACTGGTCGGTGGTGTATGAGGCAACAGGCCTTGTGTCCTCGATCACCGAGTCCACGAAACAGTACGGTATTCCCTTTTCTTCCAGCAGAATGCATAGCTCCCTGGTCTCGTCGGCGAATGTCGGGCCAATGATGACTGCGTCCGGGCTCTGCTGGATGATGCTCCCGAATGCAGACCTGCAGGAATAGATGTCAAACTGGTTGTAATATGCATAGATGCAGGTTATCCGGATGTCCGAATACTCTTTCAGGGCGTGGTTGATTCCGCTCTGTACTGAGCCCCAGTATTCACCTATCCCCGGCATCGGTGTGCTGATTACAATCCTGTATTCTTTCCTGAGGGAAATGGCGGAAGTGTGTATATTGTATTTGTAGTCCACCTCGGACAGCACTTTTTCTACCGCCTCCCTGCTTGCCTTGGATACTTTCCCCCTGTTGTGCAATATCCTGTCCACAGTTCCGGCAGACACTCCTGCCATTTTTGCTATGTCTTTAATTTTTACTTGCTTGGCCATGTGATTCGTAGTCGGATAAAATGATGGATATTGTTTTCCTGATTGCAAATATTGTTAAAAAATATTGATTATTCAAAAAACTGTTCTATTTTTGTGTGGTATATGTGTTCGAACACGGAAAATATTCGAACAAAAAAGGGAATTCCGTACAATATTAGGATCAACATGAAGAATTTGTTCGACTTGAAAGGAAAGGTGATGGTGATGACCGGAGCCTGTGGCGTACTCGGTACGACTATAGTGAAATATTTTGCCGCCCAGGGCGCGAAAATGGTTCTTCTGGACCTTGAACGTGTTTCCGGTCTCGGGGAGAAGACAGTTTCCGAGATCGAGTCCGCGGGAGGTGAAGCCGTTTTTTTCCCTACGGATGTTCTTGACAAGGCCACCGTTGAGAAGAATCTGGAGCAGGTGATGGAAAAATACGGTACCGTAGATGTGCTCCTTAATGCCGCAGGAGGCAATATGGCTGCTGCCACTGTCCCTCCGGACAAGACCATATTTGACCTTGATATAGATGCGGTCAAGAAGGTTACCGAACTTAATCTGTTCGGGACAATAATTCCTACTATGGTCTTTGCCAAGGCTATGGTGAAGACAGGCAAGGGGTCTATTATTAACTTTGCCAGCGAGTCTGCATTGCGTCCCCTTACCCGTGTCGCCGGCTATGGTGTTGCGAAGGCTGCCGTGGCTAACTGGACCAGGTATCTGTGTGCGGAACTTGCGATGAAGTTTGGCGAGGGAATGAGAGTCAATGCGATAGCTCCGGGCTTTCTTCTTACGAATCAGAACCGCTCCCTGCTTGTTAATCCGGATGGCAGTCTTACAGACCGTTCCCACTCGATTCTTGCCCATACGCCTGTCGGGCGTTTCCTTGAGCCGGATGAGCTGTTGGGGACGCTACATTGGCTTGCTTCTGACGCGTCCTCTGCTGTGACCGGCACAGTGGCCGTGGTGGATGGCGGTTTTGATGCGTTCTCGATCTGAATCTTCCCGGACCTGGTGCGGAGAAAATGCGGAAAGAATCATCCGTGAAAAGAAAATGTGTGCATGTTTCTCGAAAAGTATTGCTTTTTGACAAAAACTATATATTTTTGTGCGCAAAATGTGTATGAACACATTATCGAATTAAATTAAGAGGGAATCGATATGTATCTCATGAAAGAAAGCTGGCGCTGGTATGGTCCGGATGATCCTGTGAGCCTAGGGTTCATAAGGCAGGCAGGAGTCACGGATATAGTACATGCACTCCACCATATTCCGAACGGGGAAGTGTGGCCTGTCGGAGAAATCAGGGGAAGGCAGAGGATAATTTCCGATGCCGGCCTTGTCTGGAGCGTCGTGGAAAGCGTCCCTGTACATGAACACATAAAGACCCAGACCGGGGATTTCAGGAAGTATATAGAAAATTACAAGCAGACAATCCGCAATCTTGCCGAATGCGGTATCAGATGTGTCACATACAACTTCATGCCTGTGCTTGACTGGACCAGGACAGACCTTGCCTATGAACTGCCTGACGGCTCCAGAGCTCTCAGGTTCGAGAGGGCGGCCTTCATGGCATTCGATCTTTTCATCCTTGGCAGGAAAGAGGCTTTCAATGAATATTCTCCTGAAGACATTGCCAGGGCAAGGGCCCGTTATGAGCAAATGGACGAGGCGGAGAAAAACCTCATCACAAGGAACATCATAGCCGGGCTGCCAGGAAGCGAGGAGAGCTTTACCCTCGACCAGTTCCGTGAGGCCCTGGCGAGATATGACGGTGTCGGTCCTGAGACGCTGAGAGCCAACCTTATCTTTTTCCTCCGTGAAGTCTGTCCGGTGGCGGATGAATGTGGGGTGGAGATGGTCATCCATCCGGATGATCCTCCGTATCCTATCCTCGGCCTTCCGCGCATACTTTCCACAGCGGATGATTTCAGAAAGCTTGTGGATGCTGTGCCGAATGTATCCAACGGCCTCTGCCTGTGTACCGGGTCTTTCGGGGTACGTCCGGACAACGACCTTGCAGGGATGATGCTCGAGTTCGGGGACAGGGTCGGTTTCGTGCATCTGAGAAGCACCAAGCGTGACAATGACGGCAATTTTTACGAGGCCGGGCATCTTGACGGGGATGTGGATATGTACGGTATGATGAAGGCCTTGCTGGAAGTGCAGCAGCGCAGAAAGGTATCCATTCCTGTCCGCCCTGACCACGGTCACCAGATGTGCGATGACCTTGGACGCCGCACCAACCCGGGGTATTCGTACTACGGACGCATGAAAGGCATCGCCGAGCTCAGGGGACTGCAGATGGGAATTGCAGGGTCTATGGCGAAATGAACGCACAATCCATTTACGTATAATCACTGATAACCGATAACCACAATGACAACGACACCGACAAATAACAGAACATGCATTTTCCGGTTCTTCCCTGTGAACCATGTACCGGAGAACGGTGTTGCTGTGGTTTTTAGGGGGGGGTAGAATGTCTTAAGATATCCATATATTAACGTGAGTTCGATGAAAAGTAACTAAAACAAAGTCAACCGGTTATAAGTGTCTATGGTATTACATCTGTCTAAAGCAATCATAGGTTTTTTGGGGAAGAAGCAATAGGCAGAAAGTCCTGCAATGAGGTTCACGGAGAAGTTGGCGACCGAACGGTGCCTGGAATGCTCAATCTGAGCCATGTTCTTGAGTTCATCGTTGACACTCTCGATAATCGCCCTCTTCCGGACAAGGATCTTGTCTGCAACAGTCATCAGTGCCCCTTTCATGTTGCTCCTGAGTTTCGTAAGGAGCTGTATTCCATCTATAAACAGTTTTTCGAACAACCCCTTGCTTATGTACCCTTTGTCCCCCACGAGTTTCCCCGAGATGTTCTCCAGGAATGAGGAGTTCCTGAG
>JADILZ010000065.1 GCA_017695065.1 Candidatus Cryptobacteroides excrementipullorum
GACAGCCCCTTGTTAAGGGGCGCCACCCCCTTCCTTCCCCCTCGCCGGGGGACCTGTCGCAGGCCACGGGCCTGCTCCTTAATAGGTAATTCGATGTAATTTAATAAATTAAATTCATCGAATTCACGTTAATTCTTACACACCTTAACGGGGCCGCATCAAAACATTCATTTTGACACAGCCCCGTATCGAAGAAAGATATGTGAAGCGGCCTTGCGGCGGCCTCATCGAATTCACGTCACCTACTCCGCAGGGAGTATGCTGACGGCAAAACCGCCTCCGCGGGCCATCTTCATCTTGAGGACAGTCTTGGATGTCACCTTCTTCGATGAAATTTCATAGGCTTCAGGATTGGTCTGATAATCAGCATCTTCCGCATCAGCATAGATGGTGGCGGTGTATTTCTGTCCAGGAGTGAGGAAATCCAGGGAGAACTTCACTTCTCGCGCATTCTCGTCAGTGACCCCTCCGACAAACCACCTTTCACCCGGATGCTCCACATCGGTCTTGGCCTTGCGGGCAATGACGATGAAGTCCCCAGGTTCAGCCAGGAGATAATGGCTCTCGGACCAGTCCACGGCCACATCCTTTATGAACTGGAAGGCATCCATGTGCGCCTGGTAGTGCTCCGGCATGTCAGCGGCCATCTGCAGAGGTGAGTAGAGAGTGACATAAAGGGCGAGCTGGTTGGCAATCGTGGCATTGACATGCGAATTGTTTCCCGGATTGATCTTGGACACGTCCATCATGAAAATGCCGGGAGTGTAGTCCATCGGTCCGCCCTGCAGACGGGTAAACGGAAGCAGTGTGACATGGAAAGGCTTCGTGCCCCCGAATGCCTGGTACTCGGTGCCGCGCGCGGACTCGTTGCCGATAAGGTTCGGATAAGTCCTGCACAGGCCCGTAGGACGGACAGCCTCATGTGCATTGACCATTATATGATGCTCGGCAGCCTTTTTCACGGCGTAGAGATAGTGGTTGTTCATCCACTGGCCGTAGTGGTGCTCGCCGCGCGGGATAATGTCTCCTACATAGCCTGACTTCACGGCATTGTATCCGTACTGCTCCATCAGGTCATACGCCGCATCCATGTGGCGCTCGTAATTGCGCACGGAAGAGGAAGTCTCATGATGCATCATCAGCCGGATACCCTTTGAACGGGCATAGTCGTTCAGGGCCTTGATGTCGAAATCAGGATACGGAGTCACGAAATCGAAGACGTAGTCCTTGGAATTGCCCGACCAGTCCTCCCACCCGATGTTCCAGCCCTCGATGAGCAGCTGGTCGAAGCCGTTCTCCGCAGCGAAGTCGATATAGCGGCGGACATTGGCGTTGTTGGCACTGTGCCTGCCGGAAGGCTCCGCGGAAGCATAGTCGGTCTCCCCAAGTTTTACAGAAGGGAACTGACGGGTATAGGCCCAGTCACCCTTGCCTGTGATCATCTCCCACCATACGCCCATGTACTTCACAGGCTTGATCCAGGATACATCCTCATATGCGCAAGGCTCGTTAAGGTTGAGTATAAGCCTGGAAGCCAGTATGTCACGGGCATCGTCAGTGACCATTACCGTCCTCCACGGAGTCTTGCACGGAGTCTGCATATAGCCCTTCCAGCCCTTTGCGTCCGGGGTCAGATGGGAAACGAACACGAAATCCCTGTCGTCCAGGTCCAGGTGCATGCAGGAATAGTCCACCAGCGCAGCCTCATGGATATTGATATACAGCCCGTCATCTGTCTTCATCTGCAGCGCAGTCTGAACTCCTGTCGGTGAAAAAGGGGTCTGGGAAGAGTTGGGTGTAATGGCCGAAGGCATCAGGCTGCGGATTTCCGAAAGCCTCGATTCCACATAGTCATACTCCTGGGTGTCATAGTCCCCGGGAATCCAGAAAGCCTTGTGGTCCCCGGTCATTGCAAACTGCGTAAGTTCCTCCTTGATGACGAAATAGGAAAGGTTCTCCTGCTGGGGGAACTCGTACCTGAAGCCGAGCCCGTCGTCATAAAGCCTGAAACGGATGTCCATTTCATAACCGGTACCTTCCTGGCGGAGTGAGACAGCCATCTCGTTGTAACGGTTCCTTATCATGGACTCTTCTCCCCATACAGGTGTCCATGTCTCGTCCAGCGAGTCCCTGACCGTCTTCTCCAGGACAAATCCGTCATGAAGGGATACGGGAGCACCAGGCTCCGCCTTCTTTTCCAGACCGTTGAATATCATCGATTCCATTTTCCCTCTGAGTTCAAAGCCCATCGTACTCGGCATGACAGCAGCCTTGTCCTTGTAGTCAAGCCAGTAGCATGGCTCTCCCTTTTCAGTCAGAGTGAATTTCAAAGAGAGGTTCCCGTCCGGGGACGAGAGGGTCTGCACTCCTGCCGGCGCCACATCCTGCGCAGACAATGCCCCGGCAAATGCAAGTGTCCCTATAAATGTAAATATCTTTTTCATTTCCAATAAATTAATGTCAATACTAAATCAAAAGCAGACAGACACGTGCGAAATCATCTACCGCTTGTACTCCACCAC
This sequence comes from Candidatus Cryptobacteroides excrementipullorum, assembly GCA_017695065.1. Lineage (GTDB taxonomy): Bacteria > Bacteroidota > Bacteroidia > Bacteroidales > UBA932 > Cryptobacteroides > Cryptobacteroides excrementipullorum. Next base: position 2,523 of record JADILZ010000065.1, read on the forward strand.
CAGCACCTGGCGCGGCCCCACTACAATGGAATCATTCACAGACATGGATTCGCCTGTGATGACATTGCGTCCGTCGCGCAGGCCGTCAGCAATCTCGGCATAGTGCGACCACGGGATGTGCTTCCTGCCCCGGGAGTTGTTGATATAGACGAATACAACGTCAGTATCGTTGTAACGGAAATAGCCGTATGTATTGTCCCTTGAGAGGAAATGCATGGTCTTCCCGCTATGGATGACCTCCTTGCCCTTCCTCCACTGGAAAAGTTTCCTGGTGAAGTCGTGCAGGTCTGCAATCTGGCCCTGAGGGACAGGCTTTCCGTCGGTGTTCACCCCGGCTGCGGCGCGGCCTTCGGCTGAGAAGAAGTCCACCTTGTCGCCTTCCCATCCGCCCGGGAAATCCACACGGAGCCCGCCGTGGCCCTGGGATCGGTCCCTGGAGACGAACATCATCTCGTCGCCGTAGAAAAGCTGCGGGATTCCGCGCATGGTGGCCATCATGGTCATGACTATCCTGTGCCTGTCAGGGTTGTGCTTCAGGACATCGCCGATTCGGTCGGTATCGTGGTTCCCCGGGAAAATCATCATTTTCGAAAGGTCGTGATACACAAAGTCATGCGAAAGACAGTCATATATCCTCGTCATGCCTTCTCCCCAAGCCTGAGAATCAGTAGGGACAGCCTTCCAGACGGCTTCCTGGAGAGGAAAATCCATGATGGAAGGAAGGTGCGAGTCGAAACCGTCCTTGTTGGCGTTGCCGCCCTGCCAGTAGGCCAGCTGCGGTATGGAGGAAGTCCAGCACTCGCCTACGATATTGAAATCAGGGTATTCCTGCAGGACAGCGGCGCACCACCGGCTCATAGGCCCCTTTTCGTTGTAAGGGTAGGTGTCCACGCGGAAGCCGTCCAGGCCGGCATACTCTATCCACCATATTGCCCACTGCTGGAAATACTTGAGCACAAACGGATTGTCAAGGTTCATGTCAGGCATGGAAGGTACAAACCATCCGCTTTCCTGAAGATTGAGGTCATACCGGGATGCGTTCGGATCCATGTTGGTGGAGAAGCAGACATTGGTGCCAGTATATTCAGGGAATACATGAATCCAGTCCTTGAAAGGAAGGTCGTCCATCCACCAGTGCGCAGTACCGCAGTGATTCGTCACGATGTCCATTATGACCTTGAGGCCCTTTTCATGAGCCTTGCCGACAAACTCACGGTAGAGCCCGTTAGAGCCGAAGCGCGGGTCTATACGGTAATAATCCGCACAGGCATATCCGTGATAAGAGCCTTCTGGCTCGTTGTCCAGAAGCAGAGGGGTACACCAGATGGCGGTGGCACCGAGGTCGGCAATATAGTCAAGATGGTCTATGATACCCTGGATATCGCCTCCGTGGCGGCCGAAGAACTCGTCACGTGCCGGCTTTTCCGCCGTGTCCCTGGTGGCGTCGTTGGAAGGGTCGCCATTTGCAAAGCGGTCCGGCATGATAAGATATATCATATCCGCCGTGGTGAAACTCTTCCTCTGTGCCGAGCCTTCCGCACGCTGCGCAATCTCGTAAGGATACTTGAATGTCTGTGTACCGTCAGAGAACACGAGCCAGTAGTCACCGGCCACGGCATCAGGAGCGACAGTCACATCCACGAAAATGTAATCCGGGCTGTCAGCCTTATGGATTTTCTTGACTTTCACCCCGCTGCCGCCTTGAACCGTGACATCGAAGGCCGAGATTCCTTCACCCTTGACCATAAGCTGGAGCGGGGTCTGCATCCCCACCCACCATGAAAGCGGCTCTACACGCTCTACCTTGTCGCCCGCATCCGGCGTAGAGGCAGGATTGAAAGCGGAACCGCCGCATGATGCCGCAGTTGCTAAAGTTATTGCCATTGCCAATTCCCTCAACATACTTCATACAAATTTAGAAAATAAACCTTATCCTGTCATCTTATCACCACATCACGGGCAATCGAGCGCAGACGGGATGCCGTCTCTTCCGGAAGCCAGCAATCTGCTGGAGCCGGACCGAAATCCTTGCCTGTCAATACAGCATATTCTACACAGGCCTTGAGGTATGCACCGGCCTCCGAAGGATGCTTGGCGTCATCATAGTAAAGGCAGATTTCAGGGTACCTTTCCCTGCATTCGGTGAAAGCCTCCCCGACAGGTGCTGTGATAACCCTGTCCACCGCCCCGGCAAGCATGGACGTACCGTCAGCGAGCATCTTGTCAAAAGAGCCATAGTCTCCGAAGCCTCCATGGCCCGCGCCGTCATAAGCCCAAGTCCTGTCAAGTATGATTCTGCAGTCCGGGGAATACTCCCGTATTAGTGCGGCAAGCCTGATGAAATTGTCCATGACAGTCCGGTACTTCACGGAATCAGCACAGAACCTGGCCGGATTCTGGCTCTGGTCCTGGAGTATGGCAAAATCATATCCTCCCTCTTTGACCGCCTTCTCCGACAGGGAAAGGGAAAGATGGTCGCCGAAAGTCTGGCCTCCCTTGAGGTTGGTCCTTATATCCAGGGCAAGACCTTCCTTCCAGGCAATCTCTTTCAGCATGAAAGGAGAACCGTAGAAATAGGTGAACGAGTTCCCGAGCATAAGTACCCTCAGGGTGTCATCCGGCACTTTTGTCCCGAGGTCCTTGATCTCGGCCGCTACGAAACCGAAATCGGCAAACACAATGGTCCCCCCGCCTTTCAATGCATCCTCATCTGAAGCCACGCACCTGATTTTCAGCAATCCGTCATCAGGAAGGCTGCCGACACGGAATGTACCAAGCACCGTAGTGTACTGGTATGTATCCGCAGCACCTGCACCTGTAGAGATGTCTCCTGAACCGGAGCAGGATACCCCTGTACTTTTCCATCCTGTCCTGTCCATATATTCAAACCTGTAGTGTGACGGAGCATCCGCATCCGTCCCGAATGTGGCATCGAGCTCTATGAACGATCCGTCCCGGATACCCTCTGCCGGTACAGTGAACATAAAACAGTCCTCTGCCTGCAACAGCGAGACTGCCGGCCTGCGGCCCTCAAATGAACAGAGCATCTCCTCTCCTGCCCCGGCACCTTCTACGGACAGGAAACCTCCTTCTCCATCAGTTGGATACAGTTTATGTTCCGTTACCCATACGGAATCCCCCGCGCTACCGGGATTCCCTTCCAGCATCCAGCGCCAGGACATGTCCTGACGGGCACAGTCAGCCGTCGTGCCTCCGCATCCAGTAAGGATCAGAGGCACTGCGGCAGCAATCATGAATTTTATGAAAGTCATTCCGCTGTCTGTCTTTTATACTCCACTACAAGGACGGAAGAGGCAGGGACAACAGTCTCGTCCGACACCTTCACAGTTTCTCCTGTTATCACATTACGTCCCTCGCCAAGTCCTCCTGTAATTTCTGAGAAACGGCTCCAAGTCACTGCGGCATCCTCTATGGAGTTGTTCACATAGACAAACACCAAATCGGTGTCGTTATACCTGAAATATGCATAAGTGTTGTCCTGAGGGATGAAATGCATCGTCTTTCCGGAATGTATGACTTCCTTGTCCTTACGCCAGGACAGAAGGGTCCTCACATAGTCATGCAGGTCGGCAGCTCCTGCGAAAGTGGAGTCAGAGGCTGACTCCTTCCTGCCTTCTTCCGTGAAAAGATTTATCTCATCACCGCTCCATCCTCCCGGGAAATCCATTCTCAGACGGCCGTCATCGCGTCTTGTGGTACCTATGGAGAACATCATCTCGTCCCCATAGAACATCTGCGGGATTCCTCGCATGGTAGCGAGCATCGCGAATGCGATTTTCATTTTCCCATAATCGTTCCCGACAATGTCACCCAGACGCGGCGTGTCGTGATTCGACCAGAAAAGAAGCATTTTGCCCAGGTCATGATACTGGAAGTCTCTGGCTAGAGTATTATAAACGACAGAGATATCACCCTGACGGGCAGGTCCGCGGCCTTCCTCAGGGGCAGGTGCGAGCGCACTGTTCACAGCATCCCTGAGAGGGAAGTCCATGATGGAAGGAAGGTGGGAGTCGAAACCGTCCGGATTAGGGTTGCCACTCTGCCAGTATGCAACCATGTCAGGATTTGCATTCCAGTTCTCCCCGACTATGTTGAACCACGGGTATTCATCAGTGACAGCCTTGCACCAGAAAGACATAGGCACTTTCTCGTTGTAAAAATAAGTGTCCACACGGAAGCCGTCGAGGCCTGAATACTCGATCCACCAGATAGCCCACTGCTGGAAATATTTGAGAAGATAAGGGTTGTCTAGGTTCATGTCAGGCATACCGCGAGAGAACCATCCTTCCTCCATTATCTTCCTGTCGCTGGCGGAAGCGTTCGGGTCAAGGGCCAGGGAGTACATGTGGTTGGATCCGATGTACGGGTCATTCATGTGCACCCAGTCTTTGAAAGGCATGTCCTTCATCCACCAGTGTTCGGTACCGCAGTGGTTGGTCACGATATCCATAATCACCTTGATACCCTTCTCGTGGGCCTTCTTCACCATCTCCCTGTAAAGGGCGTTGTCCCCGAAACGCGGGTCTATACGGTAATAGTCGGCGCAGGCATAGCCATGGTATGACCCTCTCCTGGCATTGTCCAGCAGCAGAGGAGTACTCCAGATAGCTGTGGCACCAAGATCAGAGATATAGTCCAGGTGGTCTATAATACCCTGAATATCTCCTCCATGCCGTCCCATCGGGGTCTCCCTTGAAGCATCCTCCTCGGTATCATCCGTGGAGTCATTGGAAGGATCTCCGTTAGCAAATCTATCAGGGACAATCAGATATATCACATCAGATGTATTGAAGCTCTCCCTTTGAAGAGAAGATTTCGTCCCGAGTCCGTAAGGATAGGAGAACTTTTCCTTTCCGCGGGTGAATACAAGATTCACAGTCCCGGCTTCGGCGTCACGGGCTATATCCACATCGATGAAGATGAAATCGGGGTTGTCCGCCTTGTGGACTCCGACGATGCGTACCCTGTCATTTCCCTGGACTGCGACATCAAAGCCGCTTATCCCGGGCCCCTGCACCATAAGCTGGAGCGAGGTCTTCATACCGGTCCACCAGCAAGGGGGTTCCACTCTGACTATCTGTTCCGGTGTGGCTTCCTTCACCTTTGCTTGTGAAGGAAGAGCCATAAGCGCCATTGAGGCTGCTAAAATGAGAATTGCCTTTTTCATCACATTATTTTTTCAAATCCCTGATAATATATTCGAACGCGTCCAGTGACAACTCCCCTTCAGGAGAATTGACAGTCACAGGCCTGTTCCTGACGTTGACAGCGACAAACACGCTGTCATCTCCGTATTCCCTTGAAAACATGAGCACATCCTTGTCCGGATAAATCCTGACTGTCCCGCGACGTAAGGCAGGATGCCCGTTATAGAAGCTAACAATACTCTTGTATTCTTCCCGGTATGAAGGATTTGCGCTCCAGTCCACCGGCACATATTTGAAGAAGTCTATCCCTTCCGGATAACCGACCTCTTGTGAACCGTAAATCAGCATTCCTCCATGTATGTAGGTCGTCGCCACGAAAGCCGCCATGGCACCTCTTTCGTTGCAGAACTCCTTGACAGCAGGGGTACGGACAGCCTCGTCATGATTTGTCGTGAAACGCAGTTTCACCTTGCCCGGCTGAAGCCCGGCATATTCAAGGCTATCCGCGCTGGCCAGAGCCGTGGCAGGAGCGTCATTGTGATATACACGACGCAGGGCAGAAAGATACCCCCATGCATAATTCATGTCAAAACCGGCATCGAAATGGTCCTTGCGCCTGCCTTCCGCCAGAAGCAGGAGTTTCCTGTCCGGAATCGAACGGAGCTCCCTGACAGCCTGCTGCCAGAAATCGAACGGGACAAAATCAGCGGCATCACAACGGAACCCGTCCACCCCATACTCCTCTATCCAGTACTTCATGTCGGAAATCATGGCCTTCCTCATATCCTGGTTGTCAAAATCCAGGTCAGCGACATCCTTCCAGCCTGTCCCGGCAGGACAGATTATGTTCCCGAGCGAATCCTTCGTGTACCACTCCGGGTTGTCCTTTATCCAGCTGCTGTCCCATGACGTGTGGTTGGCCACCCAGTCGAGGATGACGCTCATACCCCTCTTGTGGGCCTCCTTCACCATTGACTTGAACTCATCGAGAGTACCGAACTCCGGATTAAGGGCCCGGTAGTCTTTTATGCAATAGGGAGAATTCACACTCTTCTCCTGTCCAATCTCATATACAGGCATGAACCACAGGACATTGACACCCAGGGACTCTATGGAGTCCAGTCTGGCTTTGACAGCATTGAACGAATGGTCTGCCGCAAAGACTCTCGGATTTACCTGATACATCACGACATCCTGTGCATCAGGAACCTCATATCCTGCGGAGCAGCTTACGGCAACGGCTGCAGCCAGGATGAATAAAAATTTTCTGATCATAATGGTTATTATCGTTACTTGTTGGCATTTGTATTACGTTGGCCGGGGACTCTGCCTCCGGTCTCTTTTTCAGGATACCTTGATGTATCGGCGGCTCCTCCCGGTATGAATTCGAGTCCGCTGACATACTCCGTCTGGAACCAGGCGTCATCAGTCCCTGTAAGAAGGCGGCCTCCGACATAGCAGTTGGAAAAAACCACATTCCTGACAAACCTTGTCGGATGCCCTACGATGGTGAACGGTCTGTCTTCATTCTCCCATTTCACATTCCGGATATACACCCCGTCGATAGAGCCCATCTCGCCGTTCCCATACCTCTCCGCCTCTGTCAGGATGATCTCAAGGTTCTTGTACTCCATGTCAGCCGAGACACGTATGTCCTCGAAACAAATGTCATGTACACTGGAGGCTCCGTCGCACACTATGCTGAAAGCGGAATGTCCCCCGCTACGGCCGGATCCGGCCGACCTGAGGATATCGCAGTCCCGGACCTTGACGTCCTTGACTTCACCTCCGTTCAGTTCGAAGCCCAGCGTCACTCCGTCTGCATGGTCCCATCCTACCAGAATGCACTTTTCTATCAGCACGTCTCTCGTGGTCAGGTCATACTCCGCGGGATTTCCATTAGATTTTATGGCAATACAGTCATCCCTCGTCCGGATGAAACAGTCTCTGACCGTGAAGCCCTTACATGAAACAGGATTGATACCGTCAAGGCCCCAGACACCGGTATGGGAGAATATCTTGACATTGTCATACAGGACCCCGGAACTGTTGGTGACCGTATTGGCCCACCCTCTCGTGTTCCTGATGAATACCCCTTCCACTGTCAGACCTTCGCAATCCCTCAGGTCAATCCTGCCACTTAGGGACCCTCTCCCGAATATCATGACATCCTTGGCAGAGCCGTACAGGTCGGCATTCAGGTTCGCCCCTCCGGCGATATAGATTGACTGGCCGTCGTGCACCTCGATTCTGCCGCCATCATGGTTTCCTGGACCGAAGTAGTCTATTTTCCTGTCCGACGGGGAGACTTCCCTGTCTTCAAGCGGATTGGCGAATACCGCCAGATATGGATACCCGTTTATACGGATGTACAGTTTTCCCGGACCAGGCATCGAAAACTTCAGCATGCGCCCTTCGGCCCTGGCACTGATTCCTGCACTTTCCGGTTCTATGGAAAAGCTTTCCACAGTGTCTGCTGCAGAAATGCACACATCCTGGACTCCGCTGCAAGAGAAGTTCATTACATTGAGGTTCTCCATCCCTCCTGGACCGATTTCCTCCACCCATATCGCCTTGCCGTTGGCCTCAGCCGAGTACACGGCACTGGTACGCATGCCAGGCACAGCAGGATACGGGACGGTAGTCTGTGCAAACCCAGTCATGGACAGGGCCAGGGCTACAAATGATATTGCAAACGACTTCTTCATAGCCGTGTCATTTGCCAAGTTCCAGTACATACACCCCACGCGCAGGGACCTTGACAGGGGCAGTGAGACTGACCGTCTCCCCGGTAACCACATCCTTGCCGTATGTACTGTCCCTGATGACCTCTGAGAATCTGTCCATGTCCACAGTCCTTTCATCATCGCTACCGTTAAGTATCACCAGCACAGTCTGGTCTCCATAGACACGGGCATAGACATAGCACCTGGTCTCGTTGTCAGGGGTGTAATGCACGAGTTTCCCTTCCGTGACCGGAAGCGAGGTCTTTCTCCAGTTGAGAAGCCTGCTGGTGAAATCCCAGCACTCGTTCTGGAGCGGAGTACGCCCTTCAGGAGTGAAAGCGTCAGCCTTGTCCTCTTTCCAGCCGCCAGGGAAATCCGCCCGGAGACTGCGAGGACCGGCCATGGCTATCTCCGTGCCATAGTACATCTGCGGTATTCCACGTGTAGTAAGAAGGAAAGCAACACCCTGTTTGAACTTCCATACAGGGTCTCCCTCATCCATGAACCTCGCTATATCATGGTTATCAAGGAATACAAGGACGTTGTCAGGATCAGGGATTAGGAAATCCTGCGTCAGACATTCGTATATCTTGAAAAGTCCTGCCTCAGACCCCTCCTTCGTGTTGCTCTCCTTAAGTATCTCTCTCTTTGTCGTAAAGGTCAGGTCGAAGTCCATCACGGTCTTGAGCCTTGAATCTGCATCATTCACCCGGGAATCACGCTGCCACCAGCCTGCAGCCGAATTACGTGGATACCATCCCTCTCCGACTATGTTGAAATCAGGGTATTCGGCCTCAATCTCCCTGCACCACTCTTCCATGAAGCCGTAGTCGGCATACGGATACGTATCCATCCTTATACCGTCTATACGGGAATACTCTATCCACCATATACTGTTCTGGATAAGATACCTGGCGAGGTGTCTGTTCCTCTGGTTCAGATCCGGCATGCCGCCCGAGAACCAGCCTTCCACCAGGATGTCCTTCTCACTCTGGGGTGCGTGAGGGTCCATCAGTGTCCACTTGTAGTGCGTAGTGGTGACCAGTCCGTCATCCCTGCGTCCTATACGCGGGCGACCAGTGTCTCCGGAGCGCTGCCTCTCACTGAGTTTCTCTGCATACCAATTCTGGTTGAACCAGTCAGACGAAGGGATGTCCCATATCCACCAGTGGGAGCTTCCGCAATGATTGAAAATCATGTCCATCACGACTTTAATTCCCTTTGAGTGTGCAGTACGTACCATTTCCCTGTACTCTTCATTGGTACCGAGCCTCGGGTCGATGAGATAGAAATCCGAAATCGCGTATCCGTGTGAATTTCCTCCTTTGTTGAACTGGACCGGATTCAGCCAGACAGCAGTCACGCCAAGGTCGCGTATATAATCGAGATGATCTACAATACCTTTGATGTCGCCGCCGTGCCGGCCTCCTCCCTGACGGTCTATTTCATACCCGTCCAGGACATCATTGTCCGGATTCCCGTTGGCGAACCTGTCAGGCATGATAAGGTACAGAACGTCCTTTTTTGAGAAGCCCATGGCACCTGCGTCGGTATTCCTCGGCCTGAGTTCAAACTGCTTCACCAGGCTATTCTTCCCTTGGCTGAAACGGAACTCCATCACTCCGGGACTGGCCTCTCCTGAAACATCCAGATAGACGAACAAATAGTTGGGGTTCTCCAGCCTGCACACTTCTTTAACAGTGACGCCCTCATAATCTTCCAGGGTGACCTGTGAAAGGGCGATGTCTTCACCATAGAACATCACCTGGAGTTCATGGTTCTTCATGCCGGAATACCAGAACGGAGGTTCCATTCTTTCGATTTCCACAGCGACTGCCGCAAGGTGGCAGGAAAAAACTAACGACAAAAAAAGGAGGATTCGCTTCATATAGGCACTTATTGAATTAACGCCGGTCCGATGATACAATCTGGCACGATACCAGCCCGACGGTTTAATTTCATTATACAATTCCAATGTTCATTATCATTCAGTACACAGACCACAGCCTGCCACACAGACATTGACGTATTTCCCATGTGAAAGTATCCCACGGATTCACGCCAAAATCAAAAGGGCCGTCCCGATGGGGAAACAGGACGGCCCTGCCCTTTGTAACAACTGACTAATTGTAATAAGGGTTCTGGACAAGTCCAGGGTTAGCAGTAAGGGCCTTGTCAGGAAGCGGGAACCATTCATACTTCCTGTCACGTTTTGCAGGAAGGTCGTATCCTGTCTCGGTAGCCCTGCCAAAGAACCACCACTGGCCCTGGGTGAACTTGTCGAAACGTCTCAGGTCAGTACGGCGGCGGTGTCCCTCGTCAAAGAATTCAAGCCCCCATTCGCTGAGCATCCTGTCCATATCAAATTCGGATGAAAACCCTCTCGGGGCCTGATCCTTGGCGCCTACGAGCACACGGCCGTCAGCCAGAGTTGTGCCGTTCTCCCAGTCCTCAGGAGAAAAATACCTTTTACGGACATCATTAACCCACTTCTTGGCTTCTTCTGCATTTCCTTCTCTCAAAAGGCATTCTGCATACGTGTAGTAAACTTCCGCAAGACGGAACTCAACTACATCGGCAGCAGCCATATCCAGACCTGAAGCCTCAGTGTAATAAGGGTATTTTGCGGCGCGGATACCGCTGTTGGTCTCACCCCAGCGAGGATTCTCAACTACCTGGAGAGGATGGTTTCCTTTGCCCTGGAAATTGCCGATCTGGTCCACATAGACAAGCGGCATCCCGTTACGGTCAGCATCAGCAAGCTGGACATCTCCTGTGCCGTAATGATCCCTGATTACGCCCTCCATGAATATACCGCCCCAGTCTGTAGGGGAAGCTCCGTTGAAATACGGTTTGACAAGACGGATATCCCTCGGGTCAAAACGTTCGCGCACAGCTCCGAGCTTGTCATTGTACGGAGGATCCAGAAAACATACGGCCTGTTCCTTATCGTACATCTCAGCTTTAATGCTGTATGTGACTTCCTCTCCGTCGGTCACTGTCTCTACGCACTGGTCGTAAAAGTTGCTGCTGTTGTCAAAAGAAGGTGTGACGGCGCAGCAGTTCCATCCGGAATGGACGGTAATGCAATCGAAATACGATGCGAAGGTGTAGTTCATGAAAGGACCGTTACGCATGTTGGTGGACTTGGTATTGTAGGTCCTGTCACTGGAGAAGGCGAAAATTATCTCTTTGCACTCTGTGTCATTGTTGGCGGAATAGATTTCCTGGTAATTGTCTGCCAGAGAATATGTACCATACTTGCCGTCAATTATGTCTTTCGCAAGCAGCTTGCACTCGTCGAAACGAGGTTCTCCGGTGAAAATTTCCGAATTCAGGAGGATACGCATCTTGAGCATTCTGTTCATGGCCTGCGTACACCTGTTTACGGAACCGTTCACAGGGAGCAGCCCGTTGGTCTCGTCAAGCTCGGAAAGCATCCAGTCACAAACCTTCCTGCATCCTTCCTCGAAAGTGGTGCCCGCACATGCGCTCTGCGGAAGGGTTTCCGTGTCAGCACTGATCGAAAGCGGAATCACTCCTCCGAACACCTCAAATATATTGTAGAAGCAATATACACGGAATGTCCTCACCTCGGCGATATAGGCATCGAACTTCTCCTGGCTCAGGCCCACGCCCTCGGGACCTACAGAATTTATATCAGCTATAAAGTTGTTGCACAGACCGATGGCTGTCCATGCCCCACTCCATATCCTGTTTACATAATTTGAAAGAGGAGTCCATGTGTGAGTGGAAAGCACAAACTTGTCTGCCGAATCCCAGCCCCAGCTTCCTCCGTTCCATGACCTCCATGCTATCTGGTCAGCGGTAAGTTCCTGGGCATACCAGTAGAATTCCGACAGGTCTCCCTGCTCCTGAGCATAGATATTGGCGATGACCTGCTTTACAGACGATTCGTCAGTAAAGTAATTGTCAGGACTGAGCATTGTAAAAGGATGCTCTTCCATATCAAAGCAGCCTGTGGCGGCCAACGATGCCGCAACCAGTCCCGCGATGCTTTTCAATATGTTCTTCTGCATGATTTTCTGTGTTTATGTTGTTAAAACTTGGCGACAACGCCTAAGGTTATTGTACTTGTATAGAGGACCGATGATCCAGCTATACCAGGGGTAAGGCCAACGGAACTTACAGTTGAAGGGTCTATCCCGGAAAATCCTGTAAGGGTAAGGAGGTTGGTGGCAGCCAAATAAATGTTCAGGCTGTCGAAGCCTACCTTGTTCTCCCTGAACTGGAAATTGCGTCCTATCGATACCTTCTCTATCTTGAACCAGTCGCCCTTTTCGAGGAAGAAGGAGTTGAGGTAGTCATTATCCGCCATAAGGTACGGGTATTTTTCATAGGCGCTCTTCAGGAGATTCTCCGATACAGCACCAGGATAACCATGGCTCTTGAGCTGGTTGTTCCATATATCCATCCCCGCAAGGCCACGTCCGTTGATGGTGAGGTTCCACTGCTTGTAGTTGAGTGAAATCTGAAGTGAGAAACTGTGCTTAGGAAGGGTATTTCCGATTATCACCTTGTCGTCATCAACGAGGCTTGTCTTGGTACCTGTACCACCGTCTGCAGTATAATGCAGCAGCTGGCCATCCTCATTGTATCCGGCATACTTGAAACCGCGCACGGAACCGATTCTCGTACCTTCACGGAGACGGAAGTAATACTCGCTGTTACCGAGTCCGCCCACAGCACCGAGGTCAATGTATGATGCGGCATACACATCGTTTCCGATACTCTTCAGGAAAGCATCGCTGTAGGAATATGTACCTCCGACGCTGTAGCTCCAGTTCTCATTGATCCTGTCGCTCCAGTTGAGGGCCAGCTCGACACCCCTGTTCTGGGTAGTACCGAGGTTGAGAGTTATATTGTCATACACGTAAGGAGGCTGCGGAGCCGTATATGTGTAGAGCAGGTTCTCGGAACGGCGGTCATAATATTCGATGCTACCAGTGAGCCTGTTGTCGAACATGGCGAAATCCACGCCGTAGTCATACACCACTGCTGTCTCCCATCCGAGGTTCGGGTTAGGGTTGCGGCTGATTCCGTAACCTTCCACCCATGCGCCGTCCATGTAGTAGTTGGAGCCCTTGGACTCGTAGGTAGCAAGTGAGGCATAGTCACTGTTGGCATTCCTTCCGGTCACACCGTACGAAGCACGCAACCTGAGTTCGTCCAGCCAGCTCCTTGAAGACTCCATGAATTTCATGTTGGATATAGTCCAGGCTGCTGAGACGGCCGGGAAATAACCGTACTTCTTGTCTTTTCCAAATTTGGAGCTGCCTTCATAGCGCAGGGAAGCCGTAGCGGTGACGATGTCGTTCCATGAGTATGTCACACGGCCGAAAACACCGGCAATCTTGTTGAAAGCCTTGCTTGAAGACATGCTGGCAAGCCCGTCTTTCAGATACGAGCCGGAACCGATGTTGTACCAGAGGAACTGGTCAAACTGGAAATCGCTGTTGGTCATCCCCATGCTCTCACTCGAATACTGACTGTAAGAATATCCGGCCACTGCCTTGAGGCTGTGTTTGTTCTTGCTGAAGTTGTAGTTCACCAGCCAGTCGAAGTTCAGGGACAGCCTGTTGTTATGCGAGAGACTGGCGGTACCAGCATAGTCATTCCACATCTGGCATGTCTGCATAGTGGAAGGAGTGTATGAGTAGTCATTGTTCATGAAATAGTTCACTGCAACCATTGCATTGGTAGTCAGCAGATGTGTGTCAGACTTCAGTATATATGCCTTTATGTCCTCCTGAGCGCTTATAGACACCCTGTTCTCCCTGTTTGTAGGGACCTGGTTATTCTCGACTGAATTGGTCGAGCCTGTAGAGTTGGTAGGCCAGTAGTACCCTGTTGGAGTGGAAGGGTCATATACCGGCGTTGTAGGGTTCATGAAAATGGTACCTGTAAGATTGCCACTGTTACCCTTTTCCATGTTGGCCCTCACGTTTGCCTGAGAAGTCAGCTCAAGATAACCTCCGAGGAATTTCTGGTTCATGAGGAAACGGAGCCTGTAAGTCTCGTCATGGTTGTTCTTGTACAGCTTGTTGCGTCTCCTGTAGTTCAGAGAAAGGTTGTAGTTGCTGTTCTTTGTAGAGCCTGCAAACGTTATATGCTGGTTAAGGTCGTAAGTAGGTTTGTCGTTCCTGAGTGCTTTCCAGTATGCCTTGTCCTCCCTTCCGCCGTAGTCTGCCTTGCCTCTTCCGGCTTCCTCGTTGAGGGTAAGCCACTCGTCCACATCATATACATCCGGCATCTTGTGGAGGGCCTGGAAGGAGATGTAGCTGTCATAGGTCACTCTGAGTTTCCCAGGTTCGCCTGCCCCACGGCGGGTAGTGACCAGAATCACTCCGTTCGCACCCCTGGTTCCGTATATGGCAGCCGATGCACCGTCCTTGAGAACAGAGATTGACTCTATATCCTGGGTGGATATATCATCGAGAGAAGCGCCGGCCACTCCGTCAATCACGATAAGAGGATCGTTGCTTCCAGTGATGGAAGTCGCTCCCCTGATCTGGAATGAAGAGCTTCCACCATCAGCAGCCACATCTATGTTGAGACCTGCCACTTTTCCCACCAGCAGCTGCATAGGGTCGCCGGCCGGGGCCTTGTTGAAGTCATCCTCACCGATGCTGACAATCGAAGATGACACTTCTTTCTTGCTTAGAGATCCGTAACCGACCACGACAGTCTCTTCGAGCATCTGGGTGTCAGTCTCCAGATATACCGTGGCAGGGATTTCCGATGCCTTGAAAGACACGGTCTTATAACCGATAGAGCTTATCTCGATTGTTGCATCCGCACTTGAGACTGACAGGATGTAGCTGCCGTCAGATGCAGTCGCGGTACCGTTGGTCGTTCCTTTTTCAAGGACTGTAGCTCCTATCATTGGCCCGACCTCGTCGAGTACCAGGCCTTTCACTTCGTATGCATCTTGTGCAAACGAATAAAACGGCATTGCACAGATCAGTGCAATGGTCGTAAGCATAGCTGATAATTTACTCATAAGAAATCAATAAGGGTTATTAGAAACGGTCATGCGACCGATGTGTTTTCTCTGTCTTTCACAAACGCCACCGACACCGCTGCCAGAAGCATGGACACTCCCGCCAGAAGGAGCATCAGGGATGCGTCAGAGCCGAACAGGTGCTTGACTATCACTCCGCCTGTCAGCCCCATGAAAATCTGCGGGATGGTGATGGTGAAGTTGAAGATGCCCATGTACGCTCCCATGTTCGCCGCGTCAGCAGCACGGGAAAGTATAGAGTACGGCATGGCCAGGATACCTGCCCACGCAATACCGATTCCCACCATAGGGATCATCAGGGCGTATTGGTTATGAAGAAGATACAGTCCCGCAAAGCCTAGGGCCCCGAAAAGGAGACAGACAGCGTAGACCGGCTTGTTGCCGTACCTGGCGGCTATCTTGCCGAGGAACAGGGCGGCGATACATGCAGGTATGGGATAGATACCGTTCAGGACACCCACCCATGTCTGGGTAGCCCCGTCGGAGAGGATCTGCCCCGCACCGTCCGTGACCACACCCGTGATGGCGGGCTTCAGATAGGTCCACATCATGAAGAGCGCGGCCCACGAGAAGAACTGCGTCACGCCCAGGCGGACCATCACCGGCGGCATGGTCATAATCAGCTGCAGGAAACTCTTGCGTGCAGGAGCCTTGGCAGCGGAAGAGTTCTCGCCGCTGTGGCCGTCATACAACAGGCCGTTGTACTCGGCGAACTCCTTGGGAGGGTACTCCCTGGTCTTGAACGCGGTCACGAGCACGGTCAGCAGGAGGATGACCCCGCCTGCATAATACGAATAGGCAATGTGCCTGGAGACCTGTCCGGGAACAGCCTCGTCGGACACGCCGAACCAGGTCATGACCAGAGGCAGGAAGGCCCCGATGACCGCACCGAGATTGATAAGGAAGGTCTGGACTACATAACCTGTAGTCTTCTGCGAATCATCCAGCATATCCGCGACAAGCGCGCGGAACGGCTGCATCGTCACATTGAACGAGAGATCCATGAAGAGCAGGATGAACGCCCCCATGGCCAGAGGTGCGAACGCCAGCAGAACCGGACAGTTCGGCATCAGGAGAAGTGCTATGGTAGATATTATTGCACCCCACAGTATGTAAGGTATGCGTCTTCCCAAGCGGGTCCATGTCCCGTCAGAGAACATCCCGATGATCGGCTGGATGACCATACCTGCGACCGGAGCGGCAAGCCAGAAGTAGCTCAGATGGCTCACGTCCGCCCCCAGGGATTCGAAGATGCTCGAAGTGTTGGAATTCTGGAGAGAATATCCGATCTGCACCCCCAGAAACCCGAAGCTGAGGTTCCATATCTGCCAGAAAGATAATTTCGGCTTTCTTTTCATTATAGTTTTAATGTTACTGTTTCGGTTTCAGTACCGCCCGGAGCATTACAGTTTTATCTGTTTTAACCGGTTCTTCACTGCTGACCGTAAGCGAATCAATGTGGTGTTGCAAATATATAAATCTGTCTCTTCGTGACAATGTGTCCAGGGATGAACTGCAAGATTATCATGACGAAGTGCAAAGAAACCGCGACAGACAATTTCTAATATTTTTTGTCTGTCATCGGGAAACGACTTCTGACGAAAATTCACTAAATTCGCACTGCTTGAACCGTAACGCAGATGAAACCTCTCAGGACCAGTGCCATCATACACACCTTCGCTCTCGCGCATGTCGTGGCGACAGTGCTGTGCAGACTCTCCGGGATAGACGACTCCCTGCTGCTCACACTGTTCACGATGGCGCTCACCATACTCATCTGCTTCAAGCACGGAGTGAGCGTCGAGTTCACGGCGGCGAGCGTGGTCATGGTAAACATCACCGGCTACCTCATCGGCACCGGCTGGGCATGGCTGACAAGCCGGATCTCAGGCTCCGAACTCATCGTCCACGCCCTATCGACCTTCCTCACCACCGAACTCCTCGGCTGGGGGATGGTGGGGATGATAAAACTGTTCCGCATCGGCGGCAGGAAACGGAACTGGGCCCCGAGGGTGAAATGGCTCCTCATGGCCGTGGCACTGGTCTTCCTCCTGCGCCTGGCATATACGGAACTTTTCAGTTCCAGATTCTTCTCCGCCGAAAGCTCCTACCGCATCATCAGCCTCCTTCTGAACAACTCTGTGGCCATTCTCCTGATGCTCAGCGCGAACATCATCTACATCAGACTGATGAGAAAGAAATGCTCGCTCGCAAGACCTGCTGCCAAATACACGGTGTTCATCATCTTCGTAGTGAGCACATCAGCGCTCACCGCGCTCCTGGCGGGATTCGGCCTGCCATTCAGTCTCAACACTACCTTCACCACCAGGGAATTCATACTGCTCTTCACCATCGCCCTCATTGCCGAGCTCATGTTCTACTGCCTGACATACATGGCCGATTACGCTGTCGTCACCAGAAGCGCGATGTATCTGGAGAGAGAGAAAGCCCACCAGGCCCAGTACCAGTACCTCAGGCTCAAGCAGCAGGTGAACCCGCACTTCCTGTTCAACTCCCTGAACATCCTCGACTGCCTCGTCTGCGAAGGGAAATCCGGGCAGGCGAGCAGCTACATCCACAAACTCGCCGGCATGTACCGGTACATGCTGCAGAACGAGACCAGTACACTGGTGCCCCTGCAGGACGAGATAGACTTCGTCACGAAATACGTGGACATGCTAAAAGTGAGATTCCCCGAGGGCATTGACCTGAAAATATCGGTCCCGCAGGAACTCATGACCCTCGGAGTGGTCCCGTGCGCTATCCAGATGCTCGTGGAGAACGCCATAAAGCACAATATCGCCAACAAGGACAACATCCTCCACATCACCGTCACGGCCCGCGACCGGAACATCACCGTATCGAACAACATAACCCCAAAACTCTCCGCCGGAGAGTCCACCCGTATCGGACTGACGAACATCCGGCAGCAATACACAGACCTGTGCGGAGAACCGATAACCGTCTCGGACACGGGAGGGCAATACACAGTGACCCTGCCTCTGCTTGACACGCCGGCTGGAAGAGCGGCGGACCGCATGAAAACGATGACTGCAAGATAACACTTACACACCGATAACCGTAAGCACGATATGAACGTACTCATAGTAGAAGACGAGAAAATGGCGATGGAGAACCTCGCCAGAGCCCTGCAGGCCAATTTCCCCGAAATCAAGATCGTGGGAAGCACCGGCTCCATAAAAGACACCGTCAGCTGGCTGAAGTCCTACCCGGACGCTGCCAACGTCATTTTCATGGATGTGGAACTGTCTGACGGAAACTGTTTCGAGATATTCAGGCAGGTGGATGTGAAAGCCAAAGTGATAATGACCACCGCATACGACAGCTATGCAGTCAAAGCGTTCGAGGTGAACAGCATAGACTACCTCCTGAAACCTGTGGAGACGGAAGCGCTGAAACGCGCAGTAGGCAGGTGCACAGCATCCGGAGGGAACGCGGACCTGGAAAAGCTGTCCATGATACTCAGGAACAAGCCGGAATACAAGCAGAGGTTCATCGTGCGTCTGAACGACAAGATCATGCCCGTGAGAGCAGAAGACATCGCCTACTTCTACTCCGAAGAGAAGAACACGGTCCTGGTGACCTTTGACGGGATGAAATACATCATGGACGCCACACTGGACATACTGTCCGGGGAACTGGACCCGGAGCAGTTCTTCCGCATATCCAGGAGCTGCATACTGAACATGCAGGCTATCGAGAGCATCGTCAAGCATTTCGGCAGCAGGATGAAGATAATGGCCACACCGCGTCCGGACTTCGACATGACAGTCAGCCGCTCGAGGGTGGACGACTTCATGCAATGGCTGGAAGGCAACAGGTAGTATCCGTCCGGACAGCATCCTCACTCAGTGGACAACAGACAAACAATAACATAATAAACAACAGATGACAACACATCATATATCATCCAGACCACTTACCATCGGGAAGGTGCAGGAAATAATCTCATGCGGCAGCCGCCTGGAACTTGGCAACGAAGCAGAAGAGGCAGTCAGGAAATGCCGCGGATACCTCGATTCGAGGATGGAAGGCATCGGCCGTCCTGTCTATGGGGTGACCACAGGCTTCGGGTCGCTGTGCAACATCACGATTCCGGAGGAAGACCTGTCCAGGCTCCAGCACAACCTCGTGATGTCCCATGCCTGCGGGACAGGAGAGAAGGTCCGCCCGGAAATAGTCCGTCTTATGCTTCTGCTGAAGATACAGTCGCTCTCATACGGATACTCGGGTGTCCAGGTAAAGACAGTGCAGGGCCTTATAGACATGTTCAACAACGGCATCCTCCCCGTGGTGTATCAGCAAGGCTCGCTCGGCGCCTCCGGCGACCTCGCTCCCCTCGCCCACCTCTGCCTGCCGCTCATAGGCATGGGAGAAGTGGAATATCAGGGGCAGGTCATGCCGGCAGCACGGGTATTGGAGACTCTTGGGCTTGAACCTGTCCGGCTCCAGTCCAAAGAAGGCCTGGCCCTTCTGAACGGCACCCAGTTCATGAGCGCCCACGCAGTCTGGGCACTGATACAGAGCAAGAGGCTCTCCGCATGGGCCGACAGGATAGGAGCGATGTCCCTGGACGCTTTCGACGGACGGATAGAACCGTTCTGGCCGCAGACACACAGGGTGAGACCGCATAAAGGACAGGCCGAGACGGCAGCACGGTTCATGGAACTGCTCGAAGGAAGCGAGATCATCAGGCGGCCGAAAGAGCACGTGCAGGACCCTTACTCGTTCCGCTGCATTCCGCAGGTACACGGTGCGAGCAAAGACACTATCCGATATGTGGAATCAGTGATAGAGACAGAGATAAACAGCGCTACGGACAACCCGACGGTCTTCCCGGACGAAGACCTCATCATCTCCGCCGGGAACTTCCACGGACAGCCGCTTGCCATCGCCATGGACCTTCTGGCGATAGCCGTGGCGGAGCTCGCCGACATATCCGAAAGACGGACATACAAGCTCATCTCCGGACAGAGGGGCCTCCCGAAATTCCTTGTTGCGAAGCCCGGTCTCAACAGCGGCTTCATGATCCCGCAGTACACCGCAGCTTCCATAGTGAGCCAGAACAAGGGCCTGTGCATGCCTGCAAGCGTAGACTCCATACCTTCCTCCCAGGGACAGGAGGACCATGTCAGCATGGGTGCCAACGCGGCCACCAAGCTCATCCGTGTGATAGAGAACACGGAACGTGTCCTGGCGATAGAGCTCTTCAACGCGGCCCAGGCTCTTGACTTCCGCCGTCCTCTACACTCGTCGTGGAATATAGAGAAAATCCATGCGAAGTACAGGAAGCAGGTCCCTTTCATCCAGGATGACACCTACATGCATCCGTATATCGAGAAATCCGTGGCGTTTCTGGGTGAAGACTTCCAGTGAAACAGCCGCACAACCCGCCACTATCATGAAAAAGACACTCATAACGAACATAGGCAGGCTTACGGGGATTGTCCCCGAAGGAATACTCAGGAAGGAAGGGAAGGAAATGGGGAAGGTGGAATCCCTGGAGGACGCTTGGCTTCTCATAAACGGTGAGGAGATCGAAGCTTTCGGTCAGGGCGACCCTGATACGGAGAAGATTCCGGGGCTTAAAGAGCATAAAGGAGTGCTGGATGCCGGCGGAGGGACCGTAATGCCGTCATTCTGCGACTCCCATTCGCACATTGTGTATGCAGGTTCCAGATACGGGGAGTTCATAGACAAGATCAACGGCCTGACATACGAGCAGATTGCGGCACGTGGCGGAGGGATACTCAACTCCGCCGACTTGCTCCACGAGACCTCAGAGGAGGAGCTTTTCCGCCAGTCGCTTGAAAGGGCGAAAGAAGTCATGGCCATGGGCACTGGCTCCCTTGAAATCAAAAGCGGATACGGCCTGAATACAGAAGACGAGCTGAAAATGCTCCGTGTCATACGGAGACTCAAGGCGACTCTTCCACTCGAAATCCGGGCTACCTTCCTCGGAGCCCATGCCGTCGGACGGGCATATACAGGCAGGCAGGGCGAATATGTCGATATGGTCTGCCGGGAAATGCTGCCGGCCGTCGCCGCCGAAGGCCTCGCCGACTTCGTAGACGTGTTCTGCGACAGCGGGTTCTTCACTCCGGAAGAGACCATGCAGATCCTCGATGCGGCCCAGGTGTACGGTCTGCGCGGAAAAATCCATGCAAATGAACTCGCCGTCTCAGGAGGAGTCCAGGCCGGAGTCAGCCGCGGGGCTCTCTCGGTAGATCACCTTGAAAGAACCACGGAGGCGGAAATCAATGCCCTGAAAAACACAGGGACAATGCCTGTCATGCTTCCAGGTGCATCCTTCTTCTCCAGACTGCCATACGGAGAAGCAAGAGAATTCATACGCTCAGGGCTCGGTATAGCCCTGGCCTCCGACTACAACCCCGGTTCATCCCCTGGCGGGGACATGCGTTTCGTCATGGCTCTCGGCTGCATACAGATGCGTCTCACACCTGAAGAGGCCTTCAATGCCTGTACACTGAACGGTGCCTACGCAATGGGAATAAGCGACAGGACCGGATCGATAACTCCAGGAAAACTGGCAAACCTCATCATTACAAAGCCGGTCCCTGACCTGGCATTCATCCCGTACAGCCACCATACGCCTTTTATCAGCCGCCTGATCCTCAAGGGGAAGGAGTTATGTTTCCCTGACTGACCACAATAAAATAAAATGACCGGCTCCCCGGGGATCCGCCACGCAGCTAGGGAAGAGACATCAAGAAGCTGCGTGAGATCACGCAGGGATGAAAGAAAAAAAGAGTCCCGTGAATGCATGTCACATTCACGGGACCCTGTATCAAAAGCGGCAGCTGCCTACTCTCCCACCTGGTGGGGCAGTACCATCGGCGCAAGCGGGCTTGACTTCTCTGTTCGGTATGG
>JADILZ010000066.1 GCA_017695065.1 Candidatus Cryptobacteroides excrementipullorum
GCCCTGTGCCTCACTAGATACCCCAGGGAGACCGCGCACGACACGGCGACGAACCCGCCGTAGGGCCCCGGGTTGGAGAAGCTCCCCGTCATGCCGAACAGCGAATGCCCGGACGGGGTGTGCCCGAACACCTGGGACAGGCCCTTCACGCTCTCGGCGGCACCCCACACGCACAGGGAGCAGAGCACCGCCGCATGAGCCACCCTCCCGCCGGCGCGGAAGAGCACCTTGGCGCAGAAATACAGGGCCACATAGGGGAACGCCCCCTCTATGGCCACCACGGACACAGGCTCCCCGCCGCGTGTCCCGGATATGAGGTAAAGGACGCACAGCACCCCGAGCAGCAGGTCGGTCAGGCCCCAGAAGGGCCTGCTGTCTTTCAGACCGGATCTATCCAATGGAATACGATGTTTTTGCGGCGCAAATATAACACTTTTAAACGGTCCGGCATCCCCTAAAGGAACCTCTGCCCTCCGTCCTCCACGATGAACACGCCCTCCTCCACTCCGCGCGTCATGTCGTGCAGACGCAGCAGGGCGTCCCCCGGCACGCCGGAGAAGTGCAGGACGGTGTCACGGGCCGTCACGCGGCTTCCTTCCACCGTCCGCCAGCCGCGCACCCCGTCAAGGTACTGCAGCTCGTAGGTATCACCGTAGCGGATGAAGTTGTCGTCGTTCCTCGGGACCCACTCGATGCAGCGGACATGCTCCTCCCTCCCGAGGTCGAGGACAAGGAACGAGGGACCTGGCCTGCCCTCATAGTATGTAAGTTCGTCACCGTCTATGGCATTTTCCGCCAGGGCGTCATTCCTGTTAGGCTCCGAATAGGAATGGAGAACGACACCTATCGTGTCCTGCCGTTCCTTGTCCCGGAACAGACGCAGCTCCCCGAGTTCCATCCTGAGGGGCTCCCGAGGGGTGAACCTCACATAACGTACAGGTTTCGTGGAGGAAGGGTAGATATAGTTGTAGTTGATTCGGGGCTTCCCGCAGACTCCGAGAGGCACAGGCTCTGGGAAATCCGGTGTGGATGACCCCTCGATGAGGGCTCCTTCACAGTTGTCCATGGTCTTCTGAAGCCAGGGAGTCGCACGGGTCTTCCGGCCTACGGTGACATCTTCCGAATGTGACAGGTCCGGTTCCAGGAGCACAGTCTCTCCGGAATCGTCAATATAGAACGGACTGCCGGCTATCCTTCCGTTCCCGGCAATCGGGACGAACGCCACTCCTGGCTCTATGTCCCGGAATTCAGCATGGCCCGCATGTACATTCACGGCTGTCTGTGGAATCAGTTCCCTGTACTGGAAAAAGCCCAGGTACACAGGTCCGCCACGGCACTCTCGGGAGATCCGGACCCTCGCCGCGTTCGGACCGAAATAGTCCGATGTCACGTCAATGTAACGCGGAGTCCTGTCCGCGGAGCGGCCGGACATTCCATAGTTCCACCGATAGACCTTGCCCTTCACCCGTCCGTCATCCCTGCCCCGGACAGCCCTGCTGCCTGTGAACTTGTCCATCCAGAACGGCTCGTAGCGGCCGGTCGTGTCAAGGACCACGTTCCAGGTGTGCATGCTGCCATGGAAATAGCAGTCCGTGGCCACCGGTACACCGATGGAGCGGAGAAGATATACGGCGAAGTCGCAGCTCTCCCGGCAGCCCCCTATACGGTTGCGCATCAGCCATAACCCGCCTAGCGAGGGGAGGGCGAAATCTACATTGTACCTGAAAAGGGAGTCGATGATGGTGTCGAACACGGTGTTGACCAGTTCCACCGGGTCGGAGCCTGTGTACACGGAGTCCGTGATATACCTGAAATGCTCCCTGTACTCTGTCCGCCAGTCCTCCAGAGGCTCGTCCCCCACACGGTAAGGCAGGAGGAGTTCGCAGAACTCCCCGAAGTCGAGGTGCCTGTTCCACGGCCTGCAGTCCCAGTCCTCGAAGGCCATGTCGATGTTCCGTATCAGGTAGTCCGCCGTTATCGTCTCTATGTCGTAGGCCTTCTTCAGGTTGTCCGGCCGGAAATGCCGCCACTGCTCCAGGCGTGCGCTGTCCACCTTCCTGCGTGCATACAGGTCCGCAAGGACGGCCTTCACGCTGTCAAGTCCTGGGCTGGGGACCAGCCCATAGTGCCCAGACATGCCGGAGATCAGGTACTCGGCCGCCTTCAGCTTCCTGCGGTCCGGGTCACTGCGGTAATGCGCGAGCACCTTCTCGAGTTCCGGGCGGTTGCTCCCCGCCGCGGACAGGGCGGCGTCAAGCTCCTGGCGCCTTCCCGAACACGAGGTGACGGCGAAGGCACCGAGCAAGAGCACGAAAATCATTATGTTCCGCATATCGGCAAGTCACAGTAAAGGGTTTGATGAACCCATAAATCATTCATCTATTCCAGACTCTCAAGCGCCTCTTTGAACAGCTCCATCATCTTGTCACTCGCGAGAGGATTCCCTACGAACACGGGGTGGCCCTCCTTGTCCAGAAGGAAACTGTGGAAACGCTTGTCCTCCGGTATGCACGGGTTGGCTTTCCGGAAACTGCCGTCGAAATCCACATAGACCGGATAAGGGAAATCAAGAACCATCAGTTGCCTTATAACCTCATCATACTCTTCCTGCCGCGGAGCGAATATCGTCACTATACGAAATGTCCCGATACTGTCTGACAGTTCATATAACGGCAGACAGTCCGACAAATGGTTTATCCTGCACTGGCTGCATTCCGTAGAAGTAATACATGACCATTGACATGACTTCGCTCTGAAGGGACTCTCTGCCGATATTCCTATCTCTGACCGCATCTATCTCAAGTGAAAGGCTTGCCTTAGACTTTTGAAATCGTCTCAACTCTTGCCGTATGCTCTGCCGAACAGAACAACTGGATACCAATAGCAAGATAATTGTAATTGCGAAAATATGTAATCTATTTGATGCCATCATACAAAAATATTGTCTCAATGAACAATTTTTACAGGTAATATATCGCTATCGCACTACCTTCCTCCTCCAGCACTTTGTCATACGCAGCTCTGGACCTGGTGTCGAGGATATCCCTGTTGATGTACTCCGGAAGATATTTGAAGTCAATGAATTTGAACATCCGTTTCCTCTCGTGGTCAAATATCTCCGGAAGGAATTCCATCCCTTCTTCCGTCATGTGAAAGAAATGTG
>JADILZ010000067.1 GCA_017695065.1 Candidatus Cryptobacteroides excrementipullorum
TCACCCGACGAGCCGGGCTATGACAAACTGATCAGCACCATCTTCGACACGATGGCTACCGCTGCGGAAATGAATGCCAAGGGCTGGCTCACGCCGGAAGAAGTGCATGAATACCTGCGCCGCATTACTGGCCGTGAGATTGACAAGAGCACGACACTACTGCCTCCGTTCTATGTGGATTACGGCAAGAACATCCGCATCGGCAAGGGATGCTGGATACAGCAGGGCTGCACATTCTTCGACCGTGGCGGCATCACCATCGGTGACGGTGTATTCATTGCCCCGAAAGTGAACCTCATCACTATCAACCACGACCCGAATCCGGACAACCGCAGTGCGACATACGGCCGTCCCATCGTTATTGAAGACAAGGTTTGGATAGGCATAGGTGCCACCATCTTGCCAGGCGTGCGCATCGGCTACGGTTCTATTGTCGGCGCCAACAGCGTGGTGACGCACGATGTACCGCCGATGAGCGTCGTAGGAGGCAATCCGGCAAGGTTCATCAAGAAAATTGAAGCCGGGAACAAGTAATGAAGGTCAATTCTATATTGCGGCTACTGCCGTCGGAGCAATACCATATTGTTTCTTGAAAGCTGTCGAGAAATGCGACTGGTTCCTGAATCCTACTTTGGCATAGACATCCACTACCTTGTTTCCTCCCTCCTTCATCAAGTTGTAGGCCACCTCCAGCCGTTTGCGTATAAGCCACTTTTCGGGAGTCAGGTCACTTATCTTCTTGAAGTCGCGCTTGAACGTGGCAAGGCTTCTTCCCGTATAGTGCGCCAAATCCTCCATTGAAAACTCATACATATAGTTTTTGTCCAGAAAGTCCAGGATGTCGATTTTCCACGGCTCGTTGAAATCGAACAAGGTTGGCACAAACCGTTTGTCAATATGCAGCAATGCAAGCAGCCCTTCTTGCATTTTCAAGTGCATGAAATCATCCTGCGGCTTTACCTCCGGGTCGAAAAACGGGGTCAGCGAAGCGAAAAGGCTGGTTATCTCCGCCGTCTTCGGCAACTTGATGACCTCTGCTTTCAGTTTCGGCGTATTGGCCGGAACCTTATACTGTCCGAGTTTCGTGTACATCTCCCGCAGAAAATTCCGTGTAAAACTCAGGAATATACCGCAATACCTTTCCCCGTCCAGCGGTTTTTTATACATGGTGATGTGGTGGTCACGCGGAATAAAGACACATTCTCCCTTTCCGACATGAATTTGCTCTTCGCCATTATCCAGTATCATTTCGCCTGAATACACGTAGTTCATCGCATACTCCCGCGAGCGGTGGATGCAACCGCTGATGTCGTCGTAAAAGAAACTGTAGAACACGTCCTCATAGTTGAATATAAGCTTCATCGGGCCGAGATTCTCTTCTGTCTGTTTCTGCTTCATATTCGTCCATTCTTTCTTTTATGCTTGCAAAATTATAAAATTAAACCAGTATATCAATTCGCAAAAGATGCTGACGTTTACTTTACGACACTGCCGGATATGCCGGATTGACAGATTAATTTTGATTTTTGAAAAAAAATGATATAACTTTGGACATGACCCTTTTTTCAATGGACAGGACCTGGACATTTATGAAACGATTGAGATCCGCTGTTTTATTATTATCCGTCATATCGCTGGCATGCTTGTTCCAGTCGTGCGAAGAGTCGCTCGACTATACCATGCGCATGAGTCCGGATG
The DNA here is from genome assembly GCA_017695065.1 of Candidatus Cryptobacteroides excrementipullorum. GTDB lineage: Bacteria > Bacteroidota > Bacteroidia > Bacteroidales > UBA932 > Cryptobacteroides > Cryptobacteroides excrementipullorum. Next base: position 1,699 of record JADILZ010000067.1, read on the forward strand.
AGCAGGCGGAGGCAATGGTGGGGACATGGGTGCTTACCCGTGCAGGTATGTCACCCCCTTCTCTGGACGGGACCGGGGAGGAACATATCGAGAACAATGTGGAAACCGGACTGAAGTATGTGGAAATCACTGGGTCAGAGATAACTTTCAATTTTGAGGCCCCGGTGCCTGTATATTTCCAGGGGAAGGACACATGCAGCTACCCTGAACTGCACGAGGAGACAGCATCCTTCAAGCTCCAGCATGACGTAGGGTCCATACCGCATCTCACAGCCATAAATGTTGACGGCAGCGGTACTTTCGCATTCTGCTATTCCGAAGAGGAGGCCTCAGGCGCCAACCAGTTCTCTTTCTATACCAAGGACGATGTCCATGCCATAAGGATGGTACTCAGCTTCTATATCGAGGGATACTATTTTGAGTTCGAAAGAGAGTGACACGGGCTTCAGCTCCGAAGTCCGGCGTCTTAAGGTACGGTCAGTCGTGTGAGACCTGCTTGAGCTGCTCCCTGTATGCAGAGAAAATCTTGGACTTGGACACAAAGCCAAGGTATGTCCTGTATTCATCCACCACAGGAAGGTTCCATGCCCCGGTCTTCTCGAACTTGTTCATCACACTGTCCATCTTTTCATCCACATAGACATATTCAGGGGAGGATTTCATGAAATTATACACATGCAACTGGTCATATTCCTCCTTCTTGAACATGTCGCGGCGTATATCCTCCAGTGACACATAGCCCTGGAAATGTCCGCGTGAATCCAGCACCGGGAAAATGTTCCTGGATGAAGCCGACACCACATCCACCAGCTCCCCGAGGGTGGCGTCAATCTTCACTGACCGGAAGTCGTTCTCTATCAGGTCGGAAGTCTTCAGGAGGGTGAGCACCGCCTGGTCGCTGTCATGGGTGAGGAGCTCTCCCCTCTTGGCTATACGCTTGGTATATATCGAATACGGCTCCACCATCCTTGTAGCGCCGAATGAGATGGTGGATGTAAGAATCAGAGGGATAAGCAGTTCATATCCTCCTGAAATCTCCGCAATCAGGAAGATTGCAGTCATCGGTGCCTGCATCACGCCGGCCATCAGCCCTGCCATACCAACAAGCACGAAATTCTGCTCCGGCACTGAGAACGGGCTGTTTGCAAAGAAAAGGTTGATCGTCCTCGCCACCACGAACCCTGCTATCGCCCCGACAAAGAGCGTAGGGCCGAACGTACCTCCGACGCCGCCGCCGGCATTGGTGAAAGACATGGAAAAGACCTTAAGGAGAAGGATGAACAGGTAGAATATCGGTATGGACCACGGCTTGTGCAGGAAAAAGGCGAGTACAGTCTCGCCCTCGAATGAAATCTCTCCACCGTTGAGCAGCACAGACAGGGAATCGTACCCTTCCCCGAACAGAGGCGGGAAAAGGAATATGAGCAGTCCCAGCCCCGCAGCCGAGATGAACCATCTTGAATACGGGTTCCTGATGCTCTTGATCCTGTCCTCAAGCCAGAGTGTTGTCCTGGTGAAATATACGGAGAACAGTGCGCAGAAAAGGCCCAGCAAGATGTAGAACGGAAGATTGTGCATCGTGAACGGGGAAAGCGTGCACTCGAAAGGCAGTGAATCCCCCAGAAAAAGATAGGATATCACCGTGGCGGAAACCGTGGACAGAAGCAGTGGCAGGATCGAAGTCATGGAGATGTTGAACAGGAGAATCTCCAGGGTGAAAAGCACACCGGCCAGCGGGGCCTTGAATATGCCCGCCACGGCACCTGCAGCACCGCATCCCAGAAGGATGGTCATGTTCTTGTATGACAGCCCCGTCTTCCTGGCGATATTGGAGCCTATGGCCGCTCCAGTATATACTATAGGAGCCTCAGCTCCGACCGATCCTCCGAAGCCGATGGTCACGGAGCTCGCCACCAGGGACGACCACATGTTGTGCGGCTTTATCTTGGACTCGTTCTTGGATACGGCAAGCAGCACCTTCGTGACACCGTGCCCTATGTTGTCCCTGATGACGTACCTGACGAAAAGCATCGCAAGCAGCATCCCGATTCCAGGGTATATGAGATACAGGAAATTGTAGTCGAACCCGTCGAACCATGACGTGATGGAATGGTGGATGAACTCTATCGAAAGTTTCAGGACCACGGACGCAAGACCGCATGCCACACCTACGATGAGAGAGAGTATGAGCATCAGGTCATGCTCGGAAAGCCGTTTCCTTACCCATGAAAGGAAACGGTCCCACGATGAGATCCTCTTTATGTTGCCTTCTCCGGTCATATGCTCCATGGACTGTCAGATCCTCCGCCTCATCCCGCCAGGGATGGCATCAGAATGTACTTGAACCGTCAAAACAATGCGTACACACCTTGCATTTTGGCAGGCCTATGGCCTCGACCAAGGTCTCAAGAGTATTGAATTTCAGGGATGTGAGTCCGAACCTCTCCCTAATGGCCTCCACCAGGCGGCAGTACTCCGGAGAGCCGGTGGCGGCATATTTCTCCAGATTCCTGTCCGGGTCTCCCTCGAACTCCTTGATTATCCTGCGTGATATGAGCTCCAGGTCTGTCTTGGAAGCAGAGAAGCCGATGAACGGGCAGCCGTAAATAAGAGGAGGGCAGCCAATCCTCATGTGGACCTCCCTGGCCCCGTAGTCATACAGTATCTTCACATTGTCCTTGAGCTGGGTTCCGCGTACTATCGAATCGTCGCAGAAAAGGATTCTCTTGCCCTGGAGCATGGCCCTGTTGGGAATCAGCTTCATCTTGGCCACAAGAGACCTGCGCTCCTGGTTGCTCGGGGTGAAGCTGCGCGGCCATGTAGGCGTGTATTTGGTGATCGCCCTGTGATAAGGCACGCCCTTCCCCTCGGAATACCCGAGAGCCTGCCCTACCCCTGAGTCCGGGATGCCGCAGATACAGTCAACCTCGCTCGTGTCCATCTTCCCCATCTTGTATCCGCTTCTGAAACGGACCTCCTCAACGTTTTTTCCTTCATAGCTTGATGTAGGGAAACCGTAATACACCCACAGGAAAGAGCATATCTGCATCTTTTCCTCCGGTTTGCGGAGCTGCTCCACACCGTCAGGGCGCAGCCGTACTATCTCCCCCGGACCGAGGTCCCGCTCTGTTTCGTAGTCCAGGTTCGGGAAACTGCAGGTCTCGCTGGTGACGGCATAGGCCCCGTCCTTCCGCCCTATCACCACGGGTGTCCTTCCGAGCCTGTCCCTGGCGGCAATGACCCCGTCCTCTGTCAGAAGGAGCATAGAGCACGAGCCTTTTATGTTCCTGAATACATTCTCGATGCCATCGACATAGTCCTTTCCCTGGATGATCAGAAGCGCGATGAGCTCTGTCTGGTTGGTGACTCCTGAACTCAGCTCCGCAAGGTGCATGTTTCTGGAGAGCATATCAGCCTCCAGTTCATACAGGTTCTGCACCTTGGCCACTGTCACTATCGCAAAGCGCCCCAGATGGGAATTGATCACCAGCGGCTGCGCGTCGGTGTCGCTTATGACCCCGATGCCGGAATTACCCTTGAACTTGTCGAGCTCGTCCTCGAACTTGCTTCTGAAATAGGAATTCTGGAGATTGTGGATGGACCTCATGAACCCGATCTCAGGATCGTATGTCGCGAGTCCGCCTTTCTTTGTGCCCATGTGGGAATTGTAGTCTGTGCCATAAAACAGGTCATTTACGCACTTCTGCCTGGAGATAGTCCCGAAAAAACCGCCCATTGCTGTAGTCCATTTTTAATTGTCGCCGCAAAAGTACAAAAAAATCCTTTGGTGTCCATGCCAATTTGCCCGAAAGGGCCTGGATTTGACAAAATGTCAGCCCTGATGCAGTGGCACAGATTTTATGGTCAGACATCACTGTCATAAATCACATTTACCATGAGAAAGAATTTCGGGGCAAAGCCCCTTTCATACCCGCAGCCGGTGTTCATCATCGCCACATACGGAGAAGACGGGACCCCTGACGCGATGAATGCGGCATGGGGAGGCATAAGCGAATCCGATGAAATCAGCATCTGCCTCAGCGCAGGGCACAAGACCGTAAAGAACATCCTCAAGCGCGGAGCCTTCACAGTGAGCATGGCGGACGCCAGCCATGTGACGGCATGCGACTACGTTGGTCTGGTCTCAGGCAACAGCGTCCCTGACAAGTTCGCCAGGGCCGGCTTCCATGCAGTCAGGTCCGGATTTGTAGATGCCCCGCTCGTGGAAGAGCTTCCGATAGCGCTTGAATGCAGCCTGAAAGACTACAACCCGGAAACCTGCATACTCCGGGGGAAAATCGTCAATGTCAGCGTGGACGAGCGTGTCCTCGGCCCGGACGGGAAAGTGGATGCATCCAAGGCCGAGCCTGTGATATTTGACCCGTTCAACAACGATTACCTCAAGGTCGGGGAGAAGGTCGGGAACGCGTTCTCCGACGGGAAGAGACTGAAATGACCTGAAACAGGAATGGAAGACATGGAGAAAAAGGAAATTCCGGTCCTGCTGCTGACAGGCTACCTGGGCAGCGGGAAGACCACGCTTGTAAACCACATCCTTTCAAACGGGAAAGGAATCAAATTCGCCGTGATAGTCAATGACATATGCGAAGTGAACATCGATGCCGGCCTCATCCAGAAAGGAGGTGTGGTAGGCAAGAAGGACGAAAGCCTCGTGGCCCTTCAGAACGGGTGCATCTGCTGTACTCTCAAGGCGGACCTGGTGGAACAGATATACGAGCTCATGGCGATGGAGCGCTTCGACTACATTGTCATAGAGGCGAGCGGCATCTGCGAGCCGGATCCGATAGCCCAGACAATAAGCATGATACCGTCACTTGGGGAGGCATACACGAAACACGGCACATGCCGCCTGGACTGCATTGTCACAGTCGTGGACGCCATGAGGATGCAGGACGAGTTCGGCTGCGGTGACACACTGACTCGCAAGGGCATAGATGAGGAGGACATAGAAAACCTCATCATAAGGCAGATAGAGTTCTGCAACATAATCCTGCTCAACAAGGCATCAGGGGTGAAGACTGAGGAGCTGTCACGCATCAGACAGATAATCAAGACCCTTCAGCCCGGTGCAGAAATCATAGAATGTGACTACGCCGATGTGGAGCTGGACAGGATAATCAACACGAGGATGTTCGACTTCAACCGTGTGGCCACCTCCGCCGGGTGGGTGCGCGGCATAGACAGCAGGGCTACCGCACAGGAAGAAATCGAGGCAAGAAACCCGGGAATGCATATAGAAGAGCACCATGACGAGGAAGACCACCATCATGACGAGGACGGCCATGAAGGGCACGGTCACCATGAGCACGGGCATCACCATCATCACCACCATGAAGGCGGAGAGGTGGAGGAATACGGCATCGGAACCTTCGTGTATTACCGCCGTCCAGCCTTCGACATCAACAAGTTCGACCACTTCGTCGCCAGGAAATGGCCATCATCGGTCATCAGGACGAAAGGGATATGCTATTTCACCGACAACAGGGATATGTCCTACATGTTCGAGCAGGCAGGCCGGCAGAAGACCCTGAGCGAAGCAGGGCTGTGGTATGCGGCAGCGCCTGAGGAGGACAGGATGCAGCTGATGAGGCAGGACCCTGACTTCTTCAAGGATTGGGACGGGAAATACGGTGACAGGATGCAGAAAATCGTCTTCATTGGCCAGAATATGGACAAGGAACAGATAGTCCGCGACCTGGACAGCTGTCTTGAAGAATAGCCGGAAGAGTCACCTGACAGAAAACCTGACAAGAAGTCCCTTATGGTCCGTAGGCCATACACCGGCAGGCAAGATGAACCTGTCCTTTGAAGTCTCGTTTATGCGCTGTGATCTGCAGATGCTCCCCTCGGGGCCGAAGATTACAGCGCTTTCAAGTTCCAGTGAAGGGTCCGGATAGTAGAAGACATAGTCAATGCGTTCCCTCTCGTCCGCCTCAGGAGCCCATGTCAGCTTGCTGACAGGCACAAGAGGATTGTCGGCAGGGAAAGTGAACCCAGGATAAGAGAGGACATCCGGATAAAGCGTGCGGTATGCGTCGGCAAAGCCTGCATTGTCCAGGAGAAGAGTGACAGTCCACGGGACAATAAGCCCGTTGTGGTCGTACATGTCCTTTGTCTCCCTGGTCCAGTCCAGATGGGAAGGCTCGTTGAAATCACCCCCGAGCACTACTATAGAGCCCTGTTCCAGGTCCTTGCGAGCCTCGGAAATGAAGCGCCGTATGGCATCGTCCCTCTGTGAAGCATCATTGACCTGCAGCACCTGGAGCACTGTCTCCGGGACAGGTATTTCCTCCCAGGTGGAACCGTCATATCCGCGCACATTGTAATAAGCGTCATCGAGATAGTCAAGATGTGCGGTATATACTGCAATCCTGCGTCCGCACACTTCCGATACCAGCTTGTATATGCTGCCGTGGTCCCCGTTTTCAGGAAAAACGGTAAGGGAGTCAGTGATGGGGTGACGGCTCAGCAGGCCTGAGTCATAGCTGTAGAAGGAATAATATGTCAGTCCCCTTTCCTCAAGCGATGAGGTTATGCGGTCGCAGAACCTCGTGCCGCCGTAGTTCCTCACCTCGCTGAATGTGACGAAATCCGGCTCGAGTCTCGCAATCTCGTCCACGATAGCCTCATATCCTCCCGGAACGACTGTCCCTTCCTGCCATATATTCCACTGGAGGACAGTGAATCCCGACTGTCTGCGCCCCCATCCCGGCATAAGCTGCACAGAGACCAGCAGTATGCAAAGCAGGAGTCTTCTCACCCTAAGCCCTTTCATCGCGTGGAATGTTTTCCGGACAGCATTCCTGAAAGCCTGGACAGGCTGGTCTTCGTGAAATCATCTATGACAATGTCAGAGAGAGGGGCTATCGCATCCCTGCTGTTGGTCGTAGCGAGCCCGACGACAAAGCCGCCCGAATCCCTCGCCGCCTTCAGCCCAGAGAACGAATCCTCGAATATCAGCGTGGACTCCGGTCCTGCGCCGAAAGTATCCATGCCCAGAAGGTAGCAGTCCGGGGCAGGCTTGGACCTGGAGAAATCCTCTCCGGTGAAAATAATGTCGAACATATCCCTGAACTCCGGATGGCGCACATATACATTCGCCATCTTCTTCCTGTTGGAACTTGTCACTACGGCCCTCGGGACACCTGCCTTCTTCAGCTCCGCTATGAAATCCACCACACCGGGGACATACTCATAAGGCATGTCCCGCTCCAGCACGTCGAGGTCCGCCACAATGGCTTCCTGCAGATCCGTCCTGCAGCTGAAATATGTGGAAAATATGTTCTCGAGCGTCTGGCCCTTTATCGAGCTGCCGAAGTCCGTATAGCCGAACTGTTCCTTGCCTATCCTGTCCCAGAAGCGGGAATAGAACCCTTCCGTATCCACTATGACCCCGTCCAGGTCGAAAAGGGCGGCGGCCACTGTTCCATTTGATGAATCTGCCATTTTCTTTCCGGTACTGTTAAAATCCAGCCGACAAAGGTAACTCTTCCGGGACAAAAAACAAGGCACATTCCACAGGAAATTACCCCGGGATACCCCCGGATGGGCGGTGCGCCTGCCGGAAAGCCCGGTTGTCAGCGGGACGAGACCATCTTGAGCCCTACCACAGAAATGATGAGAGTGGAAATGAAGAATATGCGCCAGAATGTCACAGGCTCACGGAAAAATATGATACCAAGGAGCACGGTACCTACCGCGCCTATGCCCGTCCAAATCGGGTATGCCGTACCTATAGGTATGGTCTGCACAGCTTTGGCAAGCAATATCATGCTCGCGGTCAGGCAGAGCAGGAAGCCCGCCCCCCAGAGATAGTATCCGGTGCCGCTGACTTCCTTCATCTTCCCGAGACAGAAAGCGAAGCCGGACTCGAAAAATCCTGCAATGAATAGAATTATCCAGTTCATGTCGTCCTTTTTTTAAAAAGCGGTGCAAATATACGCGGAAGCCGAGAGCAGAACAAATTTTATTTGTTATGCCGAGGCGCAACAGTATATGTGGACACGAAGTGGTCAAATATATGCAGATATGACGGACTTGCGGTTTGCAAATGACAAAAACCGACCGTCAGTGAGAAGGAACTGAAAAAACGCCTTTTGCAGAGGTGGTATTTCGGGAGAAAAAGCTAAATTTGCACGCCGTCATCTGGCTGGTGGCGTGATGGCGGATCCAAATACATTTAATTCGTCGGAGCGACGTTGGCCATGAACATAGATTTCGGAAAAACAGCCCTTTCGGTGATACCGAATTTCAAGGGAGGAGAAAAAGAGATGTCCTCACGGATGTACTCGGACGGGATGAACAAGATAATGAAGAACACCCTTGCCCCTGGAGCATCAATCGGGATGCACACCCACGAGGACAGCAGCGAGATAATCTTCATCACATCAGGCAGAGGGTCTGTTATCTGCGACGGTGTGAAGGAGCCGGTATATGCCGGGCTCTGCCACTATTGCCCCAAAGGGCATACACACAGCCTGATAAATGACTCGGACGAGGACCTGGAGTTCCTTGCGGTAGTCCCGGTCCAGTGACCAGGACCGGAAACGTGGACCGAACAGCCGGACAGTGCACACCATGAAGCTTAATGAAATCATAGACAGGATATGCGTGATGTCCGGAAGGTCGTCAGACAGGCTTGCCTCCTGCATGGAAGAAGTACGCTCCGGCAAGGGCGTCCGGCTGTTCGAGGCCGGAAAGACTGAATCTTCCGTGTACTTCATAAGCAAAGGAATAGCAAGGGCCTATATCCCTGGCCCTGACGGGCGCGAGGTCACATTCTGGATAGGGAAAGAGGGTGACGCGCTCTTTTCGCTGAAAAGCTACGTGTATGGCATCCCGGGGTATGAGAGCATCCAGCTTATGGAGGATTCCATCCTGTTCAAAGTAGAAAAGGACTCGCTGGAAAGGCTTTTCAAGGAAGACATTGAAATAGCCAACTGGGGCAGGAAGCTTGCCGAAAAGGAGTTTGTCAATACACCTGCAAGCCTCAGCCGCATCAGGGCCAACATACGCAGATGCTGAAGGCAATGATTTTTTTTATAATTTTGCACCCCTGCAACCAGAAAAGCACACAGACGAATGCACCGGAACAACGGAAGAAGCGACCTGCTCGCCCTCATAAGGAACGGGAAGCCCATGACTTTGGGCCAGCAGCTGAACCTCACGGTCCAGCTGAGTATCCCGTCCATAATGGCGCAGCTTTCCTCTATCCTTATGCAGTTCATCGATGCATCCATGGTGGGAAGCCTCGGGGCCGAGGCGTCTGCATCCATCGGTCTGGTGTCCACCACCACGTGGCTGTTCATGGGACTGTGCTCGGCAGCCGCCACTGGATTCTCGGTACAGGTGGCACACCTCCTGGGGGCCAAGGACAGAGAGTCTGCAAGGTCCGTTCTCAGACAGGCATTATCTACAGTGCTGGTATTAAGCCTTATACTCACATCAATAGGCAGTGCCATAAGCGGTCCGCTTCCTGAATGGCTCGGCGGAGGGGAACAGATACGGGGGGATGCCAGCGGATATTTCCTCATTTTCATCCTCTCGCTCCCGGCCATGCAGCTTAACGTCCTCGCAAGCGGGATGCTGCGCAGCAGCGGGAACATGAAAATCCCGAGTATACTGAACATCATGATGTGCTTCCTGGATGTCATATTCAATTTCTTCCTCATATTCCCGACACGCGACATCAACGTGCTCGGGATGTCCGTGCGTGCCCCGGGAGCAGGAATGGGTGTGGAAGGGGCAGCCCTCGGGACGGCACTTGCCATGGCTGTCACGGCGGCCATGATGCTGTACTACCTGTGTTTCAGGTCCTCCGACCTGGACATAGCACACTCCAAAGGCAGCTTCAGGCTCACTTCCAGATGCCTGAAGAATGCAGTGGGCATAGGAGTGCCGATGGGGCTTGAGAGAGTGATAATGTGCGGGGCGCAGATCATGTCCACAGTTATTGTGGCGCCTCTCGGTACCGTCGCGATAGCAGCCAACTCGTTTGCCATCACGGCTGAGAGCCTTTGCTACATGCCCGGATACGGTATTGCCGATGCAGCCACCACCCTTGTAGGACAGAGCCTGGGAGCCAGAAGAAAAGACCTGACATGGAGATTCGCCAGGATAACAGTGTCCATGGGAATGGCTGTCATGGCAATCATGGGAATAGTGATGTATATCGCAGCCCCGGCCATCATAGGGATAATGACCCCGGACCCTCAGGTGACCGGACTCGGGGCCTCGGTCCTGAGGATCGAAGCCTTCGCGGAGCCTATGTACGCAGCTGCGATTGTTTCGTACGGCATCTTTGTCGGGGCCGGTTCCACCCTGGTGCCGTGCATCATGAACCTCGGAAGTATCTGGGCCGTGCGTCTGAGCATAGCGGCCATCCTCGCCCCGTCACTCGGACTGAAAGGCGTCTGGATAGCCATGTGTATCGAGCTGTGCTTCCGGGGTACCATCTTCCTCATCCGCCTGTTCAGAAAAAAATGGCTGGAATCCGTATAGGGCTGCACTATACCAGCCCCTGTGCCATCATGGCATCAGCTATCTTTATGAATGAAGCGATGTTGGCACCTTTTACGTAATTCACATAGCCATCAGGCCCGGTACCGTACCTCACACATGCCTCATGGATGTCCGTCATTATCCTGTGCAGCTGTGCATCCACTTCTGCCTCAGTCCACTTCAGCCTTATGGAATTCTGTGTCATCTCCAGTCCGGAAGTGGCCACTCCTCCTGCATTGGAAGCTTTTCCAGGTGAATACAGTATCCTTGCATCCTGGAAAACGGCAATTGCCTCCGGCTCGGTCGGCATGTTGGCACCTTCAGCCACGCAGATGCAGCCGTTGTCCACCAGCTGGCGTGCCTCGGACGCATTGATCTCGTTCTGTGTAGCGCAAGGCATGGCAATATCGCACTTTATACCCCACGGGCGCTGGTTCTCGAAGTACCTGGCACCTGGATACTTTTCAGCATATTCCCTGATCCGGCCCCTGTATATGTTCTTCAATTCGAAGACGTATGCAAGTTTCTCCTCGTCTATCCCGTCAGGGTCATACACGAAACCGTTCGAGTCAGACAAAGTCACGACCTTGGCCCCGAGCTGCAGGCACTTCTGCGCGGCGTACTGAGCCACATTGCCCGCACCTGAAATCACCACGGTCTTCCCTTCGAAGCTGTCTCCGCGAGTGGCGAGCATAGCCGACGCAAAATAGCATGTCCCGTACCCGGTAGCCTCAGGACGGAGAGGGCTTCCTCCCCAGTTGAGCCCCTTGCCGGTAAGGACACCTGTAAACTCGTTGCGCAGGCGCTTGTATTGTCCGAAAAGAAAACCTATCTCACGGCTCCCCACACCTATATCCCCTGCCGGGATGTCCGTATCCTGACCGACATGGCGCTGGAGCTCTGTCATGAAACTCTGGCAGAAACGCATCACCTCATTGTCCGACTTTCCTTTGGGGTTGAAGTCGGAGCCGCCCTTGGCAGCTCCCATAGGGAGGGTCGTGAGGCTGTTCTTGAAAGTCTGCTCGAATGCGAGGAACTTCATGATACTCAGGTTCACGCTCGGATGGAAACGGAGTCCGCCCTTATACGGGCCGATGGCGCTGTTCATCTGCACGCGGTAGCCGCGGTTAATCCGGATTTCTCCTTCGTCATCCAGCCACGGGACGCGGAACATTATGACCCTCTCCGGCTCCACGATCCTCTCAAGGATCTTCTGGTCCATCAGGTATGGATGCCCGACAATATATGGAGCAACGCTCTCGAGCACTTCCTTCACTGCCTGGTGAAACTCCTTTTCACCAGGATTCTTCGCGACGAGGTCCGCCATGAACCCGTCGATGTAGTTCTGTACAAACTGGTCCATCGTGTCTTTTGTTTTGTAAGTTATCGTTTATAATATGTTCAGTTCCGTGCCTGCAGGGGCAGAGGTCACAATATCCCTATCGTGTATGACATCTCCTCCACACATCCCGGAGCGAGGCTGCGTATCCTGTCCCTGCGGCTGATATCCCCGCTGAAGCCTGCCCTGTCGCATCTCCCGTACCACGGCTCGATGCAGACGAAAGGCGCATCCTTGAAAGGAGGGGACCAAAGGCCGAGTTCCGGTGCATCGAATGTAAGGCTGAGCCACGGCCGGCCTGACGGGGTGTGGAGAGTCACCTTCCCGACCTGCCCGTCCTCTATGATGAACGCATCGGAGTCGAACGTATGGACATCTATCGGCATCATGCCATCCTGAAGACAGAAGCGGTGCAGCGTCTCCGTATCAGCACAGCTCTTCTCCTTTATAAGAATATAGGTGAATTCCTCCAGGCTCTTTCTCTCCCCCGCCCCTGCCGGTCCTTCAAACGAGAAGAAGCCGCGTACCGGCGATGCCGTGTCAAAACCGGGATAGAAGAACGCCGGATGCGCACCTATCTGGTAGAACATCGTCCTGCCGCCAGGGTTATGGACACGCCACATGACATGTATCCTGCCCGACTCCAGACGGTAGCCTATGTCAAGGACAAACTCGAACGGATATTTTTCAAGAGTGCCCTCATCCGACACGAGCCTGTACCATACCTCGTCACCGCTCTTGCGCAACAGGCTGAAATCCATGTCTCTTGCAAAACCGTGCTGGCCCATCCGATATTCCTTTCCCTCATATCTGTACACCCCTTCCCACAGGCTTCCGACTATAGGGAACAATACCGGAGAATGCCTTTTCCAGTACTTCGGGTCAGCCTGCCAAAGATACTCTACCCCGTTCCTGATGATGCTGCACAGCTCCGCCCCATGGGCCGAAACCGTGACTGACAATGTGCCGTCAGACAATTTTTCCATAATGAAGATGACTTTTCAAGATACCGTTTCCCGGTGCCCTCAGGCCACACTGTCCAGAAAGGCCGGACCTGCCAGGCCGAAAAACTTTTAAAGTTAATACAATAATCCCGGATAGCGAAATGAAATTTCAAAAAAAAATCGGGAAAATCATATTTGCACACTTGTGCGGATTTCCTCAAGACCGGTGCATTTTTTGAATATCTTCTGTTTACCCATTCAGACGGACGTACATGGAGACAGGACATATTACAGCGCACTTGAGGACGATGGCTGCGATATTGGTAGCGGCGGCCATTGCAGGGAACTGCCGTCTCAATGCACAAGACTATGATTTTGCCAAGACTCTCGAGAAGGAAATCGGCATTCTGACGGACAAGGCCGTAAAGGACAATGTTTTCGACAGCTCGAGACGTGACTCGGTCATGTTGTTCGTCCGTGACTCCATACCGAAGGATTCCCCACAGCTTAGAATAGACGCACTCAAACGCATCCTCTCGGAAATAGACGCCGAGTACGAAAGGGCGATGATGGATACGGATGTATATGACATAATCCCTAAAGAACTGGCTACAAGCATGCTGCCGAGCACTCTGCCGATACCTGACACCTTCGTGGACAGGAAAAGGGAGAAATTCCTCGCGCAGCAGAGGGCTGTCGAGGATGTCAAGGCGAGCATCGCAAGGTCGCTCGCCGGAGCGAAGCAGCCGAACCTGCCTCCTGTCCTGGCGTACATAGGCAGGCTGCTGTTCGGGCTTGGGATGTCCCCGAATCCGGGCGCAAGGCCGGTCATGAACGGGCTGTATTACCAATATATGCCTGGAGGGCAGCCGCTTGAATTTGACGAATCAGTGTATAAGGACAGAGAACATTTCGACCCGAATGTCTATAAGTTCTCCAAGCCGCAGATGCAGTACGACCCGTATGAAGGAAGGCATTTCAAGGAAGGCTATACTCCTTGAGTTGTAAAGTTTTTTTACAGGCTTTACAACGGAAGTGTAAAGTTTTTTTACAGTTCCCTCTTCGGCATAAAATCATAATTCAATAAAAACCAAACACTTAAAACAAAAGGTACGGATAATGTAATATTCTGGCACGGAACATTGAAACACCTGACAATGAAAACTTGCAGAATATTACAGCAGATCATCATCGCGGCAGCATTATGGACAGGAACGGCGGTGACCTCTTCCGGCCAGACCTCCCAAGACGGAGTAATGACCTTAAAGGACTGTATGGCATACGCCATATCCAACTCCACTAAAATCAGGATACAGCAGGCCACCAACGACGACAACCAGATCAACAGGAGGGATGCCATTCTCTCGACCTTTACGCCTACAGTAAGCGCCCAGGGACATGTATATTATAACTTTGGACGTACCATCGACCCTGAAAGCAACACATACATCTCCACGACCTCTTTCAACAACGCATATTCCGTTTCTGCGGGAATCGACCTTTTCAACGGGTTCGAGGCTGTCAACAACATGAAAATCACCAGGACGGCAAAAGCGATGGGCATCAGCCAGGAGCAGCAGACCGAAGATGAAATCTGCCTTGCGACCATAGAGGCCTATTACAACGTCGTATATTACACAAAACTTTCCGGCATACTTGAAGACCAGGTGGCTACCGCCAGGGAATCTCTCCATCAGACCAGGAGGCAGGAGGAGCTCGGACAGAAAGGATATGCCGATGTGGTGCAGATGGAAGCCGACCTTGCAGACAAGGAATACAACCTCATCACCGCCCGGAACAGCCTGGAAGACGCATACATCACTCTCAAGGATGTAATGTTCTGGCCGATTACCGACCCCCTCGTGATAGATACATCGGCGGCAGACGACGGGTATGAAACGGGCATGCTTGACGACCTTACAGGTGCCGACGAGATCATTGAGAACGCCAAGCACAGCCTTCCGTCAATCTCCATTGCCAAAGGGACCATGGACAACGCAAGGCTCGAGCTGCGGACAGCCAGGTGGCAGCTTGCCCCTGCACTTTCCCTGTACGGGGGCTGGTCAACCAGCTACTATACCTATCCGGGACAGGCTGGATATGCTGCCGACCGCTTCTGGAACCAGTTCCGGAACAACGGAGGAGAATACATCCAGCTCTCCCTCTCCATCCCGATATTCAACAGGCTGTCAAGACATTCCAACATCGCAAGAAAGAAAAACGCATACAGGCGCGCAACTGCTGAATACGACCAGAAAGTGCGTGAAGTGGAAGCTGAAGTACTCAGGGCCATCAAAGACAGGGACGGTGCGCAGTCCGCATACTTCCAGGCTGAAAAGAGAGCCGGAGTCCAGGAAGAGGCATACAGGCTGAACAAGAGGAAGTTCGAGCTGGACATGATCTCCCCTATCGAGTACAAGACGGCATCGGAGACATACCTTCAGGCAAAGGCGGAAAAGCTCAACGCATTGCTGAAGTATTACCTGAAAAAACATGTTGTCTCTTACTACAACGGGATACCGTACATGGACCAGTTCTGAGACACCACCGGACCACAGATGCGAACAAGAATAATTTGGAATTGAAAACAAAAAAATTTTCAACGATATGGAAAACGAGACAATGGACAAGAGGATCGAGAAGAAGAAAGGATTCAGGACGGCGTTCACGCGCAAAGCGCTGCCGTATTGGGGCGGAGCCCTGTTCCTGATACTTGTGCTCTGGATAGTGTTCAGGGACAATTCCTCGACATTGAGAGTTGACGGCCAGACCCTTACGACAGGGGATGTGACCCAGGGCGAGTTCAACGACTATATCCGCATCAGCGGACAGGTGCAGCCTATGACTACCATCCAGATAAGCCCGCTTGAAGGCGGTGTGGTGGAGGAGATTATCCGCGAGGAAGGCAGCCAGGTGAAAAAGGGAGACGAGATACTGAGGCTGAGCAACGAGAACCTGGACCTTCAGATCCTTAACTCTGAAGCGGAGCTGGCAGAGAAAGAGAACCTGTTGCGCAACACCATGATTTCCATGGAACAGCAGAAACTCAGCGTGAAGCAGGAGAGGCTCCAGCTGCAGATGGAGGAAAGGCGCAACAAGCGTGCATACGAGCAGATGAAGGCCCTCTATGAAGAGAAGCTCATCGCCAGGGAAGAATGGCTGAAGGCCGAGGAGGACTACCTCCTGACCCTGGACAAGCTGGAGCTGGTGAAGAACCGCGAGCTGCAGGACAGCCTGTACAGGAGCGTGGAGATAGAGCAGATGCAGGAGAGCCTGGACAACATGAAAGTGAACATGCAGATGATCCGCAGGCGCAAGGACAACCTCACCATAAAGGCTCCTATCGACGGGGAGCTCGGTCTCCTGGACGCAGTCCTCGGACAGTCCATTGCCTCGGGGACAAGGATAGGACAGATAAACGACCTGTCAAGCTACAAGATCGAGGCGCAGATCGACGAGCACTATATCGACAGGGTGACCGCCGGGCTGGAAGCCATATTCGAAAGGCAGAACGAGTCTTTCCATGCCGTAATCAGGAAAGTCTATCCGGAGGTGAGAGAAGGGAAATTCAAGGCCGACTTCAAGTTCTCCGGACAGCAGCCGGACAACATCCGCACCGGGCAGACCTACTACATGAACCTCCAGCTGGGACTTCCGGAAGAAGCGGTGCTCATACCGAGAGGCACATTCTACCAGTACACGGGCGGGAAATGGATCTATGTCCTCTCCCCTGACGGGACAAAGGCCATGAAACGGGAAATAAAGATAGGAAGGCAGAACCCGCAGTACTACGAAGTGGAGGAAGGCCTGCAGCCAGGCGAGAAGGTCATCATCTCCAACTACGAGACATTCAGGGACAATGATGTACTGATACTTAAATAACGTCAGTCCGACGAATTACTTTTAATTATATTAAACTAATATTCAGTGCCTTAACTTTAATGACCGGAATCCATCGTACTGACGCTCCGGTGCGGCCCTGAAGGGCCCTGCTACAGAAATTCTGTCTGTCTAAACCCCAGTCACCTGACGGTGACAGCCCCTTATTAAGGGGCGCCACCCCCTTCCCTCCCCCTCGCCGGGGGACCTGTCGCAGGCCACAGCCTGCTCCTGAAAATTAAATAGGACAACCGGTATTTTAAAGCATCGACTGATGAAAAACATAACTGCAACACTCAAGAACCTGCTTCGCAAAGGGCAGCACAACATAATGAAGATCACCTCGCTGGCCATAGGACTTGCCCTCGGGCTGGTGCTCATCGCCAAGGTGGCCTTCGAGCAGAGCTATGACGGCTTCTGGCGGGACAGCGACAGGATATACATGGTGATGGAGACCTTCCCGGACCAGGAAGACAATTCCAGTACAGAAATCTACCCCAGGACACCAGGCGGGGTACCCGTATATCTCCGGATGTACTCACCTGAAATAGAGACAGCCACAAGATTCACCACTCTGGGTGAAGGCTCTACGTTCACATTGACAGAGACCAGGGAAAAGCTTAAAGCCACATATACGGTGGCCGACTCATGTTTCTTCGATGTGCTCTCTCTGGATGTGTTGCAGGGAGACCCTGAAGAAATACTTTCCAGCCCGCTGCAGGCTATGGTGTCGGAATCTGTGGCAAGGAATATCGGCGGGGATGCCGTCGGAAAGACCATCGTGCTGGACGGAAGGGAGGATGCGGTCCTCACTATCAGCGGGGTGTTCAGGGATTTCCCGGAAAATTCCATCTTCAGCTATCTGGACATGCTCGTTTCCATGCCTTCAATTTCATATTACACATGGGACGGCTCGATGAATCTTCTGGGGAACGACAGGTACACAAGCCTGATAAAGGTCAGGGAAGGAGTTGATATCAGCTCTGTCCAGGCCAGGACGGACAAATTCATAGAAGACTACATCGCGAAAGAACTGGAAAAAAGCGGGGTGGAAGTCGGAATTACATTCCGCAGGCTGGACTCATGGCACAGATCGGATTCCCAGACCAGGAACATGACCCTGATGCTCGGCCTGATAGCCTTCGCCCTCCTGTTCACTGCAGCCATGAACTATATACTGCTTACAGTGTCCTCAATAATAGGCAGGTCCAAGGAGATGGCCGTATGCAAATGCTACGGGGCCGGACAGAAGGAAATCAGGGGGATGCTTGTCACAGAAGCGTGCGTGCACACATTCCTGGCATTCGCGGCAGGGATGGTTCTCCTGGCTGTCTTCAGCGGGACGGTCGAGAAACTTACAGGGACAACGCTTGCAGGGCTTCTCTCGGGAGGCAGGATTTTCATACTCATAGCCGTATGCATAGTCATCGCCCTGATTTCAGGAGCCGTACCGGGAAACATATTCGCGAAAATCCCAGTGGCGTCCGCCCTTCGCAGCTACAGGGAGTCCAAGCGGCACTGGAAACTCGCCCTGCTGTCGATACAGTTCGCCGCCGCGGCTTTCCTTGCCATTCTGCTGATTGTGATTTCAGGACAATACAGACTTGTGACAAATGCCGACACAGGATATGAATATGACAATCTCGCCTACGCCAGTCTCGAGCCTGTAGGAGACATGGCCCAGCGAAGCCTGATTCTCCAGGAGATCGCCAGGCTTCCGGAAGTGGAGGCCGTCACATTTGCCGATGTCCTGCCGGTGCACGGGACGGGAGGTGACAATGTGATGCTTCCGGGCAATTCAGAGCAACTGTTCAATTGCGCCGACCTGTATTTCGTCGGCAAAGGTTATTTTAATCTTATGGAAATACCTGTAATACAAGGTAATACATTCAATGAAAATTACGGTGCCGCCCAGGAGGTCATGGTCAGCCGCAGATTCGTCGAGTTCATGGAAAGGACAGCGGGGTGGGACTCCGACATAGTCGGCAAAGATGTTTACATCACTTCCTTCAGCCAGCCCATGACCATCTGCGGTGTGTATGAGGATATCAGCATAGGGTCTGCAGTGAATCCTGACACAAGGCCGTCCGTAGTGGCATACAGTCCTGAGCCGACCGGGGGATTTGCCCTGATAAAGTTCCACAGTATTTCTCCGGAGGCCATCTCCCGGGCGGAACAGGTGATAGCCGGTATCGTACCGGACAAGGAAATGTTTGTCTATTCATACAAGAACGACATGAAAGCGGCCTATACCGGGACAAGGAATTTCCGGGATGACGTGACAGTGGGAAGCATAGTGACACTGCTGATAGTGTTCATAGGCCTGGTCGGCTACACTTCGGACGAGGTGAACCGGAGGCGCAAGGAGATAGCCGTGAGAAAGATAAACGGGGCTGTGATGCGTGACATAGCAAGGCTTATGAACACGGATGTGGCGAAGATCGCTCTTCCGTCAGTCGCTGCAGGAGCCGTGGCGGCGTTCTTCGCGGCCACGGAGTGGCTCGACCAGTTCGCGCTCAAGACAGTGCTTGGATGGTATCTGTTCGTGGCGGGGGCCTGCATAGTGCTGGTACTCAGCGTAGGGGTGGCTTCGTACAATGTGTGGAGGATCGCAGGGGAGGATCCGGTAAAGTCACTCAAGAACGAATGAGGCGGCAGCGTGACTCCAGACACAAAAGATACAATAAACAAAAACAAGATGTTCACATTACTGATAAGAAACCTGATTCATATTCTCAGGCGTTATCCGGTTCCTGCCGCGATCAATACGGCAGGGCTGGTGGTCGCTCTGACGGCGTTCATCATCATATCCTCTCATATAGAGTTCGAGACAGGATACGACAGGTCATATCCCACTTCCGGCAGGATATTCAGAGTGGACTGTCCCGGCAATACGGAAACTTTCCGCAGCATATTGCCGAACGCCTTCTGCCGTGATATCATCCAGTCCTCAGCCCATATCGAGGCCGGGACCATGCTTATGCCATATCTGGGAAAGATGCCGTTCTACATCGATGACAGGAATGGCGAGCCGCACGGATATGAGCTGCTGTGCGATCTGGTCCAGCCGGATTTCGTCAAGGTATTCGGTGTCCGGATCCTCCGTGGCGATCCCATGGCCATCGCCACTCCGGGAAAGGCCATGATCCCCCAAAGCATGGCCGAGAATATATTCGGCAACGAGAATCCCATCGGAAAGACGATGCGCACTGACAGAAGCTGGTTCTTCCAAAGCGGAGAAGTTACCGTAGGCGCTGTCTACGATGACTTTCCTGCAAACAGCAATCTCCGTAACAGCATATACTTTGCCGCAGACGAAAGGCTAATGCCCTACAATTACGGACCCGCCAATTTCATCTGCTATCTGCTGCTGGACAGTGCCGATTCCGCCACTGCTGTGGAGAAAGGCTTCAATGATCATTTCGAT
Organism: Candidatus Cryptobacteroides excrementipullorum; assembly: GCA_017695065.1. GTDB lineage: Bacteria > Bacteroidota > Bacteroidia > Bacteroidales > UBA932 > Cryptobacteroides > Cryptobacteroides excrementipullorum. The sequence continues at coordinate 21,809 of JADILZ010000067.1, forward strand.
TTTTCCCTCTCTTGGATGAGCCCTATCAAGCTCATCCCCATGGAAGACATCTTCTTCATGGGACAGGGAGGCGACGGCAGGATCTTTCAGAGCGGCAGCAGAAAAATGCTCCTGCTTCTGAGCGCCATCGGCATTCTGGTCCTTCTTTCCGGAGTGATGAACTTTGCCAATTTCTTCACTTCACTTGCACCGGTGCGTATCCGCAGCATAAACACGCAGAAAGTAGTGGGCGCCTCGACAGCCGGACTGCGCGTGATGCTGACCATGGAAACCGTAGTCATATCGTTAATATGCCTTGCCGCGGCCTTTTTCCTGGCAGCATGGCTGTCCGGAGCCATGGTATCGGCCAACATGACAGACGGAATATTTTCCATCCACAGCACAGGAGTTATCCTGTCCGTAACGGCAATAACGCTTGTAACTGGTATTCTAGCCGGGCTGTACCCGAGCATCTATGCCACATCCTTTGAGCCGGCGCTTGTGCTCAAGGGCGACTTCGGGCTTTCAAAAGGAGGAAAGATATTCAGGAGCATAATGAGCGGAATCCAGTATATAATAGCATTCATTATCCTGATATTCATGACTTTCGTCATACTTCAGAATCGCCTGATCAGAGATACCGAACTCGGGTTTGACAAAGAGCGAATCGCCGTAGCGGAAGTCTCGTCTTCGGTAATGGAAAAACTGGACGTGCTTCGTGCGGAAGCCCAGAACTTCCCGTCCATCTCGGGAATAGCGCGCTCAAGTGAAAAGATAGGCGCACAGGATACCTACAGTACATCGGGCATCGACGTCAAGGGACAGAAGGTCAGCACATTTATCATAGGGATAGACAAGGAATTCATGAAGGTAATGGGGACAGACATCATAGAAGGACGTAATTTCAATCAGTACGACTCTCTCGGGACCGTCATCGTAAATCGCTATTTCATGGACAGATACGGCATCCATACCGGTGACATCATCCCTAATGCAGGACAGGTAATCGGTGTATGCGACTACATACGCCTGAACTCGGTGCGTGAACCGGAAATGCCTGTCCTGTTCGTTCATGACGGAAACAATTATAGCAGCGGCATCCTCTACTTCCGGCTCAGTGACGGCAGCGATGCAATGACAGCCGTTTCGGAAATAAAATCACTCCTGCTGAAAACCGACCCGTACTGGCCCGGACAGATCGAATTGTATGAAACGATCCTGGACAATCTCTACAGTAACGAACTGCGCACCTCCAGACTCGTTGTCGCATTCAGTATCATTTCCGTCATTCTGGCTCTTTGCGGAGTAATAGGACTGGTGATTTTCGATACCGAATACCGGAGAAAGGAAACGGCCATACGCAAGGTATTCGGAGCCGGAGTTGCCGATATACTGAAGAAAACGAACATGAGCTATATCGCAATGGTACTCATCTGCTTCGCCGTTTCATGCCCGGTTGCGGCCGTAATAGTATCGCATTGGCTGGAAAATTTCGTGGACAGGGTGTCCCTGTATCCATGGGTATTCGCTGCAGTGCTGGCAGCAATACTTGCACTCACCGTACTGATAGTCACGTCTGTCTTTTTCCGGCGGGCTACATCAAACCCTTGCAATGACCTCCGTTAAGAGACCTGTGACTGTAACCGGGCTTCCGGCGAGAGCGTGGCTATCGTGAAGCGACCGAGGCTCCAGACAGTCGGTTTTAAAGGAAATTACATGATCTTAAAGACACCATTATATGAAAAGTTATTTCAGATTTCTCTGGAGGAACAGGCTCTACAGCACTATCAACCTGATAGGGCTGACAGTGGCGTTGGCGCTGAGTATCATCATATTCGGCTATGCCGCAGCGCAGATGAAAATTGCAAGGTCAGTCCCCGGCGGAGAGAACATTTATGCCGTATGCCTTGACAACGAGACAGTGATGTGCTACGGGATGGCGGATCTCATAAGGAATTCGATCCCGGAAGCGGAAGCGGTCACCAGATTCTCCGCATCATGGGACGGCGAGATTGCAATGTACGGAGACATGGCGTATAACACGTTCCTGATGAGCGCCGACAAGGAATTCTTCCGCATGTTCGACGTAAAATTCACGGAAGGAAGCCCCGAATCACTCAGCAGCCTGACCGACGTGATCATCTCCGAGTCCTTCGCCAGGAAGATATCGGATGATGATGTCATCGGCAAGACGTTGATGATAAATGATGCCCCATATACCATAACAGGAGTCGTCAAGGACTTCGGTGACGGGCTACTCAAGTACGCGGATGTCATCACGAATATCGAATCGGAAATCTTCACAGGGCAGTATCAGAGCGACCCTTTGACCACATTCGGGCCTAACATTACTTTGATACGGATCGCACCTGACTGCGACCCTGGCATTGTACAAGAAAAAATCCACACAGGATACTGGCACGCAAGAAACAAGGAAGCCGACTACCGGATAAGCCTTACCTGCCTGGACGACCTTTATTTCCACCCCGGGAATTTTTACCTCAATTCCGGGAACGCCAAGGCACTCAAGAACCTCGCGCTTGCAGGGCTGGCCCTTCTGGTGTCAGCATTGTTCAACTACATCAACCTCAACACCGCCCTTGCCGGCAAACGTGCCGGAGAAATGGCCACCAGACGCCTCCTGGGGTCAGGGAAGAAGGAAATCATCCTGAAATATATCGGGGAATCCGCCATATTCACAGTAATATGTTTCACCCTGGCCATGGTCCTGGCCGCACTCATGGTGCCTGCTGTAAACTGGCTTGTTTACGACCCTTCACTGGAATCATCCACCATGGGCATGGACACAAGTGACATATTCACTCCGGCGACATTCCTCTCGTGCATCTGCCTTATCGCCGCAGTATCCGTCCTTTCCGGGCTCATCCCCGCCATAATCGCCTCAAGGTTCGCCCCCATAGATGTAGTCAGAGGAGCGCTGAGATTGAAGAGCAAGATGGTATTCTCAAGGGTATTTATAACCATACAGAACATACTTTCGGTCGTACTAATAGCGGTAACCATCACGATGGAGATGCAGATGAGACACATGACAGAAAGACCGTCAGGGTGCAACTTCGAGGATGTCTATTACCTGGATACCGATTTCACGGAAGATGACGGGCTCAGATTCGCGGAAAGGCTCCGCTCGCTTCCGTGCTGCGAGGCCGTCGGTATCTGCAACTATCTTCCTGGAGATATAGGGACTACGTTTACGGCTTATGACAAAGACGGGAACGAAGTCCCTTTCAATCCGATACAATGCGACACCACGACATTCAACATCCTCCGGTTCAATGTCATCGAACAATTCGGGCAGAATATCCCTGGAGCGGTATGGCTGTGCGAGAGTTCTGCAAGGGCGGCAGGTGTGGATGCCGGAAATACGGACATAAGCAAAATCACGGGACAATATGGACTCAAGGCAGACAATACCGCCTGCGGTATAGTAGGGAATTTCATCATACAGGGTGCCGGCTCGTCTGAAAAATACGAGAACGGACTCATATTCATCCGCCGGTCTGAGGATTTCTGGTATCACAACTATGCCATAAAGACCACGGGAGACCATGACCAGGCCAGGGAAATGATCACTGATGCCTACAACGGATTCTGCTCCGAAGTCTTCGGTATAGAAATAAAACCGTGGACAAACGGCTATATGGAAGAGATTCTGGAAAGTTCCCTCGACGGGAACAGGAGGAGCATGAGGCTCATTGAGATATTCACAGTGATCTCGGTCATCCTGTCGCTCTCGGGACTGGTGGCCATCAGCATTTTCCATGCGGACAACAATATGAGAAGCATCGCCCTGCACAAGATATACGGAGGCACGGTCGGGAGCGAGATGCGCAGGACCATGCGCATATATATGATAATGACCGTCATAGCTGACATCGTGGCCATCCCTATGGCTGTGATTCTGTGCCGGAGATATCTCCAGGAGTTCGCATACAGGATCGACCTGAGTGTATGGATTTTCATCGTGACTGTGGCCATTTCACTGCTCATCACCGCCGCTTCCGTGTTCTGGCAGTTGAGCCGCGCGGCACGGGCCAATCCGGCGGATGTCCTCAAGTCAGAGTGAGTGACGCAGGGAGTTGCCATCTGGCCTCCAATAAAAAGGGGAAAGTCGGCCATCCGGCAACCCCCCTGCTCAACGCCAAAAAAAGAAACATGGGAAAGTCGGTCCTCAGTCACATGCCCGCCTGCAGCGGATGATCCGCATGCCCCACCGGGGCTGTCACCGGCAGGTGACTGGGGGTGGACAGACGGCGGTCGCCAGGCCGTCAGGGCCGCACCGGACGACTATAAAAACTTGAGTATAAAACGATAAACGACAAGATAGAAATGAAAAGTTATTTCAGATTCCTCTGGAGGAACAAACTCTACACTGCCATTGAAGTGCTCGGGATGGCGATAGCGATCGCATTCGTCATATTCATAGCATCGTTCATCATCGGCGAACTGTCATACGACAGGCAGCTGAAAGGCACGGATGACATATATGTGGCCCATTCCGAAAGGCTGTTTATAGGGAGCGCCACCATCAAAGAACAGGTGGAAGGGAAATTCCCGGAAGTCGAGGATATCTGCAGAATGGCCAGTACCTCTATTTTCGGAGGGATATCCTCGTATGTGAAGGTGGATGACGAGGAGTTCAGGCAGAACGCGCTGCTTGTGGACGAGAATTTCTTCGAGATGTTCACATTCCCCCTGTCCGCCGGAACGCCGGAAGAGGCACTGCCGTCAATGAACTCGGTCGCAGTGTCGGAGAGCTTCGCTTCCAGGTATTTCGAAGGGAAGGACCCTTACGGCCAGAGCTTCATCCTGGAGCTGAACGGGCAGCAGGAGCCGGTGACTGTGACTGCTGTTTACAAGGATTTCAAGAGCACTGTATTCCCGGCCCAGGACATCATGTACAGAATCGACCTTTTCGGGAAGATGTTCCCGGAAGGAGTGATCAACGGGAACGGCATGGCTGTCACTTTCTATAAAATGGCGCCAGGCACCGACATCCAGAGTCTCAACGCCAGGCTGGAAGAAACAGTCAAGGAGAACGACATGCTCTATCAGTATGACATGTTCCATGAGTACACCCTCTCCCCTTTCAAAGATATCCATTTCGGGATAATCGACGAATCCGCCCCGTTCGTAGGTGTGGTCTCCAAGGACTATATCAGACTTTTCATCGCGGCCGGAGTGCTGCTCCTGGTATTCGCCCTGCTCAACTACATCTCCCTGACAGTGGCCCAGACCGGTTTCAGGGCCAAGGAGATGGCCACGCGCAGGCTGCTCGGGTCGCAGAAAAGCGGGATAGTGGCGAGGTATCTGTCCGAAGCGCTGATCCTTACAGTGATTTCATTCGCCCTGGCACTCGTTTTCGCGGAGATATTCTCCCCTGTCATGAGTGAGCTGATCGGGAAGGAAGTCAGTCCGCTGTCGGAATTCAATACGGCCGAAGCGGCATTCTGCATAGTGCTGGTGGCGCTCCTGAGCATCTGTTCCGGGATCGTGCCCGCTGCGATCGTATCCCGGTTCAGACCTATTTCAGTGGTGAAAGGGGAATTTACCAGGACGAGCAGGATGACCCTCGGAAAGATATTCGTAGTGATACAGAACAGTGTGGCAGTGGCCACCCTGGCCTTGGCGGCGGTGATGTTCCTGCAGATAAGACACATGGTAAACAAGCCTATGGGATATGAGAAGGACGGTGTCATACAGGTGGCTGGAGCCGGGAAATCGACTGATTACCATATAGACGAACTGAGACAGCTGTCCTGTGTGGAGAAGGTAGGATGGCTGCAGTTCGAGCCAATGGGAGCGTCCCATGCAGGCATGGCCTGGAAACGGAACGGAGAGGAACTCCATTTCGACATGTATTTCGGTTCCCAGGAGGCCTTCGAGGTCATAGGGCTGAAAGTCATAAGGCAGAATGCGGAGCCTGTTTCCCAGGCAATGTGGATGACGGAAAGCGCGATGCGTTCGCTCGGGCTGGACTATGACTGCACCTCCCTGGAACTGGACAACGGGATGAGCATCCCAGTATGCGGCATAATACAGGATTTCACCAAGGGCAGGGCCGGCGCCCCTGCCGGAGAGTTCCTGCTCTGCTGCTGGATAATGGACATGGAGTCAGAGGAAGATTTCAGGGTAATCCGGCAACTGGCAGTAAAGGTGAACGGGGACGAGAAGGACGCTCTCAGGCAGATAAAGGATTTCTATGCATCGAAAGGGTTTTCCGAGGACGAGATACATGTGCAGACCTACAACGAGATAAACCGCAATCTCTACTACATGGAAGACCAGAACATGCGGCTTATTACTGTGTTCACCGGGCTCATCCTCTTGCTGTCTGTGATGGCGATGATAGCCATGAGTACATACTATGCGCGCCAGCACGCACGGCAGACCGCCATCCGCAAGGTGATGGGATGCAGCCGTTCGAAGGTATTTGTGGACACGGCGCGGGGATTCCTTTATGCTGTAGGCATAGCCGTGGCGATCGGGGTGCCGTGCAGCGCAATCGTGGCCGGTCACTGGCTCGAAAGCTACTCTTACAGGATCGGCAACTCGGTATGGATCTACCTGACGGCGGCGCTTGCCATGCTTGCGGTGGCCGTGGTGTCGATTTCCTGGCAGGCGGTCAGGCTGATGAACACGGACCCGGTGGATGCGCTCAAGAATGAGTGACGCAGGTATGTGGCCTCGGACCTCCAATAATAAGGGAAAAGTCGGTCCTCAGCCACATACCCGCTCGCCGCGGATGGTCCGCACAGCAGCTCCGCATAGTAACTTAACAGGGCCCTTCAGGGCCGCACCGGAGCGTCAGCGAGGTTTCCGGGGAAGCCGAAGCAGCGGAGGTGCCGGCGAGACAGAGTCGAGCCGCATGCCCCACCGGGGCTGTCACCGTCAGGTGACTGGGGGTAGACAGACGGCGGTCGCCAGACCGTCAGCCCCGCATAGTAGCATATAAGACAATAAACGACAAGATAACGAAATGAAAAGTTACATCAGATTCCTCTGGAAAAACAGACTCTACACGGTCATCGAACTGGCCGGACTCAGCGTCTCGATAGGATTCGTGATACTGCTGCTGTGCTACACGATACAGCAGTATTCGATCACACGCGAATTTGAAGACCGGGAACGGATCTATGTCATGGGACTCTCCAACTTCACATCCACCCCTTACGGAATCGCCGACGGAATCAGAGGGAAAATACCGGAAGTGGAACAGGTCGCCAGGTATCTGAACATGTACGAGACGACAGTGAAGTCTGGGGACGCGGAATACAACGCCACCACCGCGTATGTGGACCCTGAGATATTCGACCTGCTCGGGAAAGGGCTGAAGGAAGGGAACATACCGGATCTTGAGGACTGGTCCAATGTGTTCGTATCCGAAAGTTTCGCGAACAGGATCGGTTCCGACGGGAAAGGCGTGCTCGGCAGGAGAATCAGCATAAATGATCAGCAGTTTACCGTTGCCGGTATCTACAATGACATCGGCAAGTCAGTATTCTACAGGTCTGACATCCTACTGAATATCAGGCATCCGGAACTGATGAAAGGGAGCATTGACAATCCCCTTTTCATGATCATTGGTGTAGCCACCCTGGTCAAAGCGCGTGAAGGGACATCCCCGGCCGAGCTCTCGGAGAAGATAAATTCCGTATATTCATCACTTTACGGAAACACAGAAGGGGCTTTTCTCGAAAACAAGAGCCTGACCAGGATAGACGAACTGTACTTCGCCGATATCAGTTCGCAGTTCACACAGGGAGACAAAAAACTGGTCAACAACCTATTGACAGTAGGCCTGGTACTGCTCCTGTGCGCAGTGTTCAACTATATCAACCTCAACACCGCCCTCACAGGGAAACGCGCCCGGGAGATGGCCACCAGACGCCTCCTCGGCACCTCCCGCGGCGGCATTGTCATAAAGTACATAAAGGAATCGTTCCTGTTCACGGCCCTGTGCTTCGCCATCGGGGTCGCCATAGCATTGACATTCGCCCCGGTGATGAACAACCTTCTGGCCGGGGACGACGGGAGCTATTGGAAAGAGATTGACATGGGAGAGATCGTCCGGCCGGGGTACATGCTTTTCTTCCTGGGGATTTATGTCACAGTGTCACTGGTTTCAGGGGTGATTCCGGCGGTATTGGCATCGAAGTTCACCCCGATGGACATAATCAGAGGGACTTTCCGGCTCCAGAGCAGACTGGTGTTCTCCAAGGTGTTCATCGTGCTGCAGAACATGGCCGCGATAGTGCTCATAGCGCTGTCCATCACGATGGAGGCGCAGATGAAGCACATGCTCGCGCGACCTGTAGGCTGCAACACGGACGACCTCTTTTACCTTTCGTCTCCGTTCTATGACGGCAACACCACCGTCCTCAAGGAGAGGCTCCAGGAACTCCCGTGTGTGGAAATGGCAGGATATACTTACGACATCCCCGGGAAAATCTCGCTGCGGGTCACTTCACCGAAAGACGAGATCACCGGCAGGTATTACCAGTGCTATATCCTGCGCTGCGACAGCGTGGCGTTCAACATGTTCGGGTTCAATGTGGTAAGAAAATTCAGCGACCCCGTACCAGGCTCGCTGTGGATAAGCGAGAAGGCGATGAAGGACTCCGGTTCCACACCGCCGTATGACGATGTCAGCAGCACTTCGAGGCTCAGTATCTACAAGGATATCGGCGGGGTGCTGTCCGATTTCATCGTAAACGATGTGACCATGGTCAAGGAAAACGATTACGGGGCTGTGGAGATTATCGGCCAGGAGGACATAAGTTCGAGCAGCCTCCTGCTGAAGACGAGAGGGGACCACAAGGAGGCAGAGAAAGCGATCACGGAGACCGCGTCCCGGCTGTACTCGGAGATTGTCGGCGGGGAGATGGGAATGTCCAGGAGCGGATATATCGGCGATATACAGAAGAAGGATTTGAACGATGTACGCAACAGTGTGAGGATCATCGAATTGTTCATGATACTGGCCGTGGTTATATCCGCTATGGGGCTTACGGCGATGAGTATCTACCACGCTTCCGAAAATTCGAAGAGCATCGCCCTGCATAAGATCTACGGCGGGACTGTAGGCAGCGAGACAGGACGGAACATCAGGGTGTATATGCTGATGACCGCCATCGCGGACCTGCTGGCCGTACCTGTGGCGGTGATCCTGTGCCAGAGGTATCTGCAGGGGTTCCCGTACAGGATGGATCTGCAGGTGTGGATTTTCGTGGTGACCGTGGCCGTGTCGTTGGCTATCACGGCAGTTTCGGTGCTCTGGCAGGTGAACAGTGCGGCGCGTGCGAATCCTGTGGATGCGCTCAAGAGTGAGTGACGCAGGCATGTGGCCGCGAACTTCCGGGGCTGTCGCCAAAGGCGACTGGGGGTGGACAGGCGACCACGGCTCGTCGTGGTCATGCCGGGCGGCGACCCGGCATCCGAGGGAAACCAGGACGGATGGACCTCGGATCCTGAATCAAGTTCAGGATGACCGACAGACGCGGAAACCGGAGTGTAAAGAATCTTTACATCAGGTGTAAAGTTTTTTTACACACGAGCGGCCACAACTAAAGATAAAACATTGGCATACAAAATATTAAACATATTGGCACAATAATTATACATTATCCCCGTGAAGTGCCGGACAACGGGAAATTGTAAAGAAATCTGACATCCGGCATACTGTCATCGGAAACACAATTATCAAATACACAAAGTCATGATTAAAGTTACAGACCTCTGCAAAGTATTCCGCACGGAAGAAATCGAGACCACAGCTCTCAACAACGTATCTTTCGAGATCAATGACGGCGAGTTCGTCGCCATCATGGGCCCTTCAGGATGCGGGAAGTCCACCCTGTTGAACATCCTCGGCCTGCTCGACAACCCTACCAGCGGCAGTTACGAACTCCTCGGCCACGAGGTGGCGAAACTCAAGGAGAAGGACCGCACGAAGTTCCGCAAGGGAAACATCGGATTCGTGTTCCAGAGCTTCAACCTCATCGACGAACTCAATGTCTATGAGAATGTCGAACTTCCTCTGCGCTACCTCAACATCAGCGCATCGGAGAGGAAACAGAAAGTCACAGAGATACTCAAACGCATGAACATAAGCCACAGGTCGCAGCACTTCCCTCAGCAGCTCTCCGGAGGACAGCAGCAGAGGGTGGCGATCGCGCGTGCCGTGGTGGCAGGACCCAAGCTGATCCTTGCGGACGAGCCGACCGGTAACCTTGACTCGAAGAACGGCAAGGAGGTGATGGACCTGCTCTCCGAGCTGAACAGGGAAGGCACTACCATCGTGATGGTGACCCACTCCCAGAGGGACGCCGCCGTGGCCCAGAGGACCATCGACCTGTTCGACGGGCGGATAGTCAAGGATGTAGCCAATGAGCTGTAGAAGAATCCATATAGAACCCTGAAGCATGTCTGATTATCATAATTTACTGATTGACATAATTTTACAAATCAAACAGATGCTTCAGGCCCTATAAAGAAGAGGGTCCGTAGCATGGCAGTTAAACATAATATATTGACTATACGTCAATTACGTAAATTTCACATGCTTCAGGGTTCTATAAAAACTGTTTTGGAAAGGTCTATGAAAGAATTTTCAAGAAAAAATTCAGAAACGGAATCCTTAAAAACGACAGATAATGAAACGGCTTTTCAGCAGAAACAGGTGGCTTAGCTCCACACTGAACATCATCGGACTCACAGTGGCTTTCACTGCGTTCATGGTGATAATGATACAGGTACGGTATGACTGGAGGTACGACAGGAACTACCCTGGGCACGAGAAAGTCTTCCGGCTCGAATTCGTCAATGACCCGTCCAACCTCGGGGCATACGGCATAACGATATGCCGGCCTTTCATCGAGTCGCTCAAGGGGACGATTCCCCAGGTAGAGGAGCTCGGAGTGTACAGGTACTGGAAGAACTCCTCCTCGGAATGGTACAGGCAGGGCGATGAGCAGCAGGAGTACACCCTGGAATCCAGTGTCCTGGACACCTGTATGCTGAAAGTGTTCCCGTTTGAATTCACGGAAGGAGACCCGGCTGAATTCGCCAGGCCCGGGAGTATCATCATCGCAGAGTCTGTAGCGGATCGTCTCTTCCCCGGAGAAAGCCCTGCTGGAGAGACACTTATAGACAAATACTCCGGAGCAGAATACCGCATAGCCGCCGTTTACAAGGATTTCCCCGAAAACAGCAGCGTGGCCAACGGTGCGCTGATACAGGTAGGCAACGACGACAGGAACAACACGAGCGAATGGTCTTACAACTGCTACATGAAGCTGGCCGACCCTTCTGATGCCTCCCAGGTCGCCTCCCTGATCAAGGAAAAGCTGCTTGAATTCTTCGAGATAGACCCTGAATCCGAATACGGGAAAATGTTCGAGAACGGCGTCCGCATCACCAATCTCCATGATGCCTACTTCTCCAAAGACGTGAGCGGGGACACCATGGGGAAAGGGAACCGGTCCACGACCGGGACACTATTTGCCATCGGGCTTATAATCATCGCCATAGCCATTATCAATTTCATCAACATGGCAACTGCCTCGGTGCCTCTGATCATCAAGGACATAAACACACGCAAGGTGCTTGGCTCCAACAGGTTATCCCTGGTCTGGAGACAGGTGAGCGAAGCTGTGGTGATTGCGGCGGCGGCATTCGGACTCGGCATCCTGGCACTCCATCTGATTTCCGGTACCTCATTCACATATTATATCTCCGGGTCGATGCGGGTCGCGGACAACGTCACTGTCATCCTGATCGGGGCTGCCGTGGCCTTGGTCTCATCTCTTGCGGCAGGTCTCTTCCCGGCAGTTTACAGCACATCCTTCCAGCCTGCACTGGTGCTGAAAGGGTCATTCTCCCTCTCGCCTAAAGGGAGGATGCTCAGAAGTGTCCTTGTGGGATTCCAGTTCATAGCCTCTTTCGTGCTGATAGCGATGGCATTGTACATCCAGGTGCAGACTTCTTTCATGAAGAACAAGGACATGGGGTTCAAACGGGACCTGACAGTCGAATTCAGCTGCGGCTCCAGGATCGGCAGCATGGCTGACAGCTTCGAGCAGAAACTCAGGCAGAATCCTCATGTCAAGGATGTCACTTTCGCGGGCAACTGGCTGGTCTCCAATACGAAAATGGGATGGGGCCGCGAATTTGACGGACACAGGGTACAGCTGGACGTGCTGCCCGTATCTTCGGATTTCATAGATTTTTTCGGTATGACAATAAAGGAGGGTCGCAATTTCTCACCTTCCGATGACCTAGACCCGGACGGGACCTTCATCATGAACGAGCAGACCATGCTCAAGTTCCCGTTCCTCAAACTCGGGGCCAGGCTCCAGGGACACGCAGACGAACCGGCGGAGATAGTGGGGATAGTGAAAGATTTCAATTTCAAGCCGTTGCATTACGGGATCGACCCGATTGCCCTGTATGTGTTCGGCTCCGACCCATGGTGGCCTCTGTCAGTAGTTTATGCAAAGATAGACGGGGAGGACATTGCCGGGACATTCCAGTGGATACGGGACTGTATCGAAGAGTTCAACCCAGAAATCAACGGGAACGATGTCTATCTGAGGTTCATGGACGAGAGCATCGGACGGCTTTACGAGAAGGAGGAGAAGCTGAACAGCCTGATAGCCATCACAGCCATCCTGTCACTGGTCATCTCCCTGGTCGGCATTCTGGGCATAGTGAGCTTCGAGACTCAGTTCCGCCGCAAGGAGATAGCACTGAGGAAAGTCCACGGGGCCACTATCGGCATGATACTCAAGATGCTTAACAGGCACTACATCATCATGACCCTGATATGTTTCGCAGTCTCTGTACCTGTCGCATATTCCATCATTAAGGCCTGGGTGAAAGGCTTCGCATATCAGGCTCCGGTACCGGTCTGGATTTTCCTTTCGGCGCTTGCCGCCGTGCTGGCAGTCACTGTCCTGACCGTCACACTCCAGGCCAGAAGGGCGGCCAACACCAACCCAGTGGACTCATTGCACGACGAATGATCCGGCAATCCTGCAAGACACCTGAGATCAGAGTAACCTGCCCTGTCTTGCCATGCCACGATGCCGCATCATGTTCAGGCCGAAAAGTACGGCTATTGTGACAGCGGTAAGCAGCTCGGACAGGCAAAGGGCAAGCCAGATACCATGTGTCCCCAGCAGTTCCGGAAGCAGCATAAAGCTCGGTATAAGGAAGATGAAACCGCGCAGAAGTGCCAGGACCGTAGCAGGGAAGACCCTTTCGAGGCTCTGGAAATAACCTATTACCGTTTTTTTACAGTATTCCTCCTGCACTTGCTTGATAAAGATATATTGCCTATTTTCGTGTCCTCAACCACATTTTTCACTGGAACAGATGCTTCAGGAAGCCATACTGACAGTCGCCGGCATAGTGTCCGGCCTGCTTTCCGGGACCGTAGGTTTCGGCGGGAGCATGATCCTGCTCCCGGCAATCACCTCATTCTACGGCATCGAAGTCGCAGTTCCCATGGCAACGGTCGCACAGCTGCTGAGCAACATCTTCCGCATGGGGGCAGGATTCTCTTCCATCCGCTGGAGGCAGGCAGGGCTTTTCCTGATACTCGCGGCACCTTTTACCATAGCCGGGTCGTACGGGTTCGTCGTTGTGCCCAAGGAAATGATGACAAGGGTGCTGTGCGTTTTCCTCATATCGTTTGCCTTACTGGAGATATATGACAAGATAAGGCTGCCGCGATCCAGATGGACCATGATTGCAGGAGGCGGAGTCTCTGGTGTCATCAACGGGCTGCTGTGTCTCTCCGGACCGGTAAGCAGTGCAGTGTTCCTCACCCTCGGCCTCTCCCCTGTCGCATATATCGCCACCGAAGCCGCTTCAGCCACAGTCATGCATGTGATACAGCTCGTCATGTACGGGGAATTCGGGCTGCTCGGCAGTCAGATCATAACCGGAGGCTTATATACCGGCATTGCGATGGCCCTGGGCAACTATGTGGCTATGAAACGGATAAAGAGTATCAAGAGGAAAAGCTACCGGAAGATTGTGGCAGCAGTCATGATACTGGCGTCGGTCTGGCTTTTCCTGTCGGTATGACAAATCCCCCATTTCCGGAAGAGAGCCATCCTTAGCCGGAAGCCAAGGCACAGGACAGGGTCATGCTTCAGATAACAATATCCTGTAACCGATGTCTTCCAGCCTGATTCTCAATTCGTCAAGGCCTTCGGCCGATTCAGCCCCGTATGCAACCTTCCCGTCATAAAGGGAATAGTCGTCCCGTACTGACGGCGGTGAAAGGTTGGGCATGACGACATTGGCACCGGCCAGGATTCCCCGTTCGTGCCCGTCAGGGTAGAAAGTGGCAAGAGCGGTAGTGGCCGGGATGAAGGCATCAGGAAACATAAGACGGAAGATGGAAATCAGTTTCAGGGTCATTTCTCCGGCATCCCATTCCGGAAGCGGGACATGGAACGTATCCTCCACGCCTCCTGCCACGGAATATGCCTTTGCCCGGCGGGCTCCTGCAAAGGGTGTGTCCCTGTGCGGTATGAACGGGCCTATCCCTATCATCTCCGGCCTGAACCTGGCCATGTAAAGGATGTCATCCACTATATTCCCTATACTCTGGTACGGGCTTCCCACCATTATCCCCGTCCCTGTCATATAGCCCATATCTTTCAGCATGTCAAGGCAATGAAGTCTGTTGGAAAGAGACATCCCGGGGGGATGCAGCCTGGAATAATGTACCGGATCGCGAGTCTCATGCCGGAGCAGATACCTGGTGGCGCCGGCCTCACGGAACATCCTGTAGCCTTCTTCCGAACGTTCCCCCAGAGACAGTGCCACGGCACAATCCGGGAACTCGCTGCGGATAGCGGAGCAGAGCCCGGCTATGTCCCTGTCCGCTGAATCAGGAAGCTCCCCTCCCTGCAGGACGAACGTACGGAATCCGGAGGCATATCCCCTCCGGCAACAGCCGAGAATCTCGCTGCGGGTCAGCCTGTACCTTGTCACCCTGCCGTTGCTTCTGCGGATCCCGCAATAGAAGCAGTCATTCCTGCAGATATTTGTTATCTCTACCAGACCGCGTATATGGATACCGTTCCCGAACCTGCGGACAGAAGCCTCCCGGGCGGCTTCGTGGAGCAGACTGACAGCATTCCTGTCATGGCACAGAAGCACTTCCCTGTACTCTTGAGCATCCGGAATCTCGTTTCTCTGGAGTTTCAGAATCAGATTCCGGACCTTCCCTGATGTATTTTTCTTTCTGTTGGGCATAGCGGTAAAGCGGAGTCCCGCTCTGCAAAAATACTGTTTTTCTCTGTTTTCCGTTCTTTTTCTTGCTCTTGTCAGAAGCCTGATATATTTTTGGAAAACGAAAAAGAAATATAACCGCATACTGATGGGACACTATTTTGATACCGCTTCTCCAAAAGCGGAAGAATTCATCTGCCATGAGGAAATCGCCGAGACCCTGGAATACGCAGGGGCACACAGGAACGACAGGAAACTTGTAGAGGAGATCCTTGACAAAGCCGCCGGATGCAAGGGACTTACACACAGGGAAGCGGCAGTGCTGGCGGAATGTGACGAGCCTGACCTGGTCGGGAAGATATTCGGCCTGGCAAGGGAAATAAAGAAGAAGTTCTACGGCAACAGGATAGTGATGTTCGCCCCGCTTTACCTGTCAGACTGGTGTGTAAACGGATGCACATATTGTCCTTACCATCTGAAAAACAAACACATACCACGCAAGATGCTCTCCCAGGAGGAAATCCGGAGAGAAGTGATAGCGCTGCAGGACATGGGACACAAGCGGCTTGCGGTGGAATCAGGGGAGGACCCTGTACATACACCTCTGGAATATATCCTTGAATCCATCAGGACCATATACGGGACGCGGCACAGGAACGGGGCTATCCGCAGGGTGAACGTCAACATTGCCGCCACCACGGTGGAGAACTACAGGAAACTGAAAGAGGCCGGCATAGGCACATACATACTTTTCCAGGAGACATACAACAGAAAGGCCTACGAGGCGCTCCATCCCTACGGACCAAAGAGCGACTACGCCTGGCACACGGAAGCCATGGACAGGGCCATGGAGGGAGGGATAGACGATGTAGGCATCGGGGTGCTGTTCGGACTCGACACCTACAGGTACGACCTCGTGGGTCTCCTGATGCATGCCGAGCATCTGGAAGCGAGGTTCGGCACCGGACCGCATACGATAAGCGTACCGAGGATATGCCCGGCAGACGGCATTGACACGAAGGACTTCCCGGATGCGGTACCGGACGAGGTGTTCTGCAGGATAGTGGCCGTCATCAGGCTCGCTGTCCCCTACACCGGAATGATAATCTCCACCAGGGAATCCCGGGAAGTGAGGGAAAAGGTGCTGGAGCTCGGGATATCACAGATAAGCGGCGGGTCAAGGACGAGCGTCGGAGGATATGCCGGTGAGGCTTACGGCGCCGCAGGGACCGGGACGGCAGAAGAGGACAGCGCGCAATTCGACATAAGTGACAGGAGAAGCCTGGATGAAATAGTCTTCTGGCTGCTGGAAATGGGGCACATACCGAGCTTCTGCACGGCATGTTACCGGGAAGGCAGGACAGGAGACAGGTTCATGTCCCTGGTCAAGAGAGGAAAGATAGCCGACTGCTGCCAGCCCAACGCCCTGATGACCCTGATGGAATACCTCCAGGACTATGCCTCCGCCGGCACCAGAAAGCTGGGCCTCGAAATCATAGGGAAGGAGCTCCGGAACATCAGGAACGACAAGGTGAGGGAGCTGACTGAAAGACATCTGAAGGACATTGAGGCAGGCATACGCGATTTCAGGTTCTGACATCAAAAAGACTGAAGTAATGATAAAGACCCCCAGCTCAGAAAGGCTCCATATAGCGATAACCGGGAAATGCAATACAGGAAAATCCTCTCTCATGAACGCACTGACCGGACAGAAGACAGCCATTGTTTCCGACATCCCGGGCACAACGGCCGACCCTGTGAGGAAAGCCATGGAAATCCCCGGCATCGGCCCGTGTCTTTTCATTGACACGGCAGGATTCGATGACAGCGGCACGGCACTCGGGAGAAAGCGTACCGGGCTTTCAGCCAAGGCCCTGGAATCGGCAGACATAGCCATCATGATCTTCAGGGACTGCGACAATGCAGAAAAGGAATGGTACGGGAGAATGACACGGGATGGTATCCCTGTAATCCCTGTAATCGGGAAGGCTGACCTCCACGGCGGCACAGGAAAGGATGCGGCCGTTGAGGAGGAAGTCCGGAAGCTGTGCGGAGAAAGCCCTGTCATGGCCAGTGCAGCCACCCTGCAGGGTATTGACTTGCTGTTCAGGGCAATACTGGAGAAAATCCCCGGAGAATTCGGAAGCCGCACCATCACAGGTGACCTGGTGAAAGAGGGGGATACGATACTGCTTGTGATGCCTCAGGACGGCCTTGCCCCGAAAGGCAGGCTCATATTGCCACAGGTGCAGGTCATCCGCGAACTGCTCGACAGGAAATGCACCGCTGTAAGCTGTACGCCGGACACCATGGGGAAGGCCCTTGCGTCCCTTGCCTGCCCGCCAGGACTGATAATAACCGACTCGCAGGCATTTGAGGAGGTGGCGGGGATGAAGCCTGAAGGCAGCCGGCTCACTTCGTTTTCAATACTGTTCGCAGGCTACAAGGGAGACATACGGGTTTTCAGGGAAGGGGCGGAAGCACTGGGAAGGCTGGGAGAAAAATCCAGGGTGCTCATCGCGGAAGCATGCACGCACGCCCCGGCCGGGGAAGACATAGGCAGGGTCAGGATACCGGCTCTGCTCCGCCGGCGTTTCGGACAGGGGCTCCGGACAGAGGTCGTCTCAGGCAAGGATTTCCCGGACGACCTTTCCGGCTATGACATCGTGATCCACTGCGGAGCGTGCATGTTCAACCGCAGGTACGTCCTCAGCCGTATTGCCTCCGCGGAAAGGCAGCACGTACCCATCACCAACTACGGCATGGCGATAGCCTGGCTGAAAGGGATTCTCGGCAAGGTGACATTCCCCGGCACGGACCGTTGAGCCTTTGGAGATTCATTCCAGCTCGTCCAGGATCCGCTTCACATCCACAGGCTGGAGACGTCCATACACCTTGTCCCCTATCATGACCACAGGAGCAAGGCCGCATGCCCCCACGCACCGGAGGCAGTCGAGGGAGAATTTACCGTCAGGGGTAGTCTGCCCTACATCTATTCCGAGCACACGCTTGAATTCCTCGAGAAGCTTCTCCGAGCCCCTCACATAGCACGCAGTCCCCATGCACACGGAAATCGGGTATTTTCCCTTGGCAGTCATGGTGAAGAACGCATAGAAAGTAACCACACCATAGACTCGGGACACGGGGATGCCCAGTCGGGCCGCTATCAGGCGCTGCATATCTTCCGGGAGATAGCCCATAAGATGCTGGGCCTCATGAAGTATGTTTATGAGTTCGCCAGGGCTGTTCCCATGACGGGAACAGATTTCATCCACTTTGGCTGAAATGTCACAAGGAAGTTTTATATCTGACATGGCAATGAATTTTAGGGTTAACGTCAGTTCGATGAATTACATTCCTCCGGCTCCGGCGCAGCTCATGTTTCCCTCCGGAAACCTCTCCGGCGCTCCGGTGCGGCCCTGAAGGGCTCTGCCGCAAGTCTCCCCCTGCCCCACTATATTGAGGACCTGTTGAAATAACGGGTGTGAAGCAGATGCTCGGCCTTCTCGCTGAGAGGCCTGCCGAGGAACTCCTCGTACAGGGACTTGATGTACGGGTTCTCATGTGACTTGCGCACGGACTTGCCGGCATCCTCCTTGTACAGTGCGTTTGCCCTTGCGTAAAGCACATCGGAATTCCCGTGATGGAGCGGCTGTCCACCGCCGCCGATGCAGCCTCCCGGACATGCCATTATCTCTATGGCATGGTACTCGTTCCTGCCGTGCCTGATGTCCTCAAGCAGATGGCGTGCATTGCCGAGCCCGTGGGCTATGCCTACCTTCAGCTCAAATCCGTCCAGATCCACCGTAGCCCTCCTGACTCCGTCCATTCCCCTGACAGCCTGGAAATTGACACTTCCGAGTGTCTTGCCGGTATAAAGCTCGTAAACTGTCCTCAGGGCGGCCTCCATCACTCCTCCTGTCGTTCCGAAAATCACTCCTGCCCCGGTGGACGCACCCAGCGGAAGGTCGAATTCCATGTCAGGGAGAAGAGTGAAGCTTATGTTGGCCCTCTTGATCAGGCGTGCAAGTTCCCTGGTAGATACGGAATAGTCCACATCAGGATTCCCGTCAGTGTGGAACTCCTCGCGGTCACATTCATATTTCTTTGCAAGACAAGGCATTATGGACACCACCACCAGCTTTTCACGAGGTATGCCCATCTTCTGGGCCCACCATGTCTTGGCTATGGAGCCGAACATCTGCTGCGGAGACCTTGCAGTGGAAGGTATGTCGAGAAGGTCCGGGAACTGGTGCTCGAAGAAATTGACCCATGCCGGACAGCACGATGTCAGTATCGGCAGGCGCATGCTCCTGTCACCGTCCAGGTACTTCGTCAGCCTCTCGAGCATCTCGGCGCCTTCCTCCATTATGGTCAGGTCGGCAGCGAAATCAGTGTCGAACACGTAGTCGAAACCGAGCTCCCTCAGGGCCGCCACCATCTTGCCGGTGACAAGTGTCCCGGCAGGCAGGCCGAACTCCTCTCCTATCGCCGCCCTCACCGCAGGAGCGGTCTGCACGATGACGACCTTCCCTGGATCAGCGAGGTCCTCCACGAGCCTGTTGGTGTGGTCTCTCTCCGTG
>JADILZ010000068.1 GCA_017695065.1 Candidatus Cryptobacteroides excrementipullorum
GCCCTGTTGGGCCCTGTTACAGAAATCCGGTCTGTCCACCCCCAGTCACCTGACGGTGACAGCCCCGGTGGGGCATGCGGCTGCGCTTCGCTGCGCCGGCACCTTCACTGCTTCGGTTTTCCTTCCGGAAACCTCGCTGACGTTCCGGTGCGGCCCTGTTGGGCCCTGTTACAGAAATCCGGTCTGTCCACCCCCAGTCACCTGACGGTGACAGCCCCGGTGGGGCATGCGGCTGCGCTTCACTGCGCCGGCACCTCCACTGCTTCGGTTTCCCTGGCGGAAACCTCGCTGACGTTCCGGTGCGGCCCTGTTGGACCCCGTTGCCCCGCCGTGTCTCCGGATGATGGTCAGAGGTCCTGTGCACTGCACCCTTCTATCTTGGAGCACATCTCCAGGAACTTTTCTGCCAGGGAAAGCCTTACCCGTACCTCCATGGAGCATGTCATCCCGAAGTCCTGTGCCTCAGGAACAAGTCCCAGTTCCTTTGTCATCTTCATGACGTCGTTCATGTTGAGGTAGCCGAAGCTGAGGCGGAACCTTCTGCCCGCCACCTTCTCTATTATGCGGGAATTTGCTATAGCATCCGCGGCCGATGTTCTGTATGCCCGGATCAGGCCCGGGATTCCGAGTTTGATGCCTCCGAAATATCTCACCACCACTATGAGTATGTCGCTCAGTCCGTTTGCGTCTATCTGGCCGAGAATAGGCCTGCCTGCAGAGGAGGAAGGCTCACCGTCATCGTTTGCCCTGAACACATCTCCCCTGTATCCCAGCCTGTATGCGTAGCAGTGGTGCCTGGCATCGTGGTATTGCTTTTTAAGGGATGCGACGATCTCCTTGACATCGGATTCTGTCTCGACCGGGTAGGCGAGGGCAATGAATCTGCTTCCATTGTCCTTGAAAAGCCCTTCCGATGCCGAGGCAATGCTCCTGTAGGAGTCGTGGATCTGGTCATTGGTTTCGTTCATACCGAACCCAAAATTAAGATAAATTTTGGAAATATTTTGTACCTTTGGGTGCTTTTTGGCAAAACAGGATCGATATGGTATTGAGATACAGAGTTTCACTCCCTGGTATAAAGGGATTTGCGCGGGTTTATGAGGTGAAGGACACAACTACTCTTTATTCGCTTCATAAGCAGATGAGGGCTGACATGGATTTCCCTCAGGACCAGCTTGTGCTTTTCAAGGCGATGGATGAAAAGGGTAATGTGACTGCAAGGTACGGAATATTCAATCTCGGTGCCGGCACGATTGATTCGGTCACTCTCGGCCAGACTTTCAGGAAAGGCGAGGTGACCTTCATTTATTTCTATGACACTACCAATGCGAAAAGCGTGATTGTAACCTGCGAAGGACAGGCCGAGGAGCGCCGGGGACTGATATATCCTGCCCTTGTCGAGTCCAAAGGCCCCAATCCGGTGGAGTTCGAGAACGGGTATGTGGCTTTCGAGGACCTTCCTGACGAGAAGAAGAAATCCATCCAGTCCGGGGAGGATGACGATGAGGATGAGTACCAGGATGAAGAAACTGACAGTGATACTGAAGAGATATATGACGAGGACCAGGATGACGAATGATCCCGGCCAGGCCTGCGTAATATGAAGAGAAGGCTGCTCATAGTGCTCGGGCCCACTGCGGTGGGGAAGACGGACTACAGCATCGCACTGGCGCAGCGGTATGGCTCGCCGGTCATATCCTGCGACTCGAGACAGATATACAGGGAAATGACAATAGGGACTGCTGTCCCTTCCGCTTCGCAGCTCGCCGCTGTGAAGCATTATTTTATCCATTCTCACACGGTTACGGAGCCTTATACTGCAGGGAAGTATGAGATTGAAGCCCTTGCCCTGATAGAAGAGCTTTTCAGCCGGGGACATGAGACTCTGGTCATGGCTGGAGGCTCGGGCTTCTATATAGATGCGGTGTGCAGGGGGCTTGATGACTTTCCTGAAGCGGACCCGCAGCTCAGGGAAAGTCTCATGGAACGGCTCAGGGAGGAAGGAGTCGAGTCCCTGCGGCTCGAGTTGAAGCGTCTGGACCCGGAAAGTTATGCCACGATAGACATAGCCAACGGGCAGAGGGTTGTCCGCGCCCTCGAGGTGTGCATCATGACAGGACGTAAATTCTCCTCATTCAAGACATCCGGTGTGAAGAAACGTGACTTCGAGATAGAGAAGACAGGTCTCATCCGGCCTCGTGAGGAGCTGTACGGGCGGATCGGACGCAGGGTTTTGCAGATGGTCAGGGACGGACTGGTGGAGGAAGCCGCCTCCCTGCTCCCTTACCGCGACTGCGCAGCCCTGCAGACAGTGGGTTACAAGGAGATGTTCGGTTACCTGGACTACTGTGCAGGCAGGGAATACCGTCCCCCTGTATCCGGGCAGCACAGAAACGACGGCCCGGTCACATCTCTGGACCGGGCCGTCGAGCTCATTCAGCGGAACACCCGCCATTATGCAAAGCGGCAGCTGAGTTACTGGGGCAGGGACAAGTCCATCAGGTGGCTGAACCTCTGACCAGGCTGCGGCTGTCTATTTTTCCTCTGCAAACAGAGATATGATGTTGAGGATCACTCTGGAAGCTTTCTCCATGCTTTCGAGTGGGACGAATTCCAGCTTCCCGTGGAAGTTGTGGCCTCCGGCGAAGATGTTCGGGCATGGAAGACCCATGAAAGATAGGTTGGCTCCGTCTGTACCGCCCCTTATAGGCTGGATACGTGGCTTGATGCCTTCCATTTCCATTGCCTTGACGGCCTTCTCCACGATGTGGTAGTGGGGTTCCACTTCCTTGCGCATGTTGTAGTACTGGTGCCTGATCTTCAGTGTCGCTGTTCCTGCGCCGTATTTCGTGTTGATGAAATCCACGCACTGCTGCATCACTTTTTTCTTGTTCTCGTACAGGTCCATGTCATGGTCGCGTATGATGTACGAGAAATCGGCCTCCTCCACTGTCCCGTTGAATCCTGTAATGTGAAAGAACCCTTCATAGCCGCATGTGTACTCCGGTCTCTGCTCTACCGGGAGAAGGCTGTTCAGTTCCATGCCTATCAGTATGGCGTTCAGCATCTTGCCTTTTGCATATCCCGGGTGTATGTTGCGACCCTGGATGTGGATGTCGGCAGCTGCGGCGTTGAAATTCTCATATTCAAGCTCACCGACAGCCCCTCCGTCCATGGTGTAGGCGTACCTGGCCCCGAATCTTGCCACATCGAACTTCGCCACTCCCCGTCCGATCTCTTCGTCCGGAGTGAATCCTATCCTGATATCGCCGTGCCTGAATTCAGGGTGTTCCACCATGTACTGCACGGCGTCCATGATTTCCGCTACTCCGGCCTTGTCGTCTGCACCGAGCAGGGTGGTGCCGTCAGTGGTGATGATGGTCTGGCCCTTATATTCTTCAAGCTCAGGGAAGTCGCTCACTTTGAGGGATAGTCCCGACCTTGCGTCGAGCAGTATGTCCTTCCCGTCGTAGTCTTTGATGATCTGCGGCCTGATGTCCGCCCCGGATGCATCGGGGGATGTGTCCACATGTGCGATGAAGCCTATGGCGGGAGCATCACATCCGCAGTTTGACGGGATGCTTGCCATCACATATCCGTACTGGTCCAGTGACGCCTCCACTCCCATCGAGATGAGCTCGTCCCGGAGCATTTTCAGGAGGTCCAGCTGCCTTGCGCTGCTCGGCTGGCTCTCCGATTCAGGGTCGGACTGTGTATCCACAGCCACGTATCTGAGGAATCTGTCGAGTATTTTTTCCATAAAATATGATAATTTTGGTCCGTTCTAAACAGTTTTCATATCCTGCATTTCCGGCAGCATGGCGGAATCACATGAGTATGAGGCTGATGCCCATTATCGCCATCCCGGCCACGACACCTGAAATCGCCACGTGGTGCTTCCCGTATTTTTCAGCGGTGGGGAGCAGCTCGTCGAGGGATATGTATATCATGATGCCGGCCACGGCGGCCAGTATCAGGGGGAATGCCGCGCCCCCTTCAGATATCTGCACCCCGAAAAGCGCCGTAATCCCGTAGCAGATGGCGGCTCCGACCGGTTCGGTAAGACCTGACAGGGTGGCGTAAAGTACGGCTTTCCCCTTGCTGTGTGTCGCATAATATATAGGAATTGCTACAGCGATGCCTTCAGGGATATTGTGTATCGCTACGGCGAATGTGATTCCCGCACCTGTCTGTGAGTTGCCGAGGGAGCTGATGAATGTGGCCATGCCCTCCGGAAAATTGTGGATGGCGATGGCCAATGCCGACATTATTCCCAGTTTCTTCAATGCCTGGTGTCCTGCCGATGTCTTTTCCGAGGCCGAGATCATGTCTGTGGCCAAGGTTCTGGAGTCGAGGGACAGCCCGGTGGCTTCGTGAGGGTTCTCATAGTCCGGCACCAGGAAATCTATCATGAAAATCAGCCCCATCCCCACGAAAAACGAGACGAGCACCAGAGCTTTCCCGTTCATCCCGGAATAGGCTGCACCCTGGACTGCAGCCTGGGCTTCAGGATACAGCTCGGCAAGGGAGATAAATATCATCACCCCGGCAGAGAGTCCGAGTGCACCGGCCAAGAAGTTGCTGCTGAGCCTTTTGGTGAAGATTATCAGCAGGCCTCCAACTCCGGTGGCGGCTCCGGCGAGAAGTGTCAGAAGCAGTGCGTGCAGGATGCCGTCCATCTGTTATTCAGCCTTTTTTGCTTTAAGTGAGGAATATATGATGTAACCTATAATCGCGATGTAAGGTATGATGGCCACCGGTTCTGTCCAAGGTGACGGCTCCATGAACGCATCTACCTGGGCGAATCTCAGTATTGCGCTTACCACTCCCATGAGCGCTCCGCCGGCTATGAAACCTGAGGCGATGAGTGTGCCTTTCTCCTGACGGGCGCTGTTCAGCTCCTTGTCCTTGCTGCGAGAGCCTACGAACCATGATATGGCTCCTCCCACAAGCATCGGAAGGTTCAGGTCAATGGGGATGAACATGCCCAGGGCGAAAGGAAGGGCAGGCACCTTGCACAATGTGAGGATGATGGCTATGGCAGCCCCGATGCCATACATCAGCCACGGGGCGCCGCCACCGTTCATCATAGGCTCGATCACGGCTGCCATCGCATTGGCCTGAGGGGCCACAAGAGCGTCTTCCCCAGTGAACCCGTATGTCTTGTTGAGTACTATCATCACTCCTCCTACTGTGGCAGCGGCCACGAGTGTTCCGAGGAACTTCCATGTCTCCTGTTTCTTCGGAGTGGTCCCTATCCAGTATCCGATCTTCAGGTCAGTGACGAATGCCCCGGCTACAGAGAGCGCGGTGCATACAACTCCGCCGATAATCAGTGCGGCAGTCATCCCAGCTGTTCCGGTAAGCCCCGAGGCTACCATTATCAGGGAGGCCAGTATCAGGGTCATGAGTGTCATTCCGCTGACAGGATTGGAGCCGACAATGGCTATTGCATTGGCAGCAACCGTGGTAAACAGGAACGCTATTATCCCCACGACCAGAAGTCCGATCACGGCATGCCATATATTGTCCACGACGCCGAATGCGAAGAACAGCAGTATCGCTATGAGTGTCAGTCCGATGCCAATGGCTATCATTTTCATGGATATGTCCCTCTGGGTCCTGCTTGCAAGTGTCTCGTCAGCCGTCTTCTTGCGCCGGAACTCTCCTGCAGCCAGCCCCACTGCGGACTTGATGACCCCGAATGACTTGATGATGCCGATGATGCCTGCGGTGGCTATGCCTCCGATACCTATGTGTCTTGCATAGTCAGAGAAGATCTGCTCGGCGGACATTTCCCCGATAGTGGCAGTGACCCCCGTGTTCATCAGGTCAATCACCTGTCCTCCCCATATCATGTTCATGAGCGGGATGATGACCAGCCACACCAGGAAACTTCCGCAGCATATTATCACCGCATATTTCAGCCCTACGATGTATCCCAGGCCCAGCACGGCGGCTCCCGTATTGATTTTCAGCACTACCTTCGCCTTCTCGGCTATCGCCTCCCCGAAAGGAAGGATACGTGTGGTGAGGGTCTCTCCCCAGAGTCCGAACGTGGAGATGATGAAGTCGTAGAGCCCTCCTACAAGACCGCTTGCCAGAAGCGTCCTGGCCCCTTTGCCGCCGCTTTCCCCGCTCACCAGCACCTGTGTGGTCGCGGTTGCTTCCGGGAAAGGATACTTCCCGTGCATCTCCTTTACAAAATATTTTCTGAACGGTATCAGGAACAGGATTCCGAGAATTCCTCCAAGAAGCGAGGAGAAGAACACCTGTGTGAAGTTGACGGTGAGTTCAGGATACTTGTCCTGCAATATATAAAGTGCAGGCAGTGTGAATATCGCACCTGCGACAATCCCTCCGGAGCATGAGCCTATGGACTGGATGATGACATTCTGTCCCAGCGCATTCTTTTTTCCCAGCGCCCCCGAGACTCCCACGGCGATGATGGCGATCGGTATCGCCGCCTCGAACACCTGTCCCACTTTCAGCCCGAGAAATGCGGCGGCCGCGGAAAAGATGATGGTCATCAGCAGCCCCATGCCTACAGAGTATGGCGTAACTTCAGGATAATTTTTCGCCGGTGAGAGCAGAGGCCTGTACTCTTCGCCGGGCTTCAGCTCCCTGTGGGCGTTCTCAGGGAGTGAGGTCTGTTTCTTTTCTTCCATTGTTAAAGATTTTAGTCGTGTCTCGTATTGAATCGGCAAATTTAATGAAATTAACGTCAGTTCGGCGAATTGCCGTCAATATATAACATGGGTCCGATGAATTTAAGGACCTGTTTAAAATTTATATCGGGGAAAATCCAGACAGCTTCTGATTTATTCAATTGAAAAAGTGTCAGAAAACATGATGTTTTGCCTGAATCTGCTAAAATGATGAAATACAGTACAATACTCAGGAAAGCAAAGGATGGGATGAAAAAAAACTGCAAAAAAATCGCAGAAAAATTTGGAGGTAATGAAAAAGTCCGTATCTTTGCAGCCCGTTTGAGAAAAAACGGAGTTTAAAAGCCTTTCTGAAGGCGACAGTTCATTGAAATTTTGAGAGAGAAAACGAGGTAAAGCAAGAAGCAAAAGAGATTGGTCTTTTTTTTAATAGAGGAACAATTTCACGAGGCAGACGCAAGTCTGAGATGACACACGAGAGAAGTTATCAAGGGCGGACGGGGGATGCCTAGGCTTCCGGCGGCGAGGAAGGACGCGGCAAGCTGCGAAAAAGTGCGGGGACCTGCAAGCATGGATTGATCCGCACGTGTCCAAATGGGGCAACCCGGCAGGCTGAAGGCCTGTCACACCGAGAGGTGGGCGAACCCGGGGAACTGAAACATCTCAGTACCCGGAGGAACAGAAAGAAACATCGATTCCCAGAGTAGTGGCGAGCGAAATGGGAAGAGCCCAAACCGGTCGGGTCGAGGCCCGACCGGGGTAGTAGGGCCGGCGCAAGGTAGGATCATCATGAACCGGAACGGTCTGGAAAGGCCGGACAGAGAGGGTGACATTCCCGTACGGGCAAGTGGTGATTCAGGGTGCCGGTACCTGAGTAGGGCGGGACACGAGGAATCCTGCCTGAATCCGCGGGGACCATCCCGCAAGGCTAAATACGACCGGAAGACCGATAGTGGACCAGTACCGTGAGGGAAAGGTGGGAAGCACCCCGAGCAGGGGAGTGAAAAAGAACCTGAAACCGTCCGTCTACAAGCGGTTGGAGCTGAGAAGCGACAGCGTGCCTTTTGCATAATGAGCCTACGAGTTGGTCCGGGATGGCGAGGCTAATCCCTTCAGGGGAGGAGCCGGAGCGAGAGCGAGTCTGAAGAGGGCGTAGAGTCATTCCGGCCAGACGCGAAACCTAGTGATCTACCCTTGGCCAGGCTGAAGGGTCCGTAACAGGATCTGGAGGGCCGAACCGGTTTACGTTGAAAAGTGCTCGGATGAGCTGAGGGTAGGGGTGAAAGGCTAATCAAACTGGGAGATAGCTCGTACTCCCCGAAATGCCTTTAGGGGCAGCCTCGGGATAGCTTCACGGAGGTAGAGCTACTGATAGGATGAGAGGGCTTCGCCGCCTGTCGATTCCTGACAAACTCCGAATGCCGTGAAGTGTTTTCCGGGAGTGAGTCGCCGGGTGCTAATGTCCGGTGGCGAAAGGGAAAGAGCCCAGACCACCGTCTAAGGACCTAAAGACCGTGCTAAGTTGACAGAACGAGGTGACACCGCAGGGACAGCTAGGATGTTAGCTTGGAAGCAGCTATTCATTTAAAGAGTGCGTAACAGCTCACTAGTCGAGCGGTGACGCGTGGATGATGAACGGGCAT
>JADILZ010000069.1 GCA_017695065.1 Candidatus Cryptobacteroides excrementipullorum
CCACCACATCGGTATTGAACGAGGAGAACAGCCCCGCGAGGTGGCTCACATTATACAGCGGCACACCGTCCAGGAGGAAAAGGTTGTCGCTCCCCGTGCCGCCATGCACATACAGGCCGGAGAGGAGTTCAGTCCCGGAGGCCACGCCGGGAAGGTTCTGCAGGGTCTTTATGACATCGGGGCTGCTGAGGAAGGCGAAGCCGCTGTTGAACTTTCTGCCGTCGATGTGCTCGAGGCCCGTCTGGGTCCTGTTAACCTCCCGTCTGTAACGGTCCGTGGAGATCCTTGACTCCGTAATGGTGTCGCGCCGCTCGACGGCCTGATTCTCCGGACCCGCGGTGCCAATGCTGTCACGGAGCTCCCTCGGTTCGCCGTGAACCAGGACTATGTGGCCGCGGCGGCGCCTCCACTCTATGCCGCTGCCGCCGAATATCCTGTCAAGGGCTTCTTCAAGGCCCTCCCCTTCCCCTGCCGGGCCTCCGGTGTACGGGAGATCAAGGTCTATCGTAGAGTCATAGACGAACTTAACTCCATAAGTCTCACGCATTTGCATAACCTTGTCGCGCAAGGTTACCGCCCGCGGCTGCGGAAGCGGGGACTCCATGTGCGACACCACGCACAGCATATCCGCGGAAGAGTCCATGCCGGACCCTGCGGGCGAAAGCTGTGCGCACAGTCCCGGCATGCCGCACATGACTGTCAGGACTGGTATCAGCCCTGCCGTTATGATCTTCCTGCCATCCATTTCACTCCTGCCCCTTGCTTATCTCCACGTCAAGCGCATCCTCAATCAGGAATATAGTCTCGTCGAGATCCCCCGCGTCGAAACTTCCGGTAAGATGCCTGTCCGGTTTTCCTTTCTCCAGGGTGAGTGTCACACCGTAATATCCGGACAATTCGTCAAGCACCACATCAAGAGGGGTGTCTTCATAGTCAAAAACTCCTGTAGCCCAGGCCTCGGGGTTAGGTGCATGGTTTGTAAGAACAGGTATTGTTTCCCCGGGGCCGAGGCTTGCGGACATATCCCGTACAAGGACAAGGCCCTTCGATTCAGGAGTTCTCGAGAAAAATACTTTTCCGCTGCGTACAGACACTTCCGTGCAGGTGGTGTTCCCTGATCCCGGAATTTCCTCCACCTGGAATTCAGTGCCGAGGACTTTCACATAGGCATTCTCCGATGAGACCACAAAAGGATGCGCTGTGTCCTTAGTCACGCGGAAAAACGCCATCCCTTCCAGCTTCACCTTGCGGTGCCTGAGGAAGGCCCGGCCCTTTCTGTAGCAGACACTGGATCCTGGTGCAAGGGTCACTGACGTGCTGTCCGGCAGGATGCACACCTGCACGGCTCCGGCAGTGGCGTTTTCAGTCCATGCGCGGCTGCCAGTGTTCATATAGACAATGACTCCGGCCGCTACTGCCGCTGCGGATGAAATGACCGACAGCCATAATGTCCTTACTTTCCTCCGGCCTGCATCCTGGCCGGACGGTGACTGGGCAGGGTTCCTCCTGCCTGCCCTGGAGGATGTCGCGGCGTTGAACCGCCTGATTGCCCTGCGTGTGTCCAGAGCCCCCTTTCGGTAATGCTTCAGAACGAAATCAAGATGTCTTCCAGTATCTTCCATATATTAAAAATTGCACGACAGTCCGATATATACATTGCTTTTCCCGGTCATGCCGCCAAGATATTTGTACATTGTCCTGTCCCAGCCGACACTGATGGAAACCCTCCAAAGGTCCACGCCGACGGAAGGCCTCACCATGTAGCCGGGTGAATTCAAGGTGCAGTCGTACAGGCCTCCTGCCTTGACGCTGACAAACGGGCTCACAGGACCGGCAGTAAGGTTGTATTTCAATTCGGCGAACACAGGTATCTGGTATTGCACATCGTTTTTCCCCATTGCGAATGTGTCCACATAGAGTCCCGTACCGGCGCCGATAAAAATCCCGTTGCCGAACGAGTAGCCGTGAGAGGTGGTCATTACATAACTCGGTCCGTTCAGATTCAGGACTACTCCTGTCTGTATGTCAGCCCTGTATCCCCTTCTGTAAGATACCGGCCACTGTGCCTTCCCCTGAGCTTCCGCCAGAGAACAGAGAGACACGAATAACAATATAAACAGGATTATCTTCTTTTTCATATCTGGTTTTTACCCTATGACGGAAGACAGACTGAAAAGTACTATCCCGATTCCGTTTTTTTTCAGGAAATTTTTCAATGACGGGCAGAAGCCTCGCAAAGAGGCATGGAGATAACCGGATTCACCCCGGGCGACAGGCCCTTTTCGATACAATCAGGCAGGTTTCCTGATTCCATTTGTAGGAATATCCATTTTATGACCTGTGTATTCTATTTGATTTCAATCGATTGACAAATATCTGCCACTGCAGGTGTGACAGCCTGGGCGACAGTAGAGAGACATAAGACAAGCACATGGGCGGGGAGGAGGCCGTTGCGGCTCTACAGGCCGAGAAGGAAATAGACAGCCTTGCGGACCCCTTCCTTAAGTATCCGCAGGGCCTTGCTGACCTGGTTGCGGACAGTGTTTTCAGAAATGCCCAGTTCACTGGCGATCTCCTCGTATCTGAGCCCGTCGCGCTTGGCCATCAGGAAAACCTTGCGGCATTTCTCAGGCAAGGAATCTATCGCTGTCCAGAGGCGGGCCTCAGTGACAGAATCCTCCTGGAGAGACTCATCCGCAAGAAGCCCGGGAATAAATCCACGGATGGAGCCGGCAGCCCCATCTCCCTGTTGTGTAACGCCGTCATCTCCGCCGGACATCTCCGTCTCACGGATGACGGAGAGCGGAATCCCCTCCCCGCTGATTGTCCTCCTGCTGCGGATATAGTCGATACAACGGTTCCTTACCATAGTGTAAAGATATGACTTCGGATTTTCAGGCATGGCTTCCCTTCCATGTCTCCCTCCCGCTGTGCCACAGACTCCAGAAGTCCTCTCCCACAATGACATATAGCACTCCTGAACAATGTCCTCCGCCTGGTCTGTGTCTTCGGTATAATGCAGGGCATATATGCACAAAGGCCTGTACCAGTAACGGAACAGGTCTTCAAAATCTGTCTTATGAGGTCTGTGCATAGCCATCCCCGGCAAAGGATTCGTGGACTAACGGTCCCTCAAAGCCTTTACAAGTCCATAGATCCGTGCTGCAGCCCAGATAATAAGCACTATGAACAGGGCGAGCAGTATCTTGTCAGTCCCTGTCTCAATCCCTCTTTCTGTAATATTGAGGATCATCAGTACAACGAGCAAGACAAGCATTATGGAGAAAAACACCAGACGGACTATCGTCAAAACACTTTTATTCATGGCAATACGTTTTTCTGTTCCACTTACGTGAGGCCGTGTCCGGTCTCTGCGCGGCCGAATACGGATTCAGCCCCAAATGTATGGATTTTTTTCCACATCCGCCAATGTACGCGAGACGTAAAAAATTTTGCATTGATTAAAGTTAATTATTACTTTGTCCGGGATAGACAATTTAACAGCAAAAAACATGAAAAGATTTTCCATATCTCTGGCAGCAATGCTGCTGGCATGTACAGGATTCCAGATGGAGGCACAGTCACTCAAGGACCTGCTGAACAAGGACAATATCAAGAAAGTTGTCGAGACAGTCGTGGACAAGCTTGATGTCATCCCGGAGAACATAACCGGGACCTGGGAATACACCGGAGCGGCAGTGAAATTCACAAGTGACAATACGCTGATGAGCGCAGCCTCAGAACTCGCTGCAGGCCAGGTGGAAGAGAAACTGGATGAATATCTCCAGAAAATCGGGCTCAGACAGGGGGCTTTCAGCTATACCTTCAACGCGGACAGTACTTTCACCACCGTATTCAACAAAATGAAATTCCCCGGGACATACAGTTTCTCCCCGGAAGCTGACACAATCGAACTGGACTACGGCAGGAGCGAAAAGCTTAAAGGCTTCACCATCAAGACGCAAGTGACCGTTGGGTTGGACAGCATGGAGCTGCTGTTCAACGCGGACAAGATAATCGAATTCATCGGTAAGATTTCCTCTTCAAGCGGGGATTCCAAGCTCAAAGTACTGTCATCGCTTATCAGCCAGTACGACGGCATGAAAATAGGCTTCGAACTGACCCGGGTGGCGCAGTAAGTGGTCAATACAAAAGTCCGGACACTAAAGACAGAATAATATGGCAAAAGCAGGCAAAATCCGCATATCCATTACAGTCATCGCTTTGATTTCGGCTGGCGTTGCGGCCATGTCACTGTCCCGTCCGGTAAAGGACAGCGCAGGCTCCCCTTCATATGAAGAATCCCTCACCGGAGCCATCTCCGGGATTGTTTCAGGCTGTCCGGGGGAGACAGGCGTGGCAGTGATTATCGGAAGCACCGACACAGTCACTGTCAACAACGGGAATATCTACCCAATGATGAGCGTATTCAAGGTCCATCAGGCACTTGCCGTCTGTAATGCTTTCGACCGCAGCGGACAGTCCCTTGACACCATGATGACCATAAGGAGGGACGCGCTCGACCCTGAGACATGGAGCCCCATGATGAAAGAGCATCCGGAGCCTGTAATCAGGCTGACAGTCAAGGACCTGATGCGATATTCCCTCATCTGGAGCGACAACAATGCAAGCAACTTCATGTTCAGCAGCCTGGTCAGCGTACCCGGCACTGACAGCTTCATAGCCACACTTATACCTCGTTCAAGTTTCAGGATAGCCTATTCGGAGTCGGAAATGGCGGCCGACCATTCCAGGGCATACTCCAACACCACCTCGCCCCTTGGTGCGGCAGAACTGATGGACAGACTGTTCACCGACAGCCTGGTAAGCCGCGAGAAACAGGATTTCATAAAAGAGGCTCTGCGCGAATGCACTACAGGGAAAGACCGGATCGCCGCCCCACTGACAGGAAAGGAAGGGGTGGGCATCGCTCACAAGACCGGATCCGGCTACAGCGAAAACGGGGTGCTTGCAGCCCACAATGATGTTGCATACATCAGCCTTCCGGACGGGACTCACTATACGTTGGCTGTCTTCGTCAAGGATTTCAGAGGCACTGAACAGCAGGCCTCGGAAGTCATCGCACGCATATCAGCTGCGGTCTACTCCATTCTGGAGCAGGTCCAGGATTAATAAGCTGTTTAATTTTTTCTAAAAAAGGTGAGGCCGGAAAAAACCAGCCTCACCTTATACACATTTGATTGACCTCCAGTCAGTTACATACCTGGATTATTTCAGTTTCCTGAGCAGGTTGCTCATATTCACTTTGGAGCCGATGATGCTGTGAAGGTCCTCGATCTTCACCCTTTCCTGCTGCATGGTGTCGCGGTCACGGACTGTCACACAGTGATCAACCAGCGAATCATGGTCCACAGTCACGCAGAACGGCGTACCGATGGCGTCCTGGCGGCGGTATCTCTTACCGATGCTGTCCTTCTCGTCATACTGGCAGTTGAAGTCGAACTTCAGCTCGTCCATGATAGTCTGCGCGAGCTCAGGAAGACCGTCCTTCTTGATAAGCGGCAGCACGGCCACCTTGACAGGGGCAAGAGGCGCAGGAATGCTGAGCACTACCCTGCTCTCCCCGTTCTCGAGCTGCTCCTCATGATAAGAATTCGAAAGCACGGCAAGCACCATCCTGTCCACACCGATAGAAGTCTCTATGACGTAAGGAGTGTAGCTTTCACCGCTCTCCGGGTCGAAATACTGGATCTTCTTTCCTGAGAATTTCTGATGGTTTCCAAGGTCGAAATCGGTCCTGGAATGTATACCCTCGAGCTCCTTGAAGCCGAACGGGAAGTTGAACTCGATGTCAGTAGCCGCATTGGCATAGTGCGCAAGCTTCTCGTGGTCGTGGAAACGGTAGTTCTCATCTCCCATCCCGAGTGCCTCATGCCATGCAAGGCGGTTCTGTTTCCAGGTCTTGAACCAGTCGAGCTCGGTCCCCGGCTTGATGAAAAACTGCATCTCCATCTGCTCGAACTCCCTCATCCTGAAGATGAACTGGCGTGCCACAATCTCGTTCCTGAACGCCTTGCCTATCTGCGCTATTCCGAAAGGTATCTTCATACGTCCTGTCTTCTGGACGTTCAGATAGTTCACGAATATTCCCTGCGCGGTCTCAGGGCGGAGGTATATCACATTGGTGTCGTCGGAAGTGTTGCCCAGCTGGGTGCTGAACATCAGGTTGAACTGGCGCACCTCTGTCCAGTTCTTGGTGCCTGATATAGGGCATACGATCTCGCAGTCTATGATGATCTGACGGAGAGCATCGAGGTCATTGGCATTGAGGGCATCGGCCATCCTCTTGCGCACCTCGTCCATCTTTGCCTTGTGGCGGAGGACGTTAGGATTGGTCTCCATGAACTTCGCCTCGTCGAAGGCATCTCCGAACTTCTTGCGTGCCTTCTCCACCTCCTTCTTTACCTTCTCCTCGAGCTTGGCGATATAGTCCTCGATAAGGACATCCGCACGGTAGCGCTTCTTGGAATCCTTGTTGTCGATAAGCGGGTCATTGAACGCCCCTACATGGCCGGAAGCCTCCCAAATCTTAGGGTGCATGAAAATGCATGAGTCGATACCCACAATATTCTCATGGAGCCTTACCATTGCCTCCCACCAGTATCTCTTGATGTTGTTCTTCAGCTCTACACCCATCTGCCCGTAATCATACACGGCAGCGAGTCCGTCATAAATCTCGCTCGACGGGAAAATGAAACCATACTCCTTGCAGTGCGCAACCAGAGTCTTGAAAAGTTCATCCTGTGTCATAAAATATATTGTTTACAAATTTATTCTCCGTAACAATCCGATGTCAACCGGGCTTCCACAAGCCGCAAAAATACAAAATTCTCGTCTATCCACAATACAAAGATAAATGCTTACAGATGCTTTCCGATGTGGTTTTTACTCGACGATTACCGGAGTTTTTCTAATATTAGTAAATTTGATGTAATTTTGTAGCAAATAACTTGAAATTAATATAATACCACATGAAGATAAGATTGTTGCTTGCAGCATGCATATTCTCTGTAGGAGCATCCGCACAAGACATGATCATTAAAAAGAACGGAGATGAAATTCAGGCAAAAGTGCTGACCGTTTCAGATTCCCAAGTAAATTATAAGAAATGGTCCAACCAGGATGGACCGACTTACATTCTGCCTTGCACAGACATATTCATGATCAAATACACTAACGGAGACAAGGATGTCTTTGGCTATGATTCGCAGACAGAAAAAGAAGAAGCTTCCTCTGCCCGATACATAAAAAAAACTCCTGCAGTCAACAGTATGGAGCTGATAAATAAGTATAACCAGGAAGTGCGCATTACTACACAATCTTCCAATAAGAATGCAAAGTGGTTTTTTACAATTTTCAATCTATCAGATTCGTCAGTGCTTGCAACAGAAGATATCGAGGTTTCGATTGTTCCCATGATTGTCCGTTACATGCCAAGTTTTTACACTTTGCGCTATTATATTGAAATCAAGAACAAAACAGATGCTACAATATATATTGATAAAGCCAACACGTTTAAAATATATGACGACGGTTCTTATGAGACTTATTTTGACACCAAGCAAGTCAATGTGACACAAAGCGGAAGCACTGGCGTAGGAATTAATTTGGGCGGAGTGGCCAATGTGTTGGGAATAGATGGGGCAGTAGGTACTTTGGCTGGTGCCACCACGGTCGGTGGGGCTTCACAGAATGCAGTTACAAAGTCTTATACACAGGAACGTATTTTAGCAATCCCTCCGTATGCTACAGCAAACCTTTCTGAATTTAAACAAGTTCAAGTAAAAGGACAACAGTATGAATTAATATCTGATGCCGAATCTTTTAGTCCTTACCATATTTCTGACATCAAGCGAGGTGCGATAAAGAAAGGCGAATATATCCGTTATGATGAAACCAATTCTCCTTACTTGATAAAATACCACATAACTTATTCTACACACGCTGATTTTTCAGTTTATTCCACCATAGCTTTCAGTATGTATATCAAATATATTATCGGAGAAAATATATATTCATCATTATCAACAAAAGAGTCTATTATAAACTCCATACAAAAATATGTGCCTGATTTTTGGGATAATCCATACATAATTATAGGAAATAGCGACTATATATGGAAACAGTAGATCCACCTATATTCGGCCTGCTATAAATAAATGATTATATCGCTCCAACCACGACACAAAATTATAGGAAAGGACTTCCTGTATTCCATAAAAAGGATTTTACACGTTAAGTATCTGCCTCAATGGAATCATGACAAAATCCCTTTCAAACATCAAAGGATGTGGTATTTTCAGGTCATCGTCATTGATATGCACGTCATCCAGCAAAAGAATGTCTATATCAATAATCCTTGAATGATAGACCCGGTTGCCTCCGGAATCATATTCCGGTCCCCCTGTCCTACCCATCTGTACCTCAATCAGTTTGCATTTTCGTAATACATTGTGTGCAAAATATTTCACATCTGTTCCCCGTGGAACATCCAGGCAGTATCTGACTGCAGCATTTAGAAACCAGTCACTGCTTTCAAACCCCCATGGCTCAGTATATATGAAATCCGACACAGCATCATAATGCCTTCCGAGAGCAAGATCCAGCCGGTAGAGGGCCTCTTCAAGATTATGTCTCCTGTCTCCGAGATTGGAGCCCAAAGAAAGATAGATTTCCATAAAAAATGATTTCTGCCTGTATCTTTCAGAGGTCACCGGATCATGACCGTCAGTCCAGACCGAGTTCGACAAGCGCCTCCTCGGACATCCTGCTCTTGTCCCATACAGGCTCGAACACAAGTTCTATCTTTGCGCTTACCACGCCGGGAACGTCCTCCACGGCAGCCTTCACGGCATCCACCACATAATCAGCCATAGGGCAATTGGGTGCAGTAAGGGTCATCTGTATATAAACATTGTGCCCTTCGTCAACCTTGAGCTCGTAAATGAGGCCGAGGTCATAGATGTTCACCGGTATCTCAGGATCATATACTTGCCTGAGAGCCATAATAATATCTCTTTCAAGTGCCATAACAGTCCCGTTTTTTTCCTTTTTTCCTGCATTTGATTCAAAGGTCACTCTTTTTCCTCCGAAAAAATTCCTTATATCCATATTATCCGTTATTCTGACCGGATGCATGCTCCGCAGCGGCTTCCCTGATGCGCCCTATCATTGATACAAGTCCGTTTGCCCTGGTAGGAGAAAGGTTCTCCCTGAGGCCTATCCTGTCAACTACAGAAAAATCTGATGACAATATTTCCTCAGGCTTTCTCCCGGAATAAATCCTTATCAGGAGTGATATGATCCCCTTGGTAATGATGGCGTCACTGTCCGCATTGAAGAATATTCTGCCATCTTCGACTTTATAATCAAGCCAGACTCTTGACTGACAACCTTTTATAAGGTGCTCATCGGTTTTGTCTGCTTCCGGATAGTCCTTCAATGATTTTCCGAGCTCTATGAGATATTCATATCTGTCAAGCCATTCATCAAACATTGAAAATTCATCAACTACCTCATTTTCAACTTCTTGCAAAGTTTTTTCCATATATTTCAATATATTTGAACATCATTTAAGCAAGGCACAGACATACGCGCGCACCACGTAATGTCAGCTATCTCAGCATCCCTATGGCCTTGTCAAGGCTGCTTATGAAGAATTCAGCTTCCTCCATTGTATTGTACGGGGCAAACGATGCTCTCAACATTCCTGAGACCCCGTATCTGTCCATCAGCGGCTCTGCACACATCTGTCCTGACCTGGTGGCGATACCCATTTTGTCAAGTATAAGGGCGAGGTCTTCATGATGGGCTCCGTCCACCGAGAAGGAAAACAGCGGAATCTTCAACCTTCTGTCCGAAGGATTACCGTAAAGGCTTATCCTGCTGTCAGAGCACAACGCATCGAGGACATAGTCCCTGACTGCATTCTCATTTTCAATAAGCCCCCTGTCATCCTTTATCTCACCTGCAAGACGGAGTGCCGGTGTCAGGGTCGGAACACCGGCAAAATTCTGTGTCCCGGCCTCGAATTTCAGAGGGAGCGGAGCATATGTCGTCCCGGAGAACCTCACCGTACCCACCATCTCACCGCCTCCCATATAAGGAGGCATCCTGTCAAGCAATTCCCTCTTACCGTACAGGACACCGGTTCCTGTGGCCGCATATATCTTATGTCCGGAAAAGGCATAGAAATCACAGTCCGTATCCCGGACATCAATGCCGCAGTGGACTATACCCTGAGCCCCGTCAACAAGTACAGGAATTCCTTTTGCATGGCATACAGCGGTTATCTCCTTCAAAGGGTTCACTATGCCGAGAACATTGGAAACATGCGTGACAGCGACAATCCTTGTCTTTTCCGTACACATCCCTTCAAGCATATCAACCATAAGCTCTCCCCTGTCATCTACGGGAAGGACCTTAAGCACGGCCTTCTTCCTCCGGCACATCATCTGCCACGGGACAATGTTGGAATGATGCTCACATTCCGAGACTATCACTTCATCACCCTCGGACACGAATGCCTCGCCGAAAGAGAATGCCACAAGGTTGATTCCGGCGGTCACACCGGAAGTGAAGACAATCTCTTCCCTGGATAAAGCGTTGATATATGCCCTTGCGGATTCCCTGGCCTGCTCATACGCCCGGGTAGCTTCTTCCGCCAATGCGTGAACAGCCCTGTGGATATTTGCATTGCACTGCACGGTAATCCTCTCCCACTCGTCTATCACGCTCTGTGGACGCTGTGAAGTGGCCGCACTGTCAAGATACACGAGATCCCGTCCGTAAACTTTGGCTGAAAGAGCCGGAAAATATTTTCTTAGTTGATCAACAGTCATCGCAGGCATATTTAACAAACTTGCAAATTTATAAAAAGATTCAATACCATATATTGACAATAAAACATTTATAAAGGTATGGACATGTTCTCGTTCTTAAAAATATATTACTTTTGTGTCCGATAAAACTATACTGAAATGATAGAATACATAAAAGGAACTCTGGAAGAACTCACCCCTACCGATGCAATCGTGGAGTGCAACGGCATCGGTTACCGGATACTTATCTCCCTACAGACTTTTTCCCAGCTGGAAAACATGAAGAATGTCACGGTATATATACATCATTACCTCAGGGAAGATGAGGAACTGTTCTATGGGTTCGGGACAAAGGACGAACGCGAACTCTTCAGGCTTCTCATAGGCGTATCAGGAATCGGAGCCGCAACTGCAAGGATGATGCTCTCATCCCTCACATCAGACGAAATAAGGAACGCAATCCTGGCTGAAGACATAAACAGGATAAAAAGCATAAAAGGCATAGGACTCAAAAGTGCGCAGCGACTTATACTGGAACTTAAAGACAAGGTAGTAAAAGGTGCAGGCAGCGAAACTCCTGCAATATTCAGCCAAGTGGACAACAGCATAATACAGGAGGCTACTACAGCACTTGTACTTCTCGGTTTCTCCAAGGCAAATGTAAACAAGGCGGTCACGGCTGTACTGAAAGAAAACAAGGATTCATCACTTGAGACAATCATAAAGATGGCGCTGAAAAAACTGTAGGGCATATTCATGCCCAGTTTCTGCAGATGTCTGTCCATCCTGAAAGATAATAAAGAAGCAGGGAGTGTTCCACGTGGAACACTCCCTGCTTCTTACTATGGTCTGCATTAAAGCTACGATGCGTATCTGAAGGTTTGAAGATCTTCGTCTTTCCCGCCACCCAGGTCATCGGCGGTGACAGCCCCTTGTTAAGGGGCGCCACCCCCTTCCTTCCCCCTCGCCGGGGGACCTGTCGCAGGCAACGGGCCTGCTCCTTAATAGGTAATTCGATGTAATTTAATGAATTAAATTCATCGAATTCACGT
>JADILZ010000070.1 GCA_017695065.1 Candidatus Cryptobacteroides excrementipullorum
ACAGCCCCTTGTTAAGGGGCGCCGCCCCCTTCCTTCCCCCTCGCCGGGGGACCTGTCGCAGGCCACGGCCTGCTCCTGAAAAGAGGTAATTCGATGTAATTTAATGAATTAAATTCATCGAATTCACGTTATTTTAGAATCTAGGAAGCAGTTTAAATTTTTCTCAAGAATTCTTTTATGGACCTTTCAGGGCGGGTGTTAAGAAAAAGTTAATTCGTGTTACGGAAATATTAAAACGGAGGTCTGCGTTTGGAAATTATTGGGCATAGCAATACCTTTGCACGCGGTCAGAAATTTGCCTGGCCGGAAAAACTGATGAACAAGAGAACTGTAGCATTATCTATTCTCTGTGCCTTGTCTTTCCAAGGCATCCTACATGCTCAGCGGGTCAAGGGTAGCGATACGCTTCTGCCTCTTACACAAGAACTTGCAGAACAATATCTGAAAAAGGACCCTGATGCTGAGGTCATCGTGACCGGGGGCGGGTCCGGAGTCGGGATTGCAGCCCTCCCTGAAAACACCACTGACATAGCAATGGCTTCACGCCAGATCAAGTTCAGCGAGAAGATGAAGTTCGCGGAGCTCGGCCTCGATGCCGAGGAGGTGGTCGTGGCCTATGATGCACTGGCTGTGGTCGTGAACCCGTCGAATCCGGTGGAACGCCTCACCAGGGAGCAGCTCGAAGCCATATTCAGGGGCAAGATCACCAACTGGAAAGATGTCGGGGGAGAGGACCGGAAGATAGTGGTCTATTCCCGCGAGACTTCATCCGGCACGTACGAGTTCTTCAAGGAAAGCGTCCTGGAGAACAAGAACTATATGAGCAGCATCCTCTCGATGCCTGCCACAGGCGCCATCATCCAGTCTGTCAGACAGACCAAAGGGGCGATAGGGTATATCGGCCTTGCCTATCTGAATCCATACGTGAAGCCTCTTGCCGTCTCATACGACGGGGGAGCGCACTATGCCGTGCCGTCCGTGGAGACTGCCGCTGACGGGTCCTATCCCATAGTACGTCCTCTTTACTACTATTATGATTCCCGCAAGGAGGCTCAGGTCAGCCCGTTCATTTCATACGTGCTCTCGCCTGAGGGCCAGGAGTCCGTCCTTGAGCAGGGA
Organism: Candidatus Cryptobacteroides excrementipullorum; assembly: GCA_017695065.1. Lineage (GTDB taxonomy): Bacteria > Bacteroidota > Bacteroidia > Bacteroidales > UBA932 > Cryptobacteroides > Cryptobacteroides excrementipullorum. The sequence continues at coordinate 1,120 of JADILZ010000070.1, forward strand.
TTCATACCGGTGAAGATGGAGGAGCCTGGAACTCAGGAAGAAGGGACTGCCGTGGAATCCGGCAGGAAACAGTGAAATCGTTTGAATCTGTATGAAAAAATTTCTTGAAAAAGCGGTGAAATGGCTGCTTACGGCCAGCGGGTTTGTCACCAGCGTGGTCATCCTGCTGATCATAGGATTCCTCTTTACCGAAGGTGCGGGGCTTTTCCGCGAACCCGTGGTAGAGGAAGGATATGTGCTCGCACTTAACAGGGAGAATCCGGTATCCACCCTGACTGCGGCCGAGATCAAGGCCGTGTTTGACGAAGATGTGACCAACTGGAAGGATCTGGGCGGGGACGACATGGAGATTGTCCCTTTCCGTCTGGAGGATGCGGACAAGTATTTCACACAGGAGCAGCTCGGCGCCCAGTATGAGCATGCCGGAGCCGCGATAGCTTCGCTTGTTGCCTCGACTCCGGGTATGATCGCTTTCGTGCCGGGGTCGATGGTTCCTGAGGATGCAGACCTCAACCTAATAGAGGACAAGAACATATCCGCCGGTGAGGTGTTCGGCGGGAAGGAATGGTTCCCGACTGCCACCCCGGCCCCTCTTTTCGGCATACTGCCTCTGCTGGCAGGTACGCTGTGGGTGAGCCTTTTCGCGATACTTTTCGCCCTTCCGTTCGGGATAAGCATTGCGGTCTACATGTCGGAGGTGGCTTCCCCGAAAGTGAGGAATTTCCTCAAGCCTGTGATAGAACTTCTGAACGGCATCCCTTCTGTGGTGTACGGATTCTTCGGACTGATAATCATCGTGCCGCTTCTGCAGCAGGTGTTCGGGCTTCCGGTGGGGGAGAGCGGCCTTGCGGGCAGTATCGTGCTGGCCATCATGGCTCTCCCTACCATAGTCACTGTGGCCGAGGATGCCATGCGGAACTGCCCGAGGACCCTGCGTGAGGCAAGTCTGGCCCTCGGTGCCACCAAATGGCAGACTATATACAAGGTGGTGATACCTTCTTCAATGTCAGGTATCGCATCCGGGGTAGTCCTGGGCATAGGCCGTGCTGTTGGCGAGACCATGGCGGTGCTGATGGTCACGGGAAACGCCGCCGTCATCCCGACTTCCATCCTGGAGCCTCTGCGCACCATACCTGCCACCATAGCCGCTGAGCTCGGCGAGGCGCCGGCGGGAGGGGCGCATTACCAGTCTCTGTTCCTGCTGGGCGTGATCCTGTTCTTCATCACGTTCTTCATAAACATGTGTGTGGAATTCATTTCATCGCGTGGACGCGCTAAAAACAGTTAGATCATGAGTACACCTGCTTACCCTAAGGATTTCAGCATAAAGAAGCGCAGGTCGCAGAAGGTGGCCTTCATAATTTTCAGGGTCCTGAGCCTTCTGATAGTCCTGATACTCTTCGCCATACTCGGCTTCATCATATACAAGGGAGCCGGAGTGATCAGCTGGGATTTCCTCTCCAAGGCCCCTTCCGACGGCATGACTGCGGGCGGTATCTTCCCTGCGATAGTTGGTACCCTCCTGCTTATGCTCGGGAGTGCCATTGTGGCCTTCCCGGTCGGGATAATGAGCGGAATCTACATGAACGAATACGCGTCCAGAGGGTGGGTGGTGAAGTTCATCCGCCTGATGACCAACAACTTGAGTGGTGTGCCTTCAATTGTCTTCGGACTTTTCGGTATGGCTCTGTTTGTCAAATACCTCGGCTTCGGGGACAGCATCCTTGCAGGTTCCCTCACGCTTGGGCTCCTTTCTCTCCCTCTTGTCATCCGTACTACCGAGGAGGCCCTGAAGGACATCCCGGCTGGTATCCGTGAGGGGAGTCTGGCCCTCGGTGCCACCAAGCTCCAGACCATCTGGAAGGTGGTGCTCCCGATGGGGATGCCGCGCATAATCACCGGGCTGATTCTTTCCCTCGGGCGTGTTTCCGGGGAGACGGCCCCGATCCTGTTCACATGTGCAGCCTATTTCTTTCCGCAGCTGCCTGCATCGGTTTTTGACCAGTGCATGGCTCTGCCTTACCACCTGTATGTGATTTCCACCAGCGGCACGGACATCGAGGCCCAGCAGCCGATAGCGTATGGTACTGCCCTGGTGCTCATAGTGATAGTGCTGGTTATAAATCTCCTGGCGGGAGTCCTGCGCCGGCATTTCGAGAACAGGCTGAAGATGAAATGACCCTGCATTCCATCCCGGACGCGGCACTTTCGGTCCTGTGTGCGGCATCTGCATCCCGGGTATGGCGGAGGGCCTGTCAATTGAAAAGAAAAACAAACATAAAATGGAAAAGATAGAAGCAAAAGACGTCAATTTCTACTACGGCAGTTTTCATGCCCTCAAAGGGATTTCCATGGAGATACCGCAGAACAAGGTGGTGGCTTTCATCGGCCCTTCCGGCTGCGGCAAGTCCACTTTCCTGCGTCTGTTCAACCGCATGAACGACCTGATTCCCGGAGCGAGGCTTGAGGGGGAGATCTGCATAGACGGGAAGAACATTTATGCCCCCGGTGTCCAGGTGGACGAGCTCCGCAAGGAAGTCGGCATGGTCTTCCAGCGGCCGAACCCTTTCCCGAAAAGCATCTTTGACAATGTGGCTTACGGCCTGCGTGTCAACGGTATCAAGGACAAGAGTTTCATCGCGCACCGTGTCGAGGAGGCTCTCATGGGCGCCGCACTCTGGGAGGAGGTAAAGGACAAGCTGAACGCTTCCGCCTATGCCCTCTCAGGAGGACAGCAGCAGCGTCTGTGCATAGCCAGGGCCATGGCCGTATCCCCGTCTGTCCTGCTGATGGACGAGCCTGCTTCGGCGCTCGACCCTATTTCCACAGCCAAGGTCGAGGAGCTTATATGCGAGCTCCGCAACGAGGTGACCATCGTCATCGTCACCCATAACATGCAGCAGGCTTCCAGGGTGAGCGACAAGACGGCTTTCTTCTATATGGGGGAGATGGTCGAATACGACGATACCAAGGTGATATTCACCAACCCCCACAAGGAGGCTACCCAGAACTACATCACCGGAAGGTTCGGTTAACGGGCTGGGAGGGCATTCCCGGGATTTCCCTCCGTATCTTCCCATAAGGAAAGGACAGTTTGGATTTTTATTATTAACTTCGTCAAAAACAATACAATACCATGGTGAAATTCGTCGAGTCCGAGCTTGCCCAGCTCAGACATGAAGTCGACCAGATGTGGACTCTGGTCTATAACCAGATGGAGCAGGCCAGGGAGGCTGTCCTCAACCTGGACCGTACCATAGCCCAGCAGATTATCGTCCGCGAGCGCAGGGTGGATGCCTTCGAGCTGAAGATAGACAGCGATGTCGAGGATTTCATAGCCCTTTATACGCCGGTGGCGGTGGACCTGAGGTTCACCCTGTCCATGCTCAAGATCAACAGTGACCTGGAGAGGATCGGGGACTATGCGGACGGCATAGCCCGTTTCGTGCGTGACTGTCCTGTGGAAGCCCTTGACAAGGAACTGATAGAGAAACTGGAGGTGAAGGAAATGTTCGCCATCGTGCTCAGGATGCTCGGCGACCTGCAGCAGGCCCTCAGGGATGAGGACCCTGTGAAGGCGACATCGGTACTTTCGCAGGACGACCAGCTGGACCGTATCAACAAGGCTTCCGCCGGTATCCTGGCAGGGTATGCCGCGGCACATACGGATGCTATCCCGTTCTGCCTCGGCTTCGGCGGGGTGTTCCGCAAACTGGAGCGCACCGGCGACCATCTAACCAATATTGCAGAAGAGATAGTTTTCTATATAGATGCCAAGGTCCTCAAGCACAACGATTCCCAGCAGGAGGACCCTGCACGTCAGGCTTAGCCCGCACCGGGCATTGAAGCCCGGTGTCAGTGTTTTTCAGAAATCATAGCAGTTGAGTCTCAGGTCCGGGTCGAAGGTACGCTTCAGTTCCGTGCCGAAGTCCGTTATGAAGAACTCCCCGGCTCCGCTCAGAACTGCAGAGAGCAGGTGTCCTGCCTTTGCGCTGTAGTCTTCGCAGCCGAGAGTGATGTGCAGGTGCAGGTAGATTTCTCCGTCGAGGGTGGAGATGTTGCCTGCGAGTCCGGCTATTTCCATCTGTCCGGTGAAAGTCCGGTCCACGTATTGTTTTGTCTGCGGGTTGAAGAACCGCAGGACGGCCTTGTCGACGGCGCCTATTCCCGATATCTCTCCTGAGCGGATGTTTTTGTCCTTGCAGAATGTCGCGAGCGCGGACACTATTTCCTGTCGGTTCCTTATGCTGACAGCATACCGGCCAGCAGACTGCCTGCAGCTGTAAATTTCCGAATTGTCCATATCATTTTTTATTCAAAGGTTGGCGACGGTAAAACCGCTGACAAGTGCCATCATCAGCAGAAGCCTTCCCGGTATGCCCTGGTTTTCTTTAAGTTCCATCGTCTTGGGTAGCATTACGACCGGCTGATCTGCAGCCCTTTGTCTGAAAGGCTCATATCCACAAACCTGGCGTTGCCGTTCAGCGGGTCAGAGGCAAGTGTGCGCTTGATCTGTACGGCTGCCTCCGGGTCCTTGGCCACTATGTACAGGTAGCCGCCTCCGCCTGCCCCTGGCAGCTTGTATCCTGAGGCATAGTCTTTTATGCGGTCTATAAGTGCTTCCACTGCCGGAGGGTTCGTCCCCGGGTCAAGTGCCTTGTTCTGCTCCCAGCTTTTCCCTGTCAGGCGGCCGTATTCGCTGAAGTCCCCTTTCAGTATGGTTTCATACATGTCGAGAGCATGGGCGTTCATCTCGGAAAGGAGACGGAGGTGGCTCCCGCTGTTGAGGAACATCTTCCTTACAATCTCGGCGAGAATACCCTTGGCTGTACGGGTTATACCGGTGTAGTAAAGCAGGTGGCAGGCCTGGTATTCAGGCTGGGTGAAGAGGTATTCGGGAAGCCATTTTACGGAAGGTATCTGTCTCAGCCCCTCTGCGGTCTGCAGGAGCTTGACCCCGTGCAGGACTCCTCCGTACTGGTCCTGCCAGCCTCCTCCTGTAGTCAGGAGCTGTTCGAGGATGAGGGTGCGGTTCCCGATCTCGCTCTTGTCCCAGGCCAGGCCGCAGAAGTCCGACAGCGCTCCAAGGACAGTGGCTGCGAGGATGGAGCTCGTGCCCAGACCGGACCCGGCCGGTATCGCCGCCAGAAGAGTGACCTCTATGCCGCATCCGAAAGACTTGAGCTGGTCTTCCAGAGACTTGAAGCGTTCTGCGGAGAATTCCGGGATGAATCCTGCCAGTGCCAGTGCGGCTTTAGGAATGGAGAACGGGGAGCCAACCTTCCTGTAGTCCTTCAGTTCCTCCCAGGTGCTTACCGTTTCCATGGCTCCCAGGTCGATGGACCTCATCGTTATCCTGAATTCCGAGGACGGTTTCACATATACCTGCAACGGAGGCTGCCCGTTCAGCTCGATGGCAAGGTTCACTACTGAGCCTCCCGAATAAAGACAATACGGCGGGGTGTCTGTCCATCCCCCTGCAAGGTCTATCCTTACCGGGCTTCTCCCCCAGACAATCTGGTCACGGTACACGTCCAGCCGCGGAGACTGCTTCGCTGCCCTGACAGTATCTATGAGGCCTTCCCTGAGAAGGCTGAATGCACGTTTCCCGAAGTCTTCATGTCCGGCATCTCCTCTGAGTCTCATAACGTGGGAGCGGAACATGCTGTCCTGTATGCGCTTCATCAGCGGGGCCGTGTCAGGAAGCGGGGCAGGGAGCGGAATGTTCTCCTCGGCGAATTCAGATGCCGCGTCCGCCAGGTCGAGCTGGTAGAAAACGCTTTTTCCGTAGTTGGCTGCAAGCATGGGCCAGTTCTGCCTCCGGAATTCCTTCCTCTGGGCGAAAAGCCTCCGCAGGTCGGCTGTGTCTGAAATCATGTTGGCGGATATTTTTCCGGCAGCCTCCCATATCTTCCGTCCTTCTGCGAGATCCGGTTCGGAAACCATCCAGCGTATCACGGTCCCCAGGCTGTCAGTGTCCCCGCAGACCGGGAATATCATGGCGTTCTGTATGTCATCGCATTCCGGCAGGGTGACCCCGCGCTCTGCCGCCCATTCTGTCACCGGACGTCCCATGAAAAGAGTCCTGCTGTCGGATGTGCTGCCCTTGAAAGGGTCGTTGAATCCGTAAGGACGTGCAGCCCAGGAACTTTCCCCCATAGGCACGACATCGATGCATACTCCCGGCGGGATACTCAGTGTCCAGTCGTTTTCCGGGATTCCTGTGATGAGATGATGGTCGGACAGGGTCCACTTGCTTCCAATGAAACTGTTTTCAATCCACAGTTCTGAATTGTCCGATGTAAGCGGCTTGTTTATGACTGCATTCTGGACGAACATCGCAGGATGCGGCTTGACGGTCTTCTGCATTATCATCCTCTGGTCGTTCACCAGGTTCTGCACTGCAAGGGTCGATGAAATCAGTTCCCTGCTGGTCCCGTAATGGTAGAATTCTCCGCCAGGAAGTGGAAGTATGGCCACGGTCAGGGCATTTAGCTCCTTGTCTGTGATTTTCGGGTGCGCACCGAGTGCAAGACCGAACTCGGAGTAAAGGTCATATTCTTTAAGGGATTGTCCGTCAGGTGTATATGAGTTCTTGACGAGAAGTCTGACCGCCTTGTCGCTCAGCAGCCAAACCCCGACATCCATCATGAAGAAATGTGTCTCGGTCAATTTCCCGAGAGTCTCGAGCGACGGCTTCTGGAGCATGAAGTCCAGCACATCCGGCGAGTCTCTGCGTGTGGCGAACACCCCGTGTCTGGTGGCCAAGGTCGGGTCTGCCCAGAGCCCGTAGCACACCACGTCTGCCTCCGGGATTTCCTGGAGAGGTTCCTTGGTGCGGAGATATACGTCTCCGCTTGCAATCAGGGTGTGGAGTGTTTCCGGCGCCTTCTCCATTATCTTTTCATACAATGGAAGCTGGAGTGAGAGCAGGTCTTGTGACAACTTCTGGCCCCTGGCCCATCTGAAGACAGGCACCGGGGTGAGAATCTTGCCGGATGGTGCGTATGCCGGTAGTCTGCGGCCCTGTCCTCCTGCATGGAGCAGGATGCGTTTCTCCTTTGGCAGCCATTGGGTTATTCCTGACATGGCATCGCCTCGCCCTTCATGGCTGCCATTGTGCGCGGCATGTTTCCTTCCTGTCTCATTAGACTGTCTTGTTGCATCCTCTTCCTCTTTTCTGCATGCCTCCAGCAGCCATGCGGTACCGCCGCCGGAACCGAGTCTCGCGCCTACGGGGTCGGATGTGCAGAACCATCCGTCTTTACTCAGTCTGGTAATATCGTGAAAGCAGCCGACAAGGTTCGGCGGAAGGGAAAGTAATTTCTTCATTGTATTATAAGGTTGATTCGGAAACTGTTTTTTAATTTATCCAAAAATACTTTATAAAATTTACATATGAAAATTTCGGCGCAGATTCTGAGAGAATGTTTAGAAGCAGTTAAATTTTCCAAAATATTTGTATTACAGGCTAAAAGACCTTAAATTTGTATGGCACGGACGGCTTGAAGTCCGGAAACTTGACTATGGAACCTGTTTACATGCATCTGTCGAAGCCCTCCGGGCTGCTTCCGGAAGGTGTCTCACGTTTCTGGGGAGCCCCTGACCTTCCCTCCGGCTGCAGATATCCTTGCTATATGGATGATGCAGGTGATGAATACCCGTATTTTTTTGTATGCCAGATAAACTTGGGCGAATTCGCCCCGTATGACGTTGGAAGCATGCTTCCGCACGAAGGGATGCTGTATTTTTTCGCCAAGATAGACTGTTATGCCGGCTACGGCGATGCAACGGAATGTATCGGCGGGTGCATAAGCGGCAGTGATGCGGTCAGGGTAGTGTATTCCCCTTCGTGTGAAGGTCTTAAAGAAGCAGTTCTGGCGGATGGGCAGCTCTTCCCGTGCTTTCCTGGACCCCTCCGGATACATTTCAGCCATGAGCCCGGGGAGCTTCTGGATGAACATGCTGTCTTCGCTTCTCCGGTACACCGTCCGTGGGAGACGTGGGACCCTCCTTTTGAGGCCTGGATGATCCTGCTGCAGGTAGATTCTTTCGAAGGAGAGGATTTCTCCCTGAATTTCATGGATACTGGAGTGCTCGATTTCCTTATTTCCCCTCATGACCTGGAAAAATCCGATTTCAGTGACGTGAGGGCCATTGTGTTGTCTTCCTGAAACTTATGGCTATGAAACGTATACTGCTCATCCTGTCTTTCCTGGCAATGTCTTTTCTGCAGATTCATGCGCAGACAAGATACCTTGTCAATGTATTGTCCCCGGTGGATTCCTATGCATACAGGGCGTATAAATACACAGGAGGGAATTCTCCTGCAATGAATCTGGCCGGAGGCCTGGTCTGGCATGCCGGCTTTACGATCGGAAGTACCCTTGCACCTTATGTGCCGGGGCATGCCAGCTTCCGTCTCGGGGGAGAGTATGAATCCATAATGTTCGTCCTGGGAAGGATATACGATCCGGAGTCGTTCGACAATGAACCGGCTGTCGTCACCGTGTATGCCGACGGCAGGAAGATAGCTGATGAGATAGTGCGCAAATATGATGTGCCGCGCCGGATGACGCTTGACATAAGAGGTGTGGATGAACTCGAATTCGCCATAGTCAAGGGCGAAGACGATATAGGGTTTGCGGAAGTCAGCCTGTGGAAAGAAGGGGAGACACCGGTAGAGACAGGCAACCCGGTGACGGCTCCTGCGCAGGAGACATTCCTTGTGAAAGACCTGGAGCCGTACGCCCAGTACAACCATTTCTGTGTTTCTCCGGAGGCGGAGCACAAGACTGTCTATGTGAACGGGACCGGATACCATTACGGACTTGTCTGCAACATGAATATGGCCCTTATAGGGGTACAGGAAGGAGCTTCATATTTCAACCTCCGCGGCAGGTTCGGGACATTAAGCCTTCTTGCCGGCCCGGTCGACAATGACAGGAGCAGCGGCGGGAAAGGGTGGATAACCATAAAGGCGGACGGGAAGATTATCCACGAGATGGAAGTATCCCAGACGGATATAGCCAAGCGTATTGTGTTGGATGTCAGTGGATGCCAGCAGCTGTCAATCCATACGGAACAGTCTGACCAGAGCATGTATGCCGCTATAGTTGATGCCGTACTGTATCCGGAAGGGGACTTTGGCCCGGAGGCGGACGCTGCTGTCCCGGAGGATATAAATCCGAGACTGAAATCCCTGCCTGATGTATGCAGGCTGGTTTCCAGCATACCCCCTTATGCGGTCGGCGGGCAGATTGAGCATCAGGTCTATGACGGGAAATCCGACCATATAACGTTCTCTATGGGCGGTACCAGGTTCAGCGAGGGGTTCATCCTGTATGAAAAGGCCGATTTCTGGAATGACAATATCGTTTCGTATGCGGTATTCGATCTCGGCAGGGAGTTCGACTATGTGAGTTTCACCGCTGGTTATGTGGGCAAGAGCTGGGCGATGACAAATGACGTGATAAGGGTCTATGCCGATGACAGGCTTATCCTCGAGGAGCCTATGAAAGCGACTTATCCGAACAAGCATTTCACCCTACCTATAGGCAAATGCAGGAAGCTCCGGTTTGAAAACGGAGGGTCGGGGAACCTGGATGTGGGGGCTTACGGTATTGCAGATATTGTGGTTTACAGGGGAGAGCCTGTCGAAAATGATCTTTTTGTACATCCGATGCCGGAGTGCCCGTATGAGACGGACCTGATAGACCTCGGCGCTCCTTACCTTCATTATGTCTCGACAAAGGAGGATGAGCGGGACAAGATATTCTACGACGGAAGTACCCAGAGGAGATATTTCGAAATGCCGGACGGGACACGCATCAACAAGGGTTTCATGCTCCAGACCAGTGTACATTTTTCTCTTGACCATGGAGTCCTGTCCGGGACGGACAATGCAATGTCGGGGGCCATAGGAGGTGCGGCTGTAGGTTCGGCGTTCGTCGCTGCAGGTGCGGCTGTCGGCGGGGCTGTTGTAGGGAGTACACTCATAGGTGCGGCATCGTTGCTGATGCTTGCGGCAGGAGGGACTGCCATAGAGAATTCATGTGCGGCGTTCAATACATACGGGCAATACAACAGCCTGACTTTTACTGTCGCCTGCTACCGCCCGTTTTCGGAAATCCCGTCCGATTATAAAGAAACCCTGCTTATCGGAGCCGACCAGAAGGTAGTTGCCGAGCTTACGGTATATGAGACAATGGAGCCGCAGACTGTCACGGTGCCTGTCAACGGGTGCGGACAGCTCATGTTCTGGCTTGCAAATACGAACAATACTTCCGGGCAGTACGTCTTCTACGATATAAAGCTGACGAAAGATGTCCTGGCTCTGGATATCCCTAAGGCGTCCAGGCTTTCCAGGAGCGTGGTTACTGAACCTCACCATACGGACAAAAGTATAGGTGTCCAATGGAAACGTCCTGATTTTTCAGGTTCGCAGAATGTGGATTCGTACATATCCGGATGTACTGAAGCGTATTCCAGGACTGTCCTGCTCATAGAGGATACGGACCCTGCATACAAGATATACACTACGTATCTTGAGACCTCGACAGGGGAGATATGCAAGGCCATATCCATAAAAATAGATGATGAGGACAAGCTCAACAATGGCGACTATATCGATATCCCGCAGAGGTACCGGGCCTGTCTGGAGGAGATGAAAAGGCTGAGGGAACTGGATATGGACCTGGTAAATCTGGGCCTTGCCTATGTGAATGCAAACCTCGGGCTGCCGGAACTGGGCTTAAAGGCCATAGCGTACGGTAAGGTCCTCAAGACATGCAGGGAGGTCGTAAAGGAATGCAGTGCTGTCGTGAAGGCCATGAAGGAGGAGAAGCAGGCGGAAATCGACATGCTCGGTTCTTGGCTCGGGAATGTCTCTGTCGTGGACGGGATCAGCAGTACGCAATATACTGTACTCCTCCCTCTGATGCCCGGGGAAACCCCGCCGTCCGACCAGCTGCAGCTGCTTTCAGGATTCGATGTCAGATAATGGGCGCACCTCCCTTGCATCTCCGGATCAAGAGTAAGACCTGTGCATGGCTGCAAGTTCACTGTACAGGGGCGAGACTGCAAGTATGCCCGGGAGCGCATCCTGGTCATAAATGGGGCGGCGTACTGCAGTCTCGCCTCTTGTTTCCGAAGCCCAGTTCCGTACCATCGTGTAGAAGGCGTCCCCGTCAGCACAGAAATGGGAGCACTTGACATTCAATAATGTACCGTCTTTAAGGCGGCTTACCTTCACGCTCATGAGCGAGGATTTCCCTGCCATTGCAGCTTTCACATCGAATGTCGCCCCGTAGCGCTCTCCAGGGATTTCCATCCTCGATATGTCCCTGGAAGATGTCTCTGGGAAGCTGCTATACTCGAAAAGTACTCCTGCACCGTTGCAGATAATCCTGTCTCCCGACATCCTCCCGGCCAGCGACGGATACATTTCAAGTATTTCGGTAAGGGAGTCTTTTATCCTGTCGGTATCCATATGTCCTTCATACATCCAGAACTGGTTGATTACAAGCGGTCTGCATGCTATGTCGATGCATGAGCCCCTCAGTTCCCTCCCCGTCCCTCCGGACGGACATATCAGGCAGGTGCGCTTCATTCCGTTGATTGAATTTAATTCATCTGATTACATCGAATTACCTATTAAGGAGCAGGCCCCCCCCGGCGAGGGGTGGCTGGGGTAGACAGACAGGATTTCCTGAGGAAATCATTAACGTTCCGATTTGTATTACAGTCTCTTGACCTCTTCCTCCGGGAGCCCGGTCAGAGATGAAATCAGAGGAATATCCATCCCTGAGGCCAGCATGGCCCTGGCTATTGAAACTTTTTCTTCGGCACGGCCTTTGGCCTCGCCATCTGCCAGGCCTTTAGCTTCACCCTCAGCAAGACCTTTGGCTTCACCCTCGGCGAAGCCGTCCTCGCGGGCGGTCTCGAGTATGTTCCTGTAGTCCCTTTCCGTTATCATCTCCTTTTCGTATCTGAGTCTCTTCTCCGGGCTGAACCTCGCTATCTCGCACGCCTCGAACAGCCTCTCGAATACCGTCTGCCTCAATCCATCAGGCAGCCCGTGCAGCTTCCACATGTGCTTCAGCGCATAGCACCACTTCTCTATTATCCCCTCGCTCTCTTCCAGGCCCTTCGTGAACCGGTCCAGCTCCACAAAATTAATCAAAATTGTCTCTTCCGCAACCTCATGGCTCTCCTTTTCCATGAATCCGTAGCTCGAGATGTACCTGTCTCGCCACCTCTCCCCGCTCCGGTCGAACCCCATGTCCGCACTCACTATCCCGATGAAATACACCGGCGGGATGTCCGAATACCCGCCGCCTCTCCTGCTCCCTGAGTCATAAACCTTCGCGGCGTACTCAACGCACCTCTTGAAGAAATGCCTCTGCCTGGAATTCTGCAT